>NZ_WYCT01000003.1 GCF_011008945.1 Streptomyces harenosi
CGGTGGGGCAGGCGGAGGGCTGGGCGCGGTCACAGCGGGCGGGACAGGGCGGCGGCGGGGATTCCGGCGCTTCCCGCGGCCCGCGCGAAGGCGCCCCCGGGAACGTGGTCCCGCGGGGGCGCCTCGGCGATGGCGGACGGCGAGCGGAGATCGGCGAGCGGCGAGCGGCCGTGGCCGGTCAGCCGTTTTTGATGCGGTTGGTGAGCTCCGTGACCTGGTTGTAGATGGAGCGCCGCTCGGCCATCAGGTTGCGGATCTTCCGGTCGGCGTGCATCACCGTGGTGTGGTCGCGCCCGCCGAACAGCGCGCCGATCTTCGGCAGCGACAGGTCCGTGAGCTCGCGGCACAGGTACATGGCGATCTGCCGGGCCGTGACGAGCTGGCGGCCGCGCGAGCTGCCGCACAGGTCCTCGACGGTGAGGCCGAAGTAGTCGGC
The DNA here is from genome assembly GCF_011008945.1 of Streptomyces harenosi. Taxonomy (GTDB): domain Bacteria; phylum Actinomycetota; class Actinomycetes; order Streptomycetales; family Streptomycetaceae; genus Streptomyces; species Streptomyces harenosi. Next base: position 437 of record NZ_WYCT01000003.1, read on the forward strand.
CGTCGCGCCCATGATCGCGGTGGAGGTGATCTCCGGGGTGGAGTCCTCGCCGCCCGGGATCAGGTCCTTCAGGACGATCTCCGTCAGGCCCAGGTCCACCGGCTGCCGGTTGAGCGAGGCGAAGGCCGTCACCCGGATCAGCGCGCCCTCCAGCTCGCGGATGTTGCGCGAGATCCGCGAGGCGATGAACTCCAGCACCTCGGGCGGGGCGTTGAGCTGCTCCTGCACCGCCTTCTTGCGCAGGATCGCGATCCGCGTCTCCAGCTCGGGCGGCTGGACGTCGGTGATCAGGCCCCACTCGAAACGGTTCCGCAGCCGGTCCTCCAGCGTGACGAGCTGCTTGGGCGGCCGGTCGCTGGAGAGCACGATCTGCTTGTTGGCGTTGTGCAGGGTGTTGAACGTGTGGAAGAACTCCTCCTGCGTCGACTCCTTGTCCGCCAGGAACTGGATGTCGTCGACCAGCAGGATGTCCATCTCGCGGTAGCGCTTGCGGAAGCTGTCGCCCTTGCCGTCGCGGATGGAGTTGATGAACTCGTTGGTGAACTCCTCCGAGCTCACGTACCGCACCCGCGTGCCGGGATACAGGCTCCGCGCGTAGTGCCCGATCGCGTGCAGCAGGTGCGTCTTGCCGAGTCCCGACTCGCCGTAGATGAACAGCGGGTTGTACGCCTTGGCGGGCGCCTCGGCGACGGCGACGGCCGCCGCGTGCGCGAACCGGTTGGAGGCGCCGATGACGAACGTGTCGAAGAGGTACTTCGGGTTCAGCCGCGCGGTCGGCTCGCCCGGGCCGGTCGCCGGCGCGGGCTGCGCGGCCAGCGGGCCGGGCGCCCCGGTGGCGGGCAGCGCCGGACCGACCGGGCCGCCGCGGTGGACATGGCCCGAACCGGACGGCGGCTCGGGCAGCTCCCGGCGCCCGTCCCGCTGGTCGTAGTCCCCGCGCGCCTGGTCGTAGTCCCCGCGCGGGGAGTCGTGCGACGGCCGCTCCACCGGCTGCGGACGGTAGTCCTGCGCGTACTGGTCCTGGGCGTAGCCGTCCTGCGGGTACGGCTCCTGCCCGTAGGCGTCCTTCCCGTACGGCTCCTGCCCGTAGGCGTCGCGCGGCGGCGACGCGTAGGGGTCGCGCTCCGGGTAGCCGAGCCGCTGCTGCTGCCAGCCGTAGTCGTCCTGCGCGGGGCGCGGCCAGGAGCCGGGCTCCGGGCGCTGGTACTCCCCGGGGTAGGCGGGACGGGCCGCCGGGAGCTGGTCACCGGAGCCGCCGGGCATCTGGTCGGCGCGGTGGCGGCCGTAACCCTCGTACGGGCCGTGCTGGTCGTAGGGGGCCGGGCCGGCGGGCGGTTCGGGCTCCTCGTAGCGCGGCTGCGGGCGGGCGGGCGGCGCCGGCGGGGCGGGCGGCTCGCCCGCGGAGTCGTCGACGGTGATCGCGATCCGGATCGGACGGCCGCACTCGCGGCTCAGGGTCTCGCTGACGATCGGCGCCAGCCGGCCCTCCAGGACACCCTTCGCGAACTCGTTCGGTACGGCGAGCAGGGCGGTGTCGGCGACCAGCGCGAGCGGCTGGGTCCGCCGGATCCAGTGCTCGTCCTTGACCTCGACCCCCTGGCCGCGGCCCTCGCCCAGGAGCTGCTCGAGTACGCGCGGCCACACTGCGGCAAGATCGGCAGGTACGTCAGCCACAGGGCACGCTCTCTCACAAGTCCCCCGAACGTGTGGTCCGGGGACGGGTCGGGGTCGAACTCCGGCGGCCGGGTGGAACCAATCGGCCGGGAGGGGACAAAGGAACGAATCGGAGTCCAGCCACGGTAGTCAGGGCGGCGGGTAGGGTTCAAGTTGTTGTCCCCAGCCTGTGGACAGTCTCGCTCACCGGTCGCCGGTTTGACCGGATGGAGCAGCCCCGCGTACCGTAGCCAGGTCGAGTTGTCGATGGCTGCTGCCGCCTGCCTCCGATGGGCACAGATCGCGTCAAGGTGATCGGTCAGCGGTGCACTGGGGCGTAACGCGAGCTACTCGTGGGCGCACGGTGACAGCCAGGACGGCACCCCGCCACCACCGATTTTTACTGGAGCCCCCGAGTGAGCAAGCGCACCTTCCAGCCGAACAACCGTCGTCGCGCGAAGACCCACGGCTTCCGGCTGCGTATGCGCACCCGTGCCGGCCGCGCGATTCTCGCGTCCCGCCGCAGCAAGGGTCGCGCCCGTCTGTCCGCCTGATCCCGGTCAGGTCATGACGTCGTGCTGCCCACCGAGAACCGGCTGAGGCGGCGCGAGGACTTCGCGACCGCGGTACGTCGGGGCCGTCGGGCCGGACGCCCGCACCTCGTCGTCCACCTTCGAAGCGGTGCCACGGACCCGCACGCGCCTGGGGAGAGCGCTCCCCCGACGCGTGCGGGTTTCGTCGTGAGCAAGGCCGTGGGTGGCGCCGTCGTGCGCAACAAGGTGAAGCGCAGGCTTCGCCATCTGATGCGCGAGCGGATCGCGCTGTTTCCCCCCGGTAGCCTGGTAGTCGTACGAGCGCTGCCCGGTGCGGGTGACGCCGACCATGCACAGCTGGCCCGAGACCTGGACGCCGCACTCCAGCGGCTCCTGGGAGGGGGCGCGCGATGAAGTACCCGCTGCTGGCCCTGATCAAGCTGTACCAGTGGACGATCAGTCCGCTGCTCGGGCCGGTATGCAAGTACTACCCGTCGTGTTCCCATTACGGCTACACGGCCATCGACCGGCACGGTGCCCTCAAGGGGACGGTCCTCACCGCTTGGCGCATCCTGCGGTGCAACCCCTGGTCGCTGGGCGGTGTGGACCACGTTCCGCCGCGCAAGCGCCCGCGATGGCACGAAATGCTGCGTGACGCCTGGCGTGCACGCAGGGGCGGGCCCTCCGCCGCCGCACCGGCCACCGAGGGACAGACCTCTCAGGCGAGTCCGTCGAGTCCTTCGGGCCCGGCCGCAGAGACCTCGTCCCATGCCCAAGGAGCATGATTAGTGGACACGATTGCCAGCCTCTTCAGCTTCATCACGACACCCGTCTCCTGGGTCATCGTCCAGTTCCACAAGGTGTACGGCGAACTCTTCGGCCCGGACACCGGCTGGGCCTGGGGCCTGTCCATCGTGTCCCTGGTGATCCTGATCCGTATCTGCCTGATCCCGCTCTTCGTGAAGCAGATCAAGGCGACGCGGGCCATGCAGACGCTCCAGCCGGAGATGAAGAAGATCCAGGAGCGCTACAAGAACGACCGGCAGCGTCAGTCCGAAGAGATGATGAAGCTGTACAAGGAGACGGGCACCAACCCGCTCTCCTCGTGCCTTCCCATCCTGGCGCAGTCCCCGTTCTTCTTCGCCCTGTACCACGTGCTCAACAGCATCGCGTCGAACGACACCATCGGCGTGATCAACACCCGCCTGCTGGACAGCGCCCAGAAGGCCCACATCTTCGGTGCTCCGCTGGCCGCCAAGTTCACCGACAGCTCGTCCAAGGTGGAGGCGCTCGGCGCCACCCTCACCGACGTGCGGGTGATCACGGCCATCATGATCGTGCTGATGTCGGCGTCGCAGTTCTTCACCCAGCGCCAGCTGATGACGAAGAACGTCGACACGACGGTGAAGACGCCCTTCATGCAGCAGCAGAAGATGCTGATGTACATCTTCCCGATCATGTTCGCCGTCTTCGGCATCAACTTCCCGGTCGGTGTCCTCGTCTACTGGCTGACCACCAACGTGTGGACCATGGGCCAGCAGATGTACGTCATCCACAACAACCCGACCCCGGGTTCCAAGGCCCAGGCCGCCTATCTGGAGCGCCTGTACAAGCGCGTCACTCACCACGGCAAGACCCGCGGCCGCGGTGAGCGGGCCATCGTCAAGGCCATCGTCGCCAAGGGCCGCGACCGCAACGAGTTCGAGCGCAAGTTCATCAACGGGCTGAACAAGGCGGGGCTGGCCGCCCAGGCCGACGGCACCGTGGTGAAGAGCGAGGCCACCGCCACCGCGCAGGCGGCGGACGGCGAGGCGACGACGACGGCCACCGCTCCCGCCGGCAAGCGGCAGCAGCCCAAGCGGCAGACCAAGGCCCAGCGGCAGGGTGGTGCCAAGGCGGCGGGCGAGCCCGAGACGAAGACCTCGCTGACCAAGTCCGACCAGCCCGAGGACACCCAGTCCGCCGGCAAGAAGGGCGGGCAGAAGCCCGCCGCCGGCACCCGCAGCAAGGCCCAGTCCGGACAGCGCAAGGGTCCGCAGCGGCCCAAGTCCCCGTCGAAGAAGTAAGAAGGAGTCCATCCCGTGACGGAAGGCACCACCTCCGCCGCTGCCGAGGGTGCAGACACCCTGACCCGCCTGGAGCAGGAGGGCGAGATCGCGGCGGACTACCTGGAGGGTCTGCTCGACATCGCCGACCTCGACGGCGACATCGACATGGACGTCGAGGCCGACCGTGCCTCCGTCTCGATCATCAGCGACACGGGCAGCCGTGACCTGCAGAAGCTGGTCGGCCGGGACGGTGAGGTGCTGGAGGCTCTGCAGGAGCTGACGCGCCTGGCCGTGCACCGGGAGACCGGGGACCGCAGCCGGCTGATGCTCGACATCGCGGGCTACCGGGCCAGGAAGCGCACCGAGCTCTCCGAGCTGGGCGCCAAGGCCGCCGCGGAGGTCAAGAGCAGCGGCGAGCCCGTGCGGCTCGACCCGATGACGCCGTTCGAGCGCAAGGTCGTGCACGACGCCGTCAAGGCGGCGGGCCTGCGCAGCGAGTCCGAGGGCGAGGAGCCGCAGCGCTTCGTCGTCGTACTGCCCGCCTGATCGGCCCCCACGTTCCCCCCGGCCCCGTCTGTTGTGCAGGCGGGGCCGGTCTTTGTCAGCCTGATAGTTCTGGTGGTTCTGGTGTCGGCGTCCGGTACGCCGACGCGGTACGGAAGGACGGTCCCCCGTGACGGAGGCAGCGGAGCTTCCCCCTGCGCCCGAGCAGGCCCGCGAGGTCTTCGGCGATCGCTTCGCGGACGCGGTCCGCTACGCGGAGCTGCTCGCCGAGGCGGGAGTTCAGCGTGGTCTGATCGGCCCGCGCGAGGTTCCCCGCCTGTGGGAACGGCATCTGCTGAACTGCGCGGTGCTCGCCGAGGCCGTGCCCGAGGGGGTCACGGTGTGCGATGTCGGCTCGGGAGCCGGCCTGCCCGGCATCCCGCTGGCACTCGTCCGGGAGGACCTGAAGATCACGCTTCTGGAGCCCCTCCTGCGCCGCACGAACTTCCTGACCGAGGTCGTGGAGCTGCTGGGCCTGGACCATGTCACCGTCGTCCGGGGCCGGGCCGAGGAGGTCATGGGCAAGCTTCCGCCCGTCCATGTGGTGACCGCCCGGGCCGTCGCACCGCTGGACCGTCTGGCCACCTGGGGAATCCCCCTGCTGCGCCCGTACGGTGAGATGCTCGCCCTCAAGGGCGACACCGCCGAGGAGGAGCTGAAGAGCGCCGCCACCGCGCTGAGCAAGCTGGGCGCCGTGGAGACGTCCATCCTGCACGTTGGCGAGGGCGTCGTGGACCCGATGTCCACGGTCGTGCGGGTCGAGGTCGGGGAAAGCCCGGGCGGAGTGCGCTTCGCCGCCAAGCGTGCGAAGGCGGCGCGGACGGGAAGGACCCGTCGGCGGCGCGGCTGAGCCGGCCCTAAAGGGAGCAGCAGCGTGCGCATCCGCCCGGCCGGGTGACACCGGTGCGGGCGGAGCCGGTGTGAGGGAGATGCGTACTCCACACAAGCTGCCCAATCTGCGCACTCCGGAGTGTCGCGACAGTTCGGTCACGGCTGCTGGGCATCGTGTTTCACGTGAAACGTCGCTCACTGCTGCACGGCATCATCAGTCGGGGCCGCGCTGCGGCCGAACCCCGTGACCGCCAGCCTCTGGGGTCCCTCGCGTCGTCGGAGATGTCCTCGGAGGAGCTTCCTGCCGCGGATGAGGTCTTTCCCCTCGAAGAGAGCGTCTCTTCCCTCGGAGGGGACGCCCCTTCCCCTGTGAAGGGCACGGAGATGTCCACAGAGGTGGATTTCTCCACAGAAGGTCAGACCTCACTGGTTCATGACCCCGAAGGCATGGGAGGCTCTGTGCATTGCGAGCCTGAAGTCGAGGAGAGTGAATCCTTGCGGTCCGACGCCAATATCGCGGGACCGATGACCGATCCGGTCCCCGGTCCCCGAACCGAGTCGACGGGAGCGGATGTTTCACGTGAAACGCCACCCCCGATGGACGACACTCCGATCGGTCGATCTGCCCAGCTAGCGGTGGAGGCTCTGGGCCGTGCCGGTGAGGGCATGCCGCGCCCCGAACAGACCCGGATCATCGTGGTCGCCAACCAGAAGGGCGGGGTGGGCAAGACGACGACGACCGTCAACCTTGCCGCGTCGCTGGCCTTGCACGGTGGCCGTGTCCTGGTGATCGACCTCGACCCCCAGGGCAATGCGTCCACTGCCCTGGGCATCGACCATCACGCCGAGGTGCCGTCCATCTACGACGTCTTGGTCGAGAGCAAGCCGCTCTCGGAGGTCGTCCAGCCGGTCCCCGACGTGGAGGGCCTCTTCTGTGCTCCCGCCACCATCGATCTCGCCGGTGCGGAGATCGAGCTGGTGTCGCTGGTGGCGCGGGAGAGCCGGTTGCAGCGGGCCATCCAGGCGTATGAGCAGCCGCTGGATTACATCCTCATCGACTGCCCGCCGTCCCTGGGCCTGCTGACCGTCAACGCGCTCGTCGCCGGCCAGGAGGTGCTGATCCCGATCCAGTGCGAGTACTACGCGCTGGAAGGTCTGGGTCAGCTCCTGCGCAACGTCGATCTGGTGCGTGGGCATCTCAACCCCACGCTTCATGTGTCGACGATCCTGCTCACCATGTATGACGGCCGGACGCGGCTCGCCTCCCAGGTCGCGGAGGAGGTGCGGAACCACTTCGGCGACGAGGTCCTGCGGACGAGCATTCCGCGCTCGGTCCGTATCTCGGAGGCGCCGAGCTATGGGCAGACCGTGCTGACTTACGATCCAGGATCAAGTGGTGCCCTCTCCTATCTGGAGGCGGCACGAGAAATCGCGCTGAGGGGCGTCGGTGTCAGCTACGACCCGACCCACGCCCACATCGGCGCGCAGAACAACCCGAACATGGTGGAGGGGATGCAGTGAGCGAGCGACGGAGGGGGTTGGGCCGTGGTCTCGGCGCACTGATTCCTCCTGCCCCGACGGAGAAGACGGTGGCTTCGGCCGCGCTGGGGGGTGGCGCTTCCCCGTCTCCTGCGGCGGTTCCCGGCCTGACGACCGACCGCGGGGTGGCCGCGGCGAAGGTGGCCACACTGCCGCGCGTTTCACGTGAAACAGAGGAGCCCGCCGGCCCCTCTGCGGAGGTGCCTGCCGCGCCCATGGGGGCTCACTTCGCGGAGATCCCCCTCGACGCCATCACGCCCAACCCCCGGCAGCCACGTGTGGTGTTCGACGAGGATGCCCTGGCCGAGCTCGTCACCTCCATCAAGGAAGTGGGCCTCCTCCAGCCGGTCGTCGTCCGCCAGGTGGGTCCGGCGAGCTACGAACTCATCATGGGCGAGCGTCGCTGGCGCGCCTGCCGCGAGGCGGGGCTGAAGGCGATCCCCGCCATCGTGCGGGCCACGGAGGACGAGAAGCTCCTCCTGGACGCCCTTCTGGAGAACCTGCACCGGGCGCAGCTCAACCCGCTGGAAGAGGCTGCCGCCTACGACCAGTTGCTGAATGAGTTCAACTGCACGCACGACCAGCTGGCCGACCGCATCGGCCGCTCCCGCCCGCAGGTCTCCAACACTCTGCGCCTGCTGAAGCTCTCCGCCGCGGTCCAGCGCAGGGTGGCGGCCGGAGTCCTCTCCGCCGGACATGCGCGGGCTCTGCTGTCGGTGGAAGACCCGGAGGAGCAGGACAGGCTGGCCCACCGGATCGTGGCCGAGGGGCTGTCGGTCCGGGCTGTCGAAGAGATCGTGACGCTGATGGGCTCCCGTCCGCAGAAGCCTCAGCGGGCCAAGGGGCCGCGGGCCGGCTCGCGGGTCTCTCCGGCTCTCACGGACCTCGCGACGCGACTCTCGGACCGTTTCGAGACGCGGGTGAAGGTCGACCTGGGGCAGAAGAAGGGCAAGATCACGGTCGAGTTTGCCTCCCTGGAAGATCTCGAACGCATCCTGGGCACTCTGGCTCCCGGCGAAGGGCCGGTGCTCCAGCAGAAGCTGCAGGACGGTGACGCCGAGGAAGAGCGGGACTCCTGATGGCGGCCGGGCGGCACGAGTGGTGCCGCCCGTATGCGACAGGGCGGGTCGCGTCCGGTGTATACCGGAACGGACCGCCCTTTTGCTTTCCTGCGGTATCGAGGGAATCGCATCATGGATACGATGCGTCAGGGTATGGCGCATTCACCTGTGAGCACCTCTGAGAGGGAGACAAGGGGCCATGCGGACGATGGGCCGGACCGGGCTGGTGAGCGCAGGTCTGGGACTGGGCGCGGTCGGCGGGTTCATCGGCAGCCTGCTGAGGGAACGGAGTGCTCTGACAGCCGCCCGTAGCGCGGCGGGCGCAGGAAGCGAGGAACAGCTTTCATGGGGCGTCGGCTCGTACCGCTCACGCTGGACAACCTTCAGGACCTCCCCCAGCGCTGCCGATCGTGTGTCTTCTGGGAGCTGGACCCCGTCAGCGGAGAGGCCGCGGTAAAGGCGGGCACGCCCGCCCTGGAGAAAGAGGCATGGATCTCCGCGGTGCTGCTGGACTGGGGGTCCTGTGGCCGGGTCGTCTACGTCGATGATGTGCCGGTGGGCTTTGTGCTCTACGCCCCTCCGGCGTATGTGCCGCGCTCGACGGCGTTCCCCACGAGCCCTGTCTCGCCCGACGCGGTACAGCTCATGACCGCGTTCATCATGCCGGGCTACCAGGGACAGGGGCTGGGCCGGGTCATGGTCCAGACGGTCGCCAAGGACCTGCTGCGGCGAGGGTTCAAGGCCATCGAGGCGTTCGGAGACGCCCGCTGGAAGGAGCCTGCCTGTCTGCTGCCGGCCGATCACCTCTTGGCGGTGGGGTTCAAGACGGTTCGGCCCCACCCCGCGCATCCACGACTCCGGCTGGAACTGCGGTCCACGCTGTCGTGGAAGGAAGACGTGGAGATGGCGCTGGACCGGCTGCTGGGAGCTGTGCAGAAGGAGCCGGCACTCCGGCCGCTCTGAGAGGAGCCGGCCGAGACCGGCGGCAAACGAATGGGCCAACCCGGCTGGGTTGGCCCATTCGTGTTTCACGTGAAACGTGAGTCCCGTGAAGGGTCAGTCCCCGATGAACTCCTCAAGGTCGCGGACGATCGCGGCCTTGGGCTTGGCGCCGACGATCGTCTTGACGACGTCGCCGCTCTGGTAGACGTTCAGGGTCGGAATGGACATGACGCCGTACTTGGCCGCCGTACCCGGGTTCTCGTCGATGTTGAGCTTGACGACCTCGATCTTGTCGCCGTACTCGGCGGCGATCGCCTCCAGGGAGGGCGCGATCTGGCGGCAGGGACCGCACCAGGCGGCCCAGAAGTCCACCAGCACGGGCTTGTCGCTCTTGAGGACGTCCTGCTCGAAGGAGGCGTCGGTCACATTCTTCAGGGTGCCGGCCACGGCGGGCTCCTTAACTGGTTGGTGTCGTGGCGGATGGGAGGTCAGACAGTGGTCTTCTCGGGCTCGGCCTGGTCCGTGTCGGCCAGAGCGGCGAGGAACCGCTCGGCGTCCAGCGCGGCGGAGCAGCCGGTACCGGCGGCGGTGATCGCCTGACGGTAGGTGTGGTCGACCACGTCGCCGGCGGCGAAGACACCGGTCACGTTGGTGCGGGTGGAGGGCGCGTCGACCTTCAGGTAGCCCTCGTCGTCCAGCTCGAGCTGGCCCTTGAAGAGCTCGGTGCGCGGGTCGTGGCCGATCGCGATGAACAGGCCGGTCACCGGCAGGTCCGAGAGTTCACCGGTCTTGAGGTTGCGCAGCTTCAGGCCCGACAGCTTCTGGTCGCCCTGGATCTCGGCGACCTCGCTGTCCCAGATGAACGAGATCTTCGGGTCGGCGAAGGCGCGCTCCTGCATCGCCTTGGAGGCGCGCAGGGTGTCGCGGCGGTGGACGATCGTCACGGACTTGGCGAAGCGGGAGAGGAACGTGGCTTCCTCCATCGCGGTGTCACCACCACCGATGACGGCGATGTCCTGGTCCTTGAAGAAGAACCCGTCGCAGGTGGCGCACCAGGAGACACCGCGACCGGAGAGCGCGTCCTCGTTGGGCAGGCCGAGCTTGCGGTGCTGCGAGCCGGTGGCGACGATCACGGCCTTGGCCTTGTGCACCGTGCCCGCGGTGTCCGTCACGGTCTTGATCTCACCGGTCAGGTCGACGGTGACGACATCGTCCGGGAGCAGCTCGGCGCCGAAGCGCTCGGCCTGGGCGCGCATGTTGTCCATGAGCTCGGGGCCCATGATGCCGTCCTGGAAGCCCGGGAAGTTCTCCACCTCGGTGGTGTTCATCAGTGCACCACCGGCGGTGACCGCCCCCTCGAACACCAGTGGCTTCAGCGACGCGCGCGCGGTGTAGAGCGCCGCCGTGTAGCCGGCGGGCCCGGAGCCGATGATGATCACGTTACGGACGTCGCTCACGGCTGGGTTCCTCGTCTCTGGACTGCGTCGTACGGCCGGTGGGAGCTTCTCGCGGAACTCTCACCCCACCCAACGGATCCTAAGGGGCGCGCATTCCCGCTGTGTCCGGGCACACGGGGGGAGCGAACGGACACACGGCGAAGCCGCACGGGCGCCGGTGCTCCGGAGCGAGCGGACACGCACCGGAGCCGCCTGGGCACCGGTGGCTTCCCGGCGGGCGGAGACCCGCGGACTCAGCGGGTGTAGGAGCGCTCCAACAGCACCCTGGCCGTGCCGGCCGAGGGCTGATCCACACACGTCGCCTCGACGATGTACACGGTCACCCTGCGGTCGTCGGAGGGCTCGGGCAGGATGACCAGCAGTGCCTTCCTGCCCTGGTAGACGCCTTCCTCGGCGGCGAGTGCCGCCGTCTCGCGGCCGATGCCCCGCTGGACGCATTCGGGGACGGCAGGGTGGGTGAAGAGGCGGTTCTCCCCCGTGGTCCCGGACTCGGCGCCGAAGGTGCGGGGGGCGCGGGTCTCACTCGGTGTTCCCCGGTTCTCGGCCAGGAGGGCGGAGACCTGCTGCCTCAGCTTCCCTTCGGCGAAGGTGTCCGCGGACGCGGTCGGGTGACCGCGGGACTCCTTCGACGGCGTGCCGTCATCGAGGGAGGACACGAGCACGGTGCCGATGCCCAGGGTGGCCGCGGCGAACACGGCCCCGAGGGCGGCGAGCCGGCGCCGGCCGCTCCGGCTGCCGTCCTTGCGGCCCGGTCCGGTGCTGGAGCGGCGGGCGTTCCCGGAAGGCCGGTCCGCCGATGCCGGTGTTTCACGTGAAACATGCTGCCCATGGCCGACGCTCACCGAAGCCGTGGGCGCCGCGTCGGCCGGAGGGACGGCGGCGGCCTCGGGTGCCGTGGCGTCGAGCAGTGCTTCCGCCGCAAGGGCGGCATCGATACGGCCCGCCACGTCCGCGGGCATGCTCGGCGGCCCGGGCAGTGTGCCGAGCAGTCCCCGGATCTCCTTCAGTGATGCGTAGACGTCCGCGCACAGCTCGCAGGCGTCCAGGTGCCGCCGTAGGTCCGTGGTGCGTGAGGGGGGGAGCAGCCCCTCGGTGAGGTCGGAGATCTCCGCGACGTCCGGGTGCCCGGCCATGTCCGTCGGCGATGTCACGTGCGTCCACCTCCGCCCTTCACTGCGGCTGAATCGCTTGGTCCCGCGTCCGGCGGCCCCGCCTGGGGCGGTCCCGCCGCGGGTGGGACGGATGTCCCCGTCGACCGGTTCCGTTCCGGGCCGGTCGGCTTCCTGCCGCCCGTGACGCCCTCGGGTCGCAGATCGGTGAGGAGCGGCAGCAACCGTGCCCTCCCCCGGGCGCACCGGCTTTTCACCGTGCCGGCCGGCACGTCCAGGACGCGGGCGGCCTCGGCCACCGGATAACCCTGCATGTCCACCAGGACGAGCGCCGCGCGCTGCTCGGGCGGCAGGGTGGCCAGGGCCTCCACCAGCCGGCGGTGCAGATCGTTGCGCTCCGCGGGCGCCGCCGCGGACTCCTGCGGCTCCAGCAACTGCTCCAGGCGCTCGGTGTCGTCGACCGGGGCGGTCTTCCGGGACACCGCCTTGCGGGCGCGGTCCAGGCAGGCGTTCACCGTGATGCGGTGCAGCCAGGTGGTGACGGCCGACTGGCCCCGGAAGGTGTGGGCCGCCCGATAGGCGGAGACGAGAGCGTCCTGGACCGCGTCGGCGGCTTCCTCGCGGTCTCCCAGCGTGCGCAGGGCGACCGCCCACAGCCGGTCACGGTGGCGCCGGACGAGTTCACCGAAGGCTTCGGGATTACCCGCCACATGGCGGGCGAGGAGGTCCTGGTCGGTCGCGTCGCCGTAAGCGGTGTCGTCGTCCGCCATCGGGCCCCCTCCCCTGTCGTCCGCAGTTCTCAGCCCTTGAACTCGACGTCGGTGACGGCCTGCTTGTAGCCCGAGCCGCTGTACTGGTCACCGGGGGCGTACGGCAGGGCGGTGAACCAGACCAGGACGTACTGCGTCTTCACCGGCTTGGCGATCTTCACCGAGGCGGAGTCCCCGCTCGTGGTCGCGGTGCCGAGCTTGCGCATCGAGTCGACGGGACCGGCCGGGCTCAGCGAGTCCGCCGCGTACAGCGTGACCGTGGTGTGGTCCCCGGCGAAGCGGAGCCCGATCGACGCGGAGGAGACCTGCTTCGCCGAGCCCAGGTCGTAGACGATCCCGACACCGGGCTTGAACGAGGGCTTCATCTCCGGCCCGTCGTAGAAGCTCTTGGTGCGCCAGTACGTCGAGCTGTCGGCGTCGTAGGTCTTGCCCACGTCCTCGGGGGCCTGGGCGTCGCCCTTGGCCACGTACTCCTGCGCGCCCTGGATCGCGAGCGGCTTGCTGGGCCGGGCCTGCCGGCCCTCCTTGTCGTCCCCGTCCGTCGTCTGCGTCTGGTTCTGGTCGCCGGCCTTGCCGTCCCGCTCCATCAGCGCGTCGGCCAGTTGCCAGCTTCCCAGCCCGAGAGCGGCGATGAGCAGGGCGGAGACGGCCCACTTGAGGGCCTTTCCGGTACGGCTCTGCAACGGGGGCGGCGGGGTGGGGACCGGCTGGGTGACCCCGGGGTGCGCGGCCGGCCGGCCGTACGTCCCCTGCTGGTACGTCGTGCGCTGGTACTCGGGCGGCGCGGTGAACGCCGGCTCCGGCGGGCGGATGCGCGGCATCTCGCCGATCGCCTTGACCAGTTCCTCCGGCGTCGTGCAGGGGGACTCGTGGCGGGAGGCGGTGGCGCCGTCGTTGGCGAGCGCCCGCATGGCGAGCTCGGACAGACCGCGGTGGACACCGGCGCGGACCTGGTCGGGCGGGATCAGGCCCAGGTCCTTGGGCAGGCCGGACAGCCCGTAGGCGTCGTTCTCGTACGGCCAGCGCTGAGTGAGCGCCGCGTACAGCAGGGCGCCGACGGCCTCGGTGTCGGCGCGCTGCGGGGTCTCGGAGCTGACCCCGCGCAGCGCGGCGTTCACGGCGAGGCCGCGGATGCGCCACTGGCCGGTCGAGGTCCGCAGGACCGCGTTGGGGTTCAGGCGGAGGTGGGCGAGGCCCTCGCGGTGGGCGGCCGCCATGGCGGCGGCGACCTGGCTGACCATCTGGTAGGCGTCGTACGGCTCCAGCGGGCCGGTGGCGAGGAGCGTGGTCAGCTCGGTGGCGTCGGGCAGCCACTCGTGCACGACGTAGACGAGGTCGTTCTCCTCGACGGCGTCCAGCACCTGGACGAAGCGGGGGTCACCGAGGAGCGCGGAGGAGCGGGCGGCGGCCAGTACGGAGCGGGCCCGTGTGTGGTCGGCGGGCAGGATGTGGACACCGACGGCACGGCGGAGCTTCTCGTCCACGGCACGCCAACTGCTGAAGCCGTCCAGACGGGTGACGCACTCTTCGAGGCGGTAGCGTCTGGCGAGCTTGTGGCCGCTGTGCAGCTCGGGAGAGGTGACCTTGCCGGAACCCTCGGTCCGGGCGCTTCCCTGTGCCTCGTCGCTATCCGTGTCCCGCTCCCGGTTCTGGGCCACCCCGTCGGCCGTGGACTGGTCCGCCTGCGCGGTCAGCGACTGCTCGCCGCTGCTGTCTGCCACGTCGACGGCAGCCGTGCTCCGTTCCGCCACCGTCGTTCCTGCCTCCCCAATCGTTGCGCGCCGGACCGCAGCCGTTGCGCGCCGTCCGACGCCGAAACCAATTGTGCCCACAGTCCGCCGCTATGCACGACACACGGCGGCGGACGATGGTTGTGCGCCTACCCCCCGTCTCAGCGTCCCAGCCGGCCGCGCACCATGCCGACCAGCGAGTTCAGTTCCTCGATGCGCATACGGCGGGCGGCCACGTAGAAGACGCCGAGCAGCACGGCCCCGCCGGCCACCAACGCGGCGAAGGAGCCGACGATGCCCTGGCCGAGGGTCTGGCTGATCCCGTAACAGGCCGCCCCGCTCAGCAGCGCGGCCGGCACCGAGGCGATGCTCAGCCGGGCGTAGGTGCGCAGCACGCGGGAGCCGTCCAGGTCCACGCCGAGCCGCTTGCGCAGCCGGCGCCAGGCGACCCCGACGCCGATCGCGTAGGCCAGGCCGTAGGAGGCGGCCATGCCGACCGCGGCCCAGCGGGGCGGGATCAGGAAGTAGCACAGGGCCGAGGCACCCGCGTTGACGGCGGCCACGATGACCGTGTTGTAGAAGGGCGTCCGGGTGTCCTCGTAGGCGTAGAAGGCCCGCAGGACGACGTACTGCACGGAGTACGGGATCAGGCCGAGGCCGAACGCCATCAGCATGTAGCCCATGTTGGTGGCGGCCCCGGTGCCCGAGGAACCGAAGATCAGGGTGCACATCGGGATGCCGAGCGCGACGAAACCGAAGGCGATGGGCACGATCGCGACGGCGGTCGTGCGCAGGCCCTGGGAGATGTCGTCGCGGACGGCGCCCGCGTCGTTCTCGACCGCCGAACGCGCGAGGCGGGGGAGCAGGGCGGCCATCAGGGAAACGGTGATGATGGCCTGGGGCAGGCCCCAGATGAGCTGCGCGTTGGCGTAGGCGCTGTAACCGGTGCCGGCCATGCCGGTGTCCGTGACCGACGCGGTGGCCAGCTGGGTGACGACGAGGGCGCCCGCCTGGTTGGCGAGGACGAACAGAATGGTCCACTTGGCGAGCATGGCGGCCCTGCCCAGCCCGTGGCCCTTCCAGTCGAACCGCAGCCGCAGCTTGAAGCCGGTCTCCCGCAGGTAGGGGATCATCGCCAGCGCCTGGACCACCAGGCCGAGGAGCACGCCGACGCCGAGCAGCCGTACGCCCTCGGGCGGGATGTTTTTGACCTGCATGTCGGAGTCGGCGGCGGTGCCGTAGACCCAGATGAACATGCCCAGCGTCACGATGATGACGATGTTGTTCAGGACGGGCGTCCACATCATCGCGCCGAACTTGCCGCGCGCGTTGAGGATCTGCCCCATCACCACGTGGATGCCCATGAAGAAGATCGAGGGCAGGAAGTAGCGGGTGAAGGTGACGGCGACCTCGTTGGCCGCGGAATCGCCGGCGACGGAGTTCGACAGCATGCGGACGAGAAGGGGCGCCGCGAACATCGCCAGCCCGGTGAGCGCGGCCAGGGCCACCATCACCAGCGTCAGCAGGCGGTTGGCGTACGCCTCGCCGCCGTCCTCGTCCTCCTTCATGGCGCGGACGAGCTGCGGGACGAAGACGGAGTTCAGACCGCCGCCCACGGTGAGGATGTAGATCATCGTCGGCAGCTGGTAGGCGATCTGGAAGGACTCGCCCAGCATGGCCAGGCCCAGCGCGGAGACGATCATCGCCGAGCGGATGAACCCGGTGAGGCGGGAGACCATCGTGCCCGCCGCCATCACGGCGCTCGACTTCAGCAGCCCCGAGGCACGGCCGCCCTTCTTCGGGACGGCGGCCGGCGCGGGGGCGGGG
Organism: Streptomyces harenosi; assembly: GCF_011008945.1. Taxonomy (GTDB): domain Bacteria; phylum Actinomycetota; class Actinomycetes; order Streptomycetales; family Streptomycetaceae; genus Streptomyces; species Streptomyces harenosi. The sequence goes on from NZ_WYCT01000003.1 coordinate 16,480, forward strand.
TCCGCGGCGGGTTCCTCGGCCGCCGGGGACGGCACCGTGGCGTACGCGTCGGGGCCGGGCGCCGGGTACGGGCCGGACGCCGCAGCCTCGCCGTACGGGCCCTGGACCGGGTGCGCGCCGTACTGTCCCTGCCCCTGGGGCGAGGCGCCGTACGGTTCCTGCTGCTGGGCCGACGCGTATGCGCCGGGCGCCGGAGCGTCCGCGTACGGGCCGGGCGCCGCGGAGCCCGCGTACGGGCCGGGTGCCGGAGCGTTCGCGTATGGGCCGGGCGCCGGGGACGGCCCCGGCACGGACGGCGGCTCGTAGGACGGGTGGCCGCCGCCCTGCTGCTGGTCCCTGAACAGGTGGGCGAAGGCGTCGGGCTCGTGGTGCTGCTCGCCGGCCTGGCTGACCAGATCGTCCACCCCCACGAACTGGGTCGTGCGCGGGTCGTCGCCGTAGGGCAGGTGCCGGGTGGGACCCCCCGGCTCCGGCGCGGGAGGCTGCGCCCAGACATGCGGGTCCGGGGCGTAGGGCGACTGGGGCGGCTGCCCGTACAGCGGCTGCTGGGGAGGGTAGGCGCCGGGAGGCGGCGGGGGGTGCGCGGCGCGGTCGTAGAGCGCCTCGGCGACCGGGTCCTGCGCGGACAGATCCTGGGCCCGGTACGGGTCCTGGTCGTAGGCGTCCTGGAGGTACATGTCCGCGGGGTGCTCCGCCGGCGCCTGGCCCTGCTCGGGCGGCGGGCCGTCGGGGTAGCCCGAGCTGCCCGGCGCCTGGCCGCGGTCACCGTCGTACGGCGCGTTCATGGTTACCCCACCTCATCGTCCCGGGCCCACGGCCACGACATCCTCAACGGTCCACTCTCTCACCCGTGCCGGACGGGTCGGTGTTTTCCACTGGGGTGTCCGGTGCAGGGTCACTCGGCTGCTCGGGGTCCTCCGCCCGGGAGCCCGCCCCGGGCTCCCCGAGGCGGTCTTCGGGCCCGTCCGGGTGGTCCGGGCCGTCCGCGGCCTCGTCCCCGGCCCCGGGGCCGTCGTCCTCTCCCCCGCGGGCGGCGGCCCGCTTGCGCTGGGTGTACATCCGGAATCCGGCGAGGACGAGCAGCAGGGCGCCGCCGCCGATGACCAGCATCACGGTGGCCGTGATCTCGGTGACCTTCACGTCGAAGGTGACGGCCTCCCCGTACGGCTGGCCGTCCTCGGTGTAGAGCTGGGCGATCACCGTGGCCCGGCCGTTGGCGTTGGCCGACGTGGTGAACTTCACCGACTGGCTGTGGCCGCCCGAGACCGCGACGGGCTGCTCCTGGTAGTCGGAGCCGCCGATCTTGAGACGGGTGGGGTTGGTGGAGGTGAGCCGCAGCACCAGCCGGTCCACGCCCTGGACCAGGTTGTTCTGGACGGTCACGGGGATCGTGGCGCTGCGGCCGGAGAGCTTGGTCTCCGACTTGTCGATCAGTCTCACCTGGCCGGCCAGGCTGTCCAGGTACCGCTCCACACCGGTGCGGAACGAGGCCGCCTGCGCGCTCCGGCCGCGCCAGGACGCGGACATCTCCCGGTCCATGGACCGGCCGAAGGGGGTGACCACCCGGGACTCGTCCGACAGGACCACCCGGAACTTGTCGAGCTTGCCCTGCGTGCGCGCGATCTGCTCGAAGGCCGACCGGGGCAGCTCCTGCTTGCGCAGCGAGGACGGATAGGCGGAGGCCGGCGGCACCTTGGTGGTGGCCCTCGGGTCCGGCTTGGCCGCCGCGGCGGCCGTCAGTTCCTGGGATTCCGACCAGGTGCCGCCCTGCAGCGCCGTCAGCGCCTCGGCCATCGCCCGGGCCTGGCTCCCGGTCGGCATGCGCTGCGGGGCCACCACGACGCTGCGCTGCTTGCCGGTCTGCAGGCCGAGCGCCAGGCTCTGGGCGAGGAAGCGCTGTACGGCGAGCGTGGACGCCGAGGCGTCCGTCAGATCGCCGCGGAACGCGGTGGACAGCCGGGCGTCGGCGACGACCGCCGTCGTCCCGCCGCCGATGGGGCGGGCCGCGGAGGGCGTGTACGACAGGCCGCTGGTCTCCTCCAGGCTGTCGCTGCGGGCGATCACCTTGTCGGCGCCCGCCGAGGTGGCGACCTTGACGATCGACGGATCGACGGCGCCCTCCACCGGCCAGGCGAAGTCGGTGACCGGTTTCACGTGGAGCACCGTCTCGACCGTGTTGGTGACGACGTCCGTGGCGTCCTTCAGCCGGCTCAGCGAACCGGTGACATCGGTGCCGTTGTGGGCGAGGGACGCCAGGTCGGGGTCGGCGAACGGCAGGGCGACGACCTCCTTGTCCGCCACCGCCTGCTGCAGATCGGCGAGCCACTGCTTGGCCACCGCCTGGTGGGTCCCGGCGACGGTGGTGCCGTCCGCACCGCGCACCTGATAGCCGCGGGCCATGGCGTCCACGGAGGCCAGCAGGTCCGGATCGACCACCCAGGTGACGTCGAGGCCGGTACCGAGCGCCACCATCTGGTTCAGACGTCCGCCGGGCGAGATCTCCTTGGCCAGGTCCTCGTCGCGGAAGACCCGTGTCTGCTGCTCGTCGGAATCCGTCTCGGCCGTCATGTGGGCGGTGGAGACGAGCGGCCACAGATACGTCGTCTTCGTCCTGGTGCCGGCCTCGTCCGGCTGCCAGGGTAGGAAGGTCCGCTGGACGCCGAGAACCCGCTGCCACGGCTGCGCGGAGGTCTGTCCCGAGAGCGAGACGGCGAACTCGTACACCCCGTCCTCGCCGAGGTCGAGCTCGTCGACCGGGACGGAGATGTTGAAGTGCTCGGCGACGCCGGGAGTGAGCTCGGCGAACTTCTCGGCGTACTTGTCGTCGAGCTGCGCGCCGAGCGAACCACCGAGGTCGTCGCTGTTCCGGGCGACGGTGTCGATCCTCGAGCGGGTGCCGAGCCGGGAGCCCACGCGCAGATCCACCTGGGCGTCGGTGACCGTCCGCTTGCCGGTGTTGGTCACCGTGCCCGACACGGTGACCGTGTCCCCGTCCGTGGGGGCCGCGGGACTGAGCGAGTCGACGGCCACGGCGACGGTGCCTTGGCCGGAGGCGGCCTGCGGGGACGCCGGTGCCCCGGCGTGCGCGGAACCCGCGGCGGGGAGCTGGACGAGCGAGGCCAGCAGGGGCGCCCCGGCGAGCAGGGCGGCGGTGCGCCGCGATCGGCGGCGGGCAGGTGAGGGACTGGTCCCCTGGAAGTCTGCCGCCTCGGCCACGCGCTCGCCCGTCCCTCGTCGTCGTCAGTGGTCGTCGGAATGTGCGTCCACGCATGGTAACGATGCGCGCTGAGGGGAAGTGCCGCGGAGGGCGTCACAAGATCGACCAGCGCGACCGGCTGTCCCGTATGCGCAGGTATAACGGAGACCGCTGTCCTTGGCCCCGGCAGTGGACCTTGTACGGGTATGCGCAGGGCGGCCCGCGCGTGCCCGCCGGCGCCTGCGGGCCAGGTCACCGCACCGCTGGTACGCGTTCCGGGACGGAGCGCGGGCCCGGGCGCCGCCGCCCCGGTGATGAGCCCCCCGCCGCCCGGGCCACGTACCCTCTTCTGTTGTGCCGAACGCCAACGAAGACAACCCCCGTGCCCTGAGTCAGGCGCAGCACCGCGCGGTGAGTGAACTGCTGCGGGTCGCGCCGGTCGCCGACGATCTCGCCCGCCGTTTCCAGGAGGCCGGGTTCACCCTCGCCCTGGTCGGCGGGTCGGTCCGGGACGCGTTGCTCGGCCGGCTCGGCAACGATCTGGACTTCACCACCGACGCCCGGCCGCAGGACGTCCTGAAGATCGTGCGGCCGTGGGCGGACGCGGTCTGGGAGGTCGGGATCGCCTTCGGCACGGTCGGGGCGCAGAAGGCCGGCTACCAGATCGAGGTGACCACCTACCGCTCGGAGGCGTACGACCGGACCTCCCGCAAGCCCGAGGTGTCGTACGGCGACTCCATCGAGGAGGATCTCGTCCGTCGCGACTTCACCGTGAACGCGATGGCCGTCGCGCTGCCGGAGAAGGAGTTCATCGACCCCCACGGCGGCCTCCAGGACCTCGCGGCCCGGGTGCTGCGGACGCCGGGCACCCCGGAGGCGTCCTTCTCGGACGACCCGCTGCGGATGATGCGTGCCGCGCGCTTCGCGGCGCAGTTGGACTTCGAGGTGGCTCCCGAGGTCGTGACGGCGATGAAGGAGATGGCCGGCCGTCTCGAGATCGTCTCTGCCGAGCGGGTCCGGGACGAGCTCAACAAGCTGATCCTCTCCGCCCACCCGCGCAAGGGCCTGACCCTGCTGGTCGACACCGGGCTCGCCGAGCACGTCCTGCCCGAGCTGCCGGCCCTGCGGCTGGAGAGCGACGAGCACCACCGGCACAAGGACGTCTACGAGCACACGCTGATCGTCCTGGAGCAGGCGATGGCGCTGGAGGGGGACGGGCCCGACCTGACTCTCCGCCTGGCTGCTCTGCTGCATGACATCGGCAAGCCGCGCACCCGTCGCTTCGAGAAGGACGGGCGGGTCTCGTTCCACCACCACGAGGTGGTCGGGGCCAAGATGACCAAGAAGCGCATGACGGCGCTGAAGTACTCCAATGAACTGGTCAAGGACGTCTCGCGCCTGGTCGAGCTGCACCTGCGCTTCCACGGGTACGGCACGGGCGAGTGGACGGACTCGGCGGTGCGCCGCTATGTGCGGGACGCCGGCCCGCTCCTCGACCGCCTGCACAAGCTGACCCGCTCCGACTGCACCACCCGCAACAAGCGCAAGGCCGCGGCCCTCTCCCGGGCCTACGACGGCCTGGAGGAGCGCATCGCGACGCTCCAGGAGCAGGAGGAGCTGGACGCGATCCGTCCCGATCTGGACGGCAACCAGATCATGGAGATCCTCGGTGTCCGCCCCGGTCCCGCTGTCGGCCGGGCGTACAAGCACATGCTGGAGCTCCGTCTGGAACACGGTCCGATGGAGCATGACGCGGCGGTGGCGGCACTCAAGGAGTGGTGGGCCGCGCAGGACGACTGAGAGCCTGCCGTGGGGCGTGTTTCACGTGAAACACGCCTGGTGTGCACGAAGAGGGAGGGGCGGTGTTTCACGTGAAACACCGCCCCGCCGCTCTACCCGCCGCGCTGACCGCTGTCGCTCACGGGGGCAGCATGATCGCGGTGATGCTCACTTCCGCTCGACACGGGCCATGGCCCCAGCGACCGCCGCGTAGATGACGGCGACGGTGAGCACCAGTGACACCGACCGGCCGTCCGGCGGAAGCATCAGCGCGGCCACCCCGGCGGCGCCGACGAAAGCGATGTTGAACAGGACGTCGTAGACGGAGAAGATCCGGCCGCGGTAGGCGTCCTCGGCCGAGGACTGCACGATCGTGTCGGTCGCGATCTTGGAACCCTGGGTCGTCAGCCCCAGGACGAAGGCCGCGACCAGCAGCGGGACCGTCGCGAACGGAAGCCCGAGGGCCGGTTCCAGCACCGCGGCGACCGCCGCGCACACGACCATCCAGCGGCCGGGGCCGAGCCGTCCGGCCGCCCAGGGCGTGATCACGGCCGCCGCGAAGAAGCCGGCGCCCGACACCCCCAGCGCGAGCCCCAGCAGGGCGAGTCCCTCGTCGGGACCGGAGGTCAGCGCGTACCGGCACAGCATGAGCAGCATCACCAGCAGGGCGCCGTAGCAGAAGCGCATCAGCGTCATCCCGGCCAGTGCCCAGGCGGCCTCGCGGCGGGACGGCGCGGCGAGATGGCGCACCCCGGCCGCCAGATCGCGGGCGGTGCCGGCGAGCGCGGTGCCCAGCCGGGGCGGGACCGCCCCGGGATCGGGGCCGAGGAGACCTGCGGCCATGCGCAGCGAGGCGAGCGCCCCGCAGAGATAGAGGACGGCGCCCAACAGGACCACGGCGGCGTCGGAATCCGCGACGACCAGGCGCACCACGAAGGCGAGGCCGCCTCCCGCGGTCGCGGCCAGTGTCCCGGCCGTCGGGGAGAGGGAGTTGGCGATCACCAGCCGGTCGGCGTCGACGACACGGGGCAGGGCGGCGGACAGCCCGGCGAGGACGAAGCGGTTGACGGCGGTGACACACAGGGCGGAGACGTAGAACAGCCAGTCCGGGACCGAGGCGATCATGAGCGCCGCGGTCGCCGTCGCCATCGCGGCGCGCAGCAGATTGCCGTAGAGGAAGACCTGGCGGCGGCGCCAGCGGTCGAGCAGGACTCCGGCGAACGGGCCCACCAGGGAGTACGGGAGCAGCAGCACGGCCATCGCGGAGGCGATCGCGCCCGGAGAGGTCTGCTTCTCCGGTGAGAAGACGACGTAGGTGGCGAGCCCGATCTGGTAGACGCCGTCGGCGCCCTGGGACAGCAGGCGTACGGCGAGCAGGTGCCGGAAATCCCGGAACCGGAGGAGGACCCGAAGATCGCGTACGACAGCCATGAGCACAGCCTCACATACGGGCAGGGTCCCCGGGTCGTGCGACCCGGGGACCCTCAACGGCCCGAGAGGAGAGCGGGGTTAGCGCTCGACCTCGCCGCGGATGAACTTCTCGACGTTCGCGCGGGCCTCGTCGTCGAAGTACTGGACCGGCGGGGACTTCATGAAGTAGCTGGACGCGGAGAGCACCGGGCCGCCGATGCCGCGGTCCTTGGCGATCTTCGCGGCGCGCAGGGCGTCGATGATGACGCCGGCGGAGTTCGGGGAGTCCCAGACCTCGAGCTTGTACTCCAGGTTCAGCGGGACGTCACCGAAGGCGCGGCCCTCGAGACGGACGTAGGCCCACTTGCGGTCGTCGAGCCAGGCGACGTAGTCGGACGGGCCGATGTGGACGTTCTTCTCGCCCATGTCCCGGTCGGGGATCTGGGAGGTGACGGCCTGCGTCTTGGAGATCTTCTTCGACTCGAGGCGGTCGCGCTCGAGCATGTTCTTGAAGTCCATGTTGCCGCCGACGTTGAGCTGCATCGTGCGGTCCAGGATGACGCCCCGGTCCTCGAACAGCTTCGCCATGACGCGGTGCGTGATGGTCGCGCCGACCTGCGACTTGATGTCGTCACCGACGATGGGGACGCCCGCCTCGGTGAACTTGTCCGCCCACTCCTTGGTGCCGGCGATGAAGACCGGGAGGGCGTTGACGAAGGCCACCTTGGCGTCGATGGCGCACTGGGCGTAGAACTTCGCCGCGTCCTCGGAACCCACCGGCAGGTAACAGACGAGGACGTCGACCTGCTGGTCCTTGAGGACCTGGACGACGTCGACCGGCTCGTCGGCGGACTCCTCGATCGTCTCGCGGTAGTACTTGCCCAGGCCGTCGAGGGTGTGGCCGCGCTGGACCGTCACGCCGGTGCGGGGGACGTCGCAGATCTTGATGGTGTTGTTCTCGGAGGCGCCGATGGCGTCCGCGAGGTCGAGGCCGACCTTCTTGGCGTCCACGTCGAAGGCGGCGACGAACTCGATGTCGCGCACGTGGTAGTCGCCGAACTGGACGTGCATCAGGCCCGGGACCTTGGCCGCCGGGTCGGCGTCCTTGTAGTACTCGACGCCCTGCACCAGCGATGCGGCGCAGTTGCCCACGCCGACGATGGCTACGCGAACCGAACCCATTCCGGTTGCTCCCTGTGTGTACGAGTGAGGCCCTTGGGAGGCGCTCACGTGGCGGTGTCGTCGGGCGTATCCGGCCGGGGCTCGTCCCCGGGCCGGGGCAGGCCGCCCGTCGCTCCAGATGTGGTGTCCTGTCGAGCGGTGCCCCCGGATTCGGAACCTCTCAGGTCCCGCCCGGCCCGCTCGCTCTCGATGAGCTCGTTCAGCCAGCGCACTTCGCGCTCCACGGACTCCATGCCATGGCGCTGGAGCTCAAGCGTGTAGTCGTCGAGGCGCTCCCGGGTGCGGGCCAGGGAGGCGCGCATCTTCTCCAGGCGCTCCTCCAGCCGGCTGCGCCGGCCCTCGAGCACCCGCATGCGCACGTCGCGCGACGTCTGGCCGAAGAACGCGAACCGGGCGGCGAAGGTCTCGTCCTCGTAGGCGTCGGGGCCCGTCTGCGCGAGGAGCTGCTCGAAGTGCTCCTTGCCCTCCGCCGTCAGCCGGTAGACGATCTTGGCGCGGCGGCCGGTGAGCGGTGCCGCGGCCTCGGCGGTGTTCCCCGGCTCCTCGATCAACCAGCCGTTCGCGACCAGCGTCTTGAGGCAGGGGTAGAGCGTCCCGTAGCTGAACGCGCGGAACACGCCCAGTGACGTATTGAGTCGTTTGCGCAGCTCATAGCCGTGCATCGGAGATTCGCGGAGCAGGCCGAGAACGGCGAACTCGAGGATCCCGGAACGCCGGCTCATCGTCGCCTCCTCTCACCCGCGGACGTGCCGCGACGGTCTCTCGGCGGCCTTTATGCCGCTCTGATGTATCGACTCGATACATCACGACGATAGAACGGCCTTCCGGGTGCGACAAGAGGGGGGTGGGTGAACGGGATCACATCAACGATTCATCGGATGCAAGTTGCCTGATTTGAGGTGAACTTCGGACCTCGGGGGTTTTGGCGGTGCGTAGTCTGTGCGCCATGCACACCTCCGGGAACCGAGAGACGCCCGGGGGCGTCCTCGTCCCCGGTGCAGTACGGGTGAACGCGGGACCGACCGCGTCCGTACGTCGGGGGGACCGGAAACCAGCCGCCGTCCAGGCGCGCCAGGGTGCGCCTGCCCGAGGAGTAGTCGTTCGATGAGCGAGCACCGTCGCAAACCGCCGCAGCCGCAGGGAGGCGGACGTGCCGCGGCCCGACGCGGTCAGTCCGGCTCGTCATCCGGTCGCCGTGCGGCGCCGCGCGGCGCCACAGGGTCTCCGTCCGAGTCCTATGGGCCCGGTTCGTACGGTCCGGGAGGCGAGGAACGTCCGTATGGCGGCCGCGCCGAGGCCCGCCGCGCGGCCCAGCGCGGAGCGGGCGGGCGCCGCAGAGCCGCCGAGCCCGGCCGCGGGGGGCGGCGCGCCGCTCCGGCGGGGCGCGGCAGGGCGGCTGCCGCGGGAAGCAAGCGGCTGATCGACTACCCGCGGTGCGACCGCGACGGATGGCGGCGCTGGGTACCGTCCTGGAAACTCGTCTCCGGACTGTGCGTCGCGTTCTTCGGCGCGCTGGTGGCCGCCGCGGGGATCGGGTACGCGTGGGTGGACGTGCCCGACGTCGCGAAGACGGCCGAGGCGCAGAACAACGTGTACTACTGGGCGGACGGCTCCCAGATGGTCGCCACCGGCGGTGAGCGCAACCGCCAGATCATCGGCCTGGAGCAGATCCCCAAGAACATGCAGAACGCCGTCATCTCGCAGGAGAACAAGACGTTCTACAGCGACAGCGGCATCGACCCGAAGGGCATCGCCCGCGCCGTGTTCAACATGGCCCGGGGCGGGGAGACGCAGGGCGGCTCGACCATCACCCAGCAGTACGTGAAGAACGCGATGCTGGAGGACCAGTCGCAGACGATCTCCCGCAAGGTCACGGAGATCTTCGTCTCGATCAAGGTGGGAGCCACCGTCCGCAAGGACGAGATCCTCGAGGGCTACCTGAACTCCGCCTACTACGGCCGCGGGGCCTACGGCATCCAGGCGGCCGCGCGCGCCTACTTCGACAAGGACGCCAAGGACCTGGACGCCGGGGAGTGCGCCTTCCTGTCGGCGATGCTCAAGGGCGCCACGTACTACGATCCGGCCGGCGCGACCTCCATCGACCCCGCTGCCACACCTGAGGCCAACAGGAAGCGGGCCCTGCGGCAGATGCAGGACACCCTCGACAAGATGGTCGAGTACAAGCACCTGGACCAGGCCGAGCGTGCCAAGTTCACCTCGCTGCCCAAGGTGCAGAACCCGCGCTCCAACACCCAGCTCAGCGGCCAGATCGGTTACCTCGTCGACCTGGCCAAGTCGTCGCTGATCAAGAACGACGTCGTCACCCAGGACCAACTGGAGCAGGGCGGGTACTCGATCTACACGACCTTCGACCGGAAGAAGGTCGAGGAGCTCGAGTCCGCGGTCAAGAAGGTCTACAAGGAGAACATCGACCCCAAGAAGCGTCCGGACACCGACACGCACGTCCAGTTCGGCGGTGCCTCGGTGGACCCGAAGACGGGTGCCATCAGGGCCATCTACGGTGGTGAGGACGCCACCAAGCACTTCACCAACAACGCGGACGTGACCGGTGCCCAGGTCGGTTCGACCTTCAAGCCGTATGTGCTCGCGGCGGCGATGAAGTGGGGCGTGCGGGACCCCGATCTGGGCCCGGTGCAGTCCGAGGCGGAGCGGACGGTGGTGTCGCCGAAGAGCCTGTACAGCGGCAAGAACAAGCTCAAGATCAAGAATTACGACGGCTCGATCTGGCACAACGAGGAGGGCGAGGAGTGGCTGCAGACGAACGACGGCGACGAGTCGCTCGGTGAGCCGCCGAACTACCAGATCGACCTCCGCGAGGCCATGCAGTTCTCGTCGAACTCCGCCTTCGTGCAACTCGGCATGGACGTCGGGCTGGACAAGGTGAAGGAGGCGGCGATCGACGCGGGTCTGCTGAAGGAGAGCCTGGCGGGAACCACCTATCCGTCCTTCTCCATCGGCACCTCCGACCCCAGCGCGATCCGCATGGCGGGCTCCTACGCCACCTTCGCCGCCAGTGGCAAGCAGCGCGATCCCTACTCGGTGACGAAGGTCACGAGCAAGGACGGCACCATCTACACGCACCAGGACAGGACCAGGCAGGCGTTCACCGCCAAGGTCGCGGACAACGTCACCGACGTGCTGAAGACCGTCGTCGAGGCGGGAACGGGCACCAACGCCCAGCTTCCCGGACGTGAGGTGGCGGGCAAGACCGGTACGACGGACGGCAACAAGTCCGCCTGGTTCGTCGGCTACACCCCGCAGTTGTCGACCGCGATCAGCATGTTCCGCTACCCGGACGACGAGACCATCAAGAACCGCACCTTCCTGGAGATGTACGGGACGGGTAACCAGAAGTCGATCCACGGTGCCTCGTTCCCGTCGCTGATCTGGCAGGACTACATGGAGGACGCGCTGAAGGGCGAGCCGGCGGAGAAGTTCCCGACGCCGGAGCCCATCGGCGAGATCGTCAACGACGTGCCGGCCCCGAGCCCGACCCCCTCGGTCACCGAGACGCCCGAGGCCAGCCCGTCGCCCAGCCCCTCGCCCAGCCAGAGTTCGTCCAGCCCGTCGCCTTCGCCGACGGAGACCTGCGGTGTCTTCGAGTGGCAGTGCGAGGAAGAGGAGGAGACCGGCGGGACCGGCCCCGGAGGCCCGGAGACCGGAAGGCCGGAACCGGGGCAGTCACCGACGGCTTCGCCCACGGAGTCGGAGGAGGAACGCCCGGGCAACGGCAACAACGACAACCTGTTCGGTGGTCCGAACGGATAACCGTGCCGACCTGGATCGCCCGGCGTGGGTGTTTCACGTGAAACACCCGCCCTGTTCCACGTGAAACGAGGGCCGCCGCACCGTTGGGTGTGGCGGCCCTCGCCGCATTCCCAGGCTCTTACGGCAGGATGTGCCCCATGCCCAGTGCAGAATCGACGCCAGCGAGCGTGCACGAGCCGGAGCCGGTGTGCCCGACCCGGGAGGACGCGGTCGCCGCGGCCGGCAGTGAGCTGATCGGCGGTCCCGTCGGCCGGCGCGCCCTGCCGGGGAGGTCCTGGTGGACGCCGGTGCGCGTGATCGCACTCGTGGCGATCGGCATGTTCGCCCTCGGCCTGGTCCAGAAGGCGCCCTGCTACAACGGCGCCTGGTTCTTCGGGGCCAGTTCGCAGTACACGCACGCCTGTTACTCGGACATCCCGCACCTCTACCAGGGGCGTGGCTTCGCCGACGGGCTCGTGCCGTACTTCGACAAGATCTCCGGCGACATGGAGTACCTCGAGTACCCGGTGCTGACCGGCATGTTCATGGAAGTGGCGTCCTGGCTCACGCCGGGCAGCGGCAGCCTCCAGGACCAGGCGCAGTGGTACTGGATGGCCAACGCCGGGATGCTCATGGTGTGCGCGGCCGTCATCGCCGTGTGCGTGACCCGGACGCACGGCCGGCGCCCCTGGGACGGTCTGCTGGTCGCCCTGGCCCCGGCCTTCGCGCTCACCGCGACCATCAACTGGGACCTGCTCGCCGTGGCCCTGACGGCCGCCGCGATGCTGATGTGGGCGCGCAGCCGCCCACTGGCCGCCGGCATCCTGCTCGGGCTTGCCACGGCGGCCAAGCTCTACCCCTTCCTGCTCCTGGGCCCCCTGCTCGTGCTGTGCTGGCGCGCGGGCCGGTGGCGGGAGTTCAGCAAGGCCCTGAGCGGGGCGGCCGGTGCCTGGCTCGTGGTGAACGTCCCGGTGATGCTCTTCGCCTTCGACGGATGGTCGAAGTTCTACACGTTCAGCCAGGAACGAGGCGTCGACTTCGGCTCCTTCTGGCTGATCATCGCCCAGAACACCTCGGACCCGTTCAGCACCGACACCGTCAACACACTCGCCCTGGTGCTGATGGTGCTGTGCTGCGGCGGCATCGCGGCGCTCACGCTGGCGGCACCGCGGCGCCCGCGCTTCGCTCAGCTCGCCTTCCTGATCGTGGCCGCGTTCGTCCTGACCAACAAGGTCTACTCACCGCAGTACGTGCTGTGGCTGGTGCCGCTGGCCGCGCTGGCCCGGCCCAAGTGGCGGGACTTCCTCGTCTGGCAGGCGTGCGAGGTGGCGTACTTCCTGGGCATCTGGCTCTACCTCGCGTACACGACCAGCGGTGACGCCCACAAGGGGCTGCCGACCGAGGGCTACCACTGGGCCATCGCGGTGCACCTGCTGGGCACGCTGTACCTGTGCGTCATGGTCGTGCGCGACATCCTGCTGCCGGAACGGGACCCGGTGCGCCGGACCGGCGGCGACGATCCTTCGGGCGGTGTGCTCGACGGCGCCCCGGACGCCTTCGTGCTCGGTCCGGTGGCCCGCTCCTCACCGCGTGCGCCCTACGCCGAGGACGCCGCCGTGGGTCCCCAGGTGGAGTGGGGTGCGGGCCGGGCGGACGACGGACCGTCCTGAGCGACGGCACGGGCGGGGCGACGTGGACCGAACGGCGAAGGCCGTACCCGGGCGACCGGGTACGGCCTTCGTGCTGTTTCCGGGCCGGTGCTCAGCGGTCGATGAGCCGGTCGAACTGCGTGGTGGTGTGCCGCAGATGGGCCACCAGCTCGTCCCCGACCTTGGGCTCCGGCGCGTCAGCGGGCACGAAAAGGATCGAGACCTGCATGTGCGGCGGCTCGGCGAACCAGCGCTGCTTGCCGCCCCAGACGAACGGGGAGAGGTTGCGGTTGACGGTGGCGAGACCGGCCCGGGCCACCCCCTTCGCGCGCGGCATGACACCGTGCAGTGCCTTCGGCGCCTCCAGGCCCACCCCGTGCGACGTACCGCCCGCCACGACGACCAGGAAGCCGTCCGAGGCCGCCTTCTGCTGCCGGTAGCCGAAGCGCTCGCCCTTGGTCACGCGCGTGACGTCGAGCACGGAGCCGCGGTATTCGGTGGCCTCGTGGTCACCCAGCCACAGCCGGGTCCCGATGCGCGCCCGGAAGCGGGTCTGCGGGAACTGCTGCTGCAACCGGGCCAGGTCCTCGGCCTTGAGATGGCTGACGAACATGGTGTGCAGCGGCAGCCGGGCCGCGCGCAGCCGGTCCATCCAGCCGATGACCTCCTCGACGGCGTCCGAGCCGTCGGCGCGGTCCAGCGGCAGGTGGATGGCGAAGCCCTCCAGCCGGACGTTCTCTATGGCGGCGTGCAACTGGGGCAGATCCTGCTCGCTGATGCCGTGACGCTTCATCGAGGACATCACCTCGATGACCACCCGGGCCCCGACGAGCCCGTACACGCCGTCGACGGACGAGACCGAGCGCACCACCCGGTCGGGCAGCGGAACCGGTTCCTCACCGCGCCGGTACGGCGTCAGAACCAGCAGATCACCGCTGAACCAATCCTTGATCCGCGCGGCCTCGTACGTGGTGCCGACGGCGAGGACGTCCGCGCCGAGCCGCGTCGCCTCCTCCGCGAGCCGTTCGTGCCCGAAGCCGTAGCCATTGCCCTTGCAGACCGGGACCAGCCCCGGGAACTGCTCCTGCACGTGCTTGTGGTGCGCCCGCCAGCGCGCGGTGTCGACGTAGAGCGTGAGCGCCATGGCCGGACCTGGAACCTTTCTCGTGGCTGAGGTGTGACGAAGGGGAAAGCTGTGGGTGCCATCGATGCCGTGGTGCGTCGAGGCTACGGGAGCGGTGGGCGACCGCTCAGCGGCGCGACATGTACATGTCCAGCGCCTTGTGGAGGAGCTTGTTCAGCGGGAAGTCCCACTCGCCGAGGTACTCGGCGGCCTGGCCGCCCGTGCCCACCTTGAACTGGATCAGGCCGAAGAGGTGATCGTTCTCGTCCAGCGAGTCGGAGATGCCGCGCAGGTCGTAGACGGTCGCGCCGAGCGCGTAGGCGTCGCGCAGCATGCGCCACTGCATCGCGTTGGAGGGACGGACCTCACGGCCGATGTTGTCGGAGGCGCCGTAGGAGTACCAGACGTGCCCGCCCACGATCAGCATGGTGGCCGCGGAGAGGTTCACGCCGTTGTGGCGGGCGAAGTACAGCCGCATCCGGTTGGGGTCCTCGCTGTTGAGGGCCGTCCACATGCGCTGGAAGTACGACAGCGGGCGGGGCCGGAACTGGTCGCGCACGGCCGTGATCTCGTAGAGCCGCTGCCACTCCTCCAGGTCGTGGTAGCCGCCCTGGACGACCTCGACGCCGGCCTTCTCGGCCTTCTTGATGTTGCGGCGCCACAGCTGGTTGAAGTTCTTGTGGACCTCTTCCAGGGAGCGGTTGGCCAGCGGCACCTGGAAGACGTACCGGGGCTGCACGTCGCCGAAGCCGGCGCCGCCGTCCTCGCCCTGCTGCCAGCCCATGCGGCGCAGCTTGTCGGAGACCTCGAAGGCGCGCGGCTCGATGAAGTCGGCCTCCATGTCGCGCAGCCGCTTCACGTCCGGGTCCTGGATGCCCTTCTTGATGGTCGTGGCGTCCCAGCGCCGGATGATCACCGGGGGACCCATCTTGACCGAGAAGGCACCCTGCCGCTTCAGGTGCGCCAGCATCGGCTCCAGCCAGTCCTGGAGGTTGGGCGCGAACCAGTTGATGACCGGGCCTTCGGGCAGGTAGGCCAGGTAGCGCTTGATCTTGGGGAGCTGCCGGTAGAGGACCAGGCCGACGCCGACCAGTTCGCCCGTCCGCTCGTCGAACCAGCCGAGGTTCTCCGAGCGCCATTCCGCCTTCACGTCCGCCCAGGCCGGGACCTGCATGTGACTCGCCGACGGCAGGCTCTGGATGTAGGCCAGATGCTGCTCTCGACTGATGGTCCTCAGGGTCAGGCTCATTCGGGGCGCTCCTCGGGCTGGTGTGTCCCCATGTGGTCAGGGGCTCCGGCTCTCAGGGCCTGTCCGGTGGATCCTGCCGGAGACGCGGGGGTCTGCCCCCGCGGGCCGGGTCGTTTCGTCCTCCGGCCCGATCCGCCGGACAGGCCCTAGCGCCGAAGCCTACTGCGCCTTGGGGGCGCCCCGGCTGGGCGTACGGCACCTTCGCCCCGGCCTGTTGGCGGCCGGAGCGTTTCCCGGTGTTCCGAACGGGTGGTGTCCGTGGCGTCAGTCGATGACCCCGCCGAAGAGGCCGCCGTGCGCCATGCCCAGGAAGAAGCCGATGCCCGCGGCTCCGAGACCCAGGACGAGCCCGAAGCGCTCGCGGGTCGTCTCGGAGATCCACTGGCCGTAGGCACCGGTGAGCACACCGATGAGACCGGTCCACGAGCTGAGCAGGTGCAGATGGTGGAACATCGCCGTCACGAACGACGTGAGGCCCAGCACCAGGGTCACCGCGAGGAGCGCGTCCTGGCGGGGGTGGGGCTTGCCGTCCGTGGCGAAAAGGCCGCTGGCGGTGTTGGGTCGCAATGCCTGTGCCATGGGGCACCTCCTGCGAGAGACGGCGCATCGTAGCGCCATACACACCCGATGTGTACAGATTGACCGGCTCTGCGGCCGGATTTCAACCGGAAGCGGGTGTGCGGGTAGTCTGTACCGTCTGCACCGGTGTCTGCCCAGGAAGGCAGTCAGGCGGTCGGGCCGGCGCCCCGGACACGGGGACGGCCCGGCGGACCGCCGCTCGCCCCTCATTGTCAGTGGCGGCTGTTTGACTGACGGGCACCGCTGCACACGCATCGCAACCCTCCTGCCACGGAACGACCGTGGCCGCTGAGTCCAAAGGAGGTGGGTTCCACATGCGTCACTACGAGGTGATGGTCATCCTCGACC
Source organism: Streptomyces harenosi (assembly GCF_011008945.1). Taxonomy (GTDB): domain Bacteria; phylum Actinomycetota; class Actinomycetes; order Streptomycetales; family Streptomycetaceae; genus Streptomyces; species Streptomyces harenosi. The sequence continues at coordinate 32,763 of NZ_WYCT01000003.1, forward strand.
CCGATCTCGAGGAGCGCGCTGTCTCCCCGCTGATCGAGAACTTCCTTTCCGTCGTCCGTGACGGTGGCGGAAAGGTCGAGAAGGTCGACACCTGGGGCCGTCGTCGTCTCGCGTACGAGATCAAGAAGAAGCCCGAGGGCATCTACTCGGTCATCGACCTGCAGGCCGAGCCTGCGGTCGTCAAGGAGCTCGACCGCCAGATGAACCTGAACGAGTCGGTCCTCCGGACCAAGGTCCTCCGTCCCGAGACCCACTGAGCCCTGCGCTCAGCGGTTCCGGGATCCGAGTAGCAGCACAAGCAGCCAGCAGCAAACCCGCCGAGAGGTTCCCCCATGGCAGGCGAGACCGTCATCACGGTCATCGGCAATCTTGTCGACGACCCCGAGCTGCGCTTCACCCCGTCCGGTGCGGCCGTCGCGAAGTTCCGTGTCGCGTCCACTCCCCGCACCTTCGACCGCCAGACCAACGAGTGGAAGGACGGCGAAAGCCTCTTCCTGACCTGCTCGGTCTGGCGCCAGGCGGCGGAGAACGTCGCCGAGTCGCTCCAGCGAGGCATGCGCGTCATCGTGCAGGGCCGGCTGAAGCAGCGGTCCTACGAGGACCGTGAGGGCGTCAAGCGCACGGTCTACGAGCTGGACGTCGACGAGGTCGGCGCCAGCCTGCGCAACGCCACGGCCAAGGTCACCAAGACCTCGGGCCGCGGTGGCCAGGGTGGTTACGGCGGCGGTGGCGGCCAGGGTGGCGGCGGCTGGGGCGGTGGCCCCGGCGGCGGCCAGCAGGGCGGCGGCGCTCCCGCCGACGACCCGTGGGCGACCGGCGCTCCCGCCGGTGGAAACCAGGGCGGCGGCGGTGGCGGTGGCTGGGGCGGCGGCTCCGGCGGCGGCTACTCGGACGAGCCTCCCTTCTAGGTCCTCGGACCGGGCCCTGGGGCCTGGCCGGACCGAGAGGGCGGGCCGTACCCACACTTCTTGATCACACAGGAGAATCACCATGGCGAAGCCGCCTGTGCGCAAGCCGAAGAAGAAGGTCTGCGCGTTCTGCAAGGACAAGGTCACGTACGTGGACTACAAGGACACGAACATGCTGCGGAAGTTCATTTCCGACCGCGGCAAGATCCGTGCCCGCCGCGTGACCGGCAACTGCACCCAGCACCAGCGCGATGTCGCCACGGCCGTGAAGAACAGCCGTGAGATGGCGCTGCTGCCCTACACGTCCACCGCGCGATAAGGGAAGGGTGACCGACTCATGAAGATCATCCTCACCCACGAGGTCACCGGCCTCGGCGCCGCGGGCGACGTCGTCGACGTCAAGGACGGTTACGCTCGCAACTACCTGATCCCGCGGAAGTTCGCTATCCGCTGGACCAAGGGCGGCGAGAAGGACGTCGAGCAGATCCGTCGTGCTCGCAAGATCCACGAGATCCAGACCATCGAGCAGGCCAACCAGGTGAAGGCCCAGCTCGAGGGCGTCAAGGTCCGTCTGGCCGTCCGTGCCGGCGACGCCGGCCGGCTCTTCGGTTCCGTCACCCAGGCCGACATCGCCTCGGCGATCAAGGCTGCCGGTGGCCCCGAGGTCGACAAGCGCCGCATCGAGGTGGCCGCGCCGATCAAGACGCTGGGCGCCCACGAGACGTCCGTGCGTCTGCACCCCGAGGTGGCCGCCACGGTCAACATCGAGGTGGTCGCGGCCTGAGTGCCGCGCTCGCTGAAGCGGTGAGAGGGGCCGCACCCCTGGTGGGTGCGGCCCCTCTCATGTCCGGGGCAGTTCCGGGTGCCGCGTCACCAACCGTTGCGCGAAGCGCGTGGTTTCACGTGAAACGCTCAGCGGGTCGCACCGGTGACGACCCAGCGCCCGGAGCGGGTGCGGAGCCACAGCGTCAGCATCCGCACGGTCATCATCAGCGTCATGGCCGCCCAGACCGCCGTGAGACCGCCACCGAAGACCGGTACGAGAAGGGCCACCGGTGTGAAGACCGCCAGGGTGAGCAACATGGCCCAGGCAAGGTAGGGCCCGTCCCCGGCGCCCATCAGAACGCCGTCCAGGACGAAGACGACCCCGCAGACCGGCTGGGACACGGCCACGATGATCAGAGCCGGCAGTGCCGCGTCCTTCACCGCGGAATCTCCGGTGAACAGGGGAAGGAATGCCGGGCGGGCGACCACGACCAGCACGCCCAGCCCGATCCCGACGGCGACACCCCACTCCACCATCCGGCGGCAGACCGCGCGGGCCCCCTGGGAGTCGCCGGCTCCGAGGTAGCGGCCGATGATGGCCTGCCCCGCTATGGCGATGGCATCGAGCGCGAAGGCGAGCAGGCTCCACAGGGACAGGATGATCTGGTGAGCGGCGATGTCCGCATCGCCGAGACGGGCGGCGACGGCAGTGGCGATCATCAGGATGGCCCGAAGGGAGAGGGTACGGACCAGCAAGGGCACCCCTGCCTGGGCCGATGCCCGGATCCCCGCGGCGTCCGGGCGCAGGGAGGCACCGTGCCGACGGGCTCCTCGGACGACCACCACCAGATAGACCGCGGCCATGCCGCACTGGGCGATGACCGTGCCCCAGGCGGAGCCCGCGATGCCGAGACCGGCACCGTAGACGAGTCCCGCGTTGAGGGCGGCGTTGGCGACGAAGCCCCCGACGGCGACGTAAAGGGGGGTCCGGGTGTCCTGCAACCCGCGCAGGACACCGGTCGCGGCCAGCACCACGAGCATGGCGGGGATGCCCAGGGCGGAGATGCGCAGATAGGTGGTCGCGTACGGGGCGGCGGTGGCGGAGGCACCGAAGAGGTCCACGAGGAACGGTGCCGTGGGCAGGACGAGGGCGATGACGGCGGCGCCGAGCAGCAGCGCCAGCCAGATGCCGTCCATGCCCTGGCGGATGGCGGCCTGTGCGTCACCCGCGCCGACCCGCCGGGCGACGGCCGCCGTCGTGGCGTAGGCGAGAAAGACGAAGACGCTGACGGCGGTGGTCAGGAGGGCCGAGGCGACGCCGAGTCCGGCGAGCTGGGCCGTACCGAGATGGCCGACGATCGCGCTGTCGGCCATGACGAAGAGCGGCTCGGCGACGAGTGCGCCGAAGGCCGGGACGGCCAGCGCGACGATCTCTCGGTCGTGCTGTCGCCGGATGGTCCCGGAGCGCGCGGGGGCCTGTGTCATGACCACCAATCTAATCGTCCACAGGTAATGGATGCAAAGGCTTTGTGATCCTTACTGGTCGTCTCTGGGTGTGTACTTCCGTGCACCGTCGGCAGCGATGTTGCCCCGATGGGGAAAGTTTTTCTTCTGCACAGCCCGTGGATGTCAAAAGCGCAGGTCAGGGCGGTTTCGGAGAGGCCGGCGCGGGCTTGTTCACAGGGCTGTCCACCGGCTCGTGCACAGGTTTCGCGCAGTTCTCCACAGCATCGGGGCGGTCGTCCACATGGCCTGTGGATAACCAGATTGGCTGACGCTGTCCGTGGCCCTACGGTGGTCCGGCGCCTGCTCCGTTCGCCGGGTCGCAAACCATGGCAAAACCGGCGCCGTTGAACCGGAGGCCGGGCGTCTCATGTGTCAGTGCCGTGCCGTAGAAGAAAGGGCATGGCTAGGTCCGCCGTGCGGACGGGAGGAGGTGGCTCGGTGAGTATTTCCGAGCCCTTGGACGAGCCGTGGGCCGACAGCGGCCCCAGTGATCGTCTGCCCGCCTCCCGTCGGCGTGCGGACGGCCCGCGAGGCCGTGACGAGCAGCACGACCGTGGCCGGGACGGCGCGGAGTGGGACGGCGCGGGGTCGTCGTTCGAGCGCCTTCCGCCGCAGGACCTGGACGCCGAGCAGTCGGTCCTCGGCGGCATGCTCCTGTCCAAGGACGCCATCGCCGATGTCGTCGAGATCCTCAAGGGGCGGGACTTCTACAAGCCGGCCCACGAGACGATCTACCAGGCGATCCTCGACGTCTACGCCAAGGGCGAGCCGGCCGACCCCATCACGATCGCCGCCGAGCTGACCAAGCGCGGCGAGATCAACAAGGTCGGCGGGGCGGCGTATCTGCACACGCTCGTCCAGACCGTGCCGACGGCGGCGAACGCGGCGTACTACGCGGAGATCGTGCAGGAGCGCGCCGTCCTGCGCCGCCTGGTCGAGGCCGGAACGCGGATCACGCAGATGGGATACGCGGCCGACGACGATGTGGACGAGATCGTCAACCGCGCCCAGGCGGAGGTCTATGCCGTCACCGAGCAGCGCACCAGCGAGGACTACCTGCCGCTCGGCGACATCATGGAGGGCGCGCTCGACGAGATCGAGGCCATCGGGTCCCGCAGCGGCGAGATGACCGGCGTGCCGACGGGGTTCACCGACTTCGACTCGCTCACCAACGGCCTGCACCCGGGGCAGATGATCGTCATCGCCGCACGTCCCGCGATGGGCAAGTCCACGCTCGCGCTGGACTTCGCGCGGGCGGCGTCGATCAAGCACAACCTGCCGAGCGTCATCTTCTCCCTGGAAATGGGACGCAACGAGATCGCGATGCGTCTGCTGTCCGCCGAGGCCCGTGTCGCCCTGCACCACATGAGGTCCGGCACGATGACGGACGACGACTGGACGCGTCTGGCGCGCCGGATGCCCGACGTCTCCGCCGCCCCGCTCTACATCGACGACTCCCCGAACCTGTCGATGATGGAGATCCGCGCCAAGTGCCGCCGGCTCAAGCAGCGCAACGACCTCAAGCTGGTCGTGATCGACTACCTCCAGCTGATGCAGTCCGGCGGTTCCAAGCGCGCCGAGAGCCGTCAGCAGGAGGTGTCGGACATGTCCCGTAACCTGAAGCTGCTGGCCAAGGAGCTGGAGATCCCGGTCATCGCCCTGTCCCAGCTCAACCGTGGTCCCGAACAGCGCACCGACAAGAAGCCGATGGTCTCGGACCTGCGCGAGTCCGGCTCCATCGAGCAGGACGCCGACATGGTCATCCTCCTGCACCGCGAGGACGCCTACGAGAAGGAGTCGCCGCGCGCGGGCGAGGCCGACCTGATCGTGGCCAAGCACCGTAACGGCCCGACGGCGACGATCACGGTCGCCTTCCAAGGGCACTACTCGCGGTTCGTGGACATGGCGCAGACCTGATCCGCCGCTCGTGCGGGGCCCGGATTTCCGGCCGATTCCCACGAGCGATGGCCGCGGGCGGCGGGGCTGCTCAGCGCCTCGTCTCGTATCTGGTCAGGACCACGCCGCCGGGAAACGTCCGCGTCTCCACCAGGTTCAGGTTCACCCAGCTCTCCAGCGCGGTGAAGAACGGCGTGCCGCCGCCCACCAGGACCGGATGGGCGGCGATCAGGTACTCGTCGATCAGCCCGGCGCGCATGGCGGCTCCGGCGAGCGTCGCGCCGCCGATGTCCATCGGGCCGCCGTCCTCGGCCTTGAGCCGGGTGATCTCGGCGACCGCGTCGCCGGCGACCAGGCGGGTGTTCCAGTCGGTCCTGTCGGTCGTCGAGGAGAACACCACCTTCGGCATGTCCCGCCAGCGGCGCGCGAACTCGATCTCCGCCGGGGTGGCGTCGGGCTGCTGGTCGCCGGTCGGCCAGTACGAACTCATCGTCTGCCACAGCTTGCGCCCGTACAGCGTCAGGTCGGTCGCCTGCAACTGGTCGGACCAGAACTGGAACAGCTCGTCGCTCGGCATGCTCCAGCCGATGTCGTCGCCGGGCGCGGCGATGTAGCCGTCCAGGGTCAGGTTCATGCCGTAGATCAGCTTCCGCATGGCGCAGCCTTCCGTCCGTGGGTGTCCGGTGTGCAGACCAGCGTGGCGCGGGAAACTCATCGGTGCGCGATCCGGGCTCGCCGGCAGTCCTCGTGCGCGGGGATCGGCGTTGTGCTCGGCCGGTTCGGGGAATCGGCCGGTTCGGGGACGCCGCCTGGGTAATTGACTCGACGCGGGATGCACGGCCGGGTGGACTGTGGGACATGACCACTTCTCAGGACGAACTGCTTCCCGCAACCCGCCGGGCCCTGCTGCACCGGATCGCCGTCGCCCAGAGCGAGGGGCGGGCACCCTCCCTGGTCGCCGCGGTGGTGCGCGGCGGGCGGACGGTGTGGCACGGGGCGCGGACCTGCGTGGACGGGCACGGACCGGACGAGAACGTGCAGTACCGGATCGGCTCCATCACCAAGACCTTCACCGCAGTGCTGGTGCTGCGGCTGCGGGACGAGGGTCTGCTCGACCTCACCGACCCGCTGGAGAAGCATCTTCCGGGGACGGGCGCGGGGGAGGCGACGATCGCCGAACTGCTCGCCCACACCGGTGGCCTGGCCGCCGAGTCCCCGGCACCGTGGTGGGAGCGCACCCCGGGCAGCCTGCGTCCCGGGCTCGCCGATGTACTGGGCGAGCAGCCGTTCCGCCACCCGGCGGGCCGGCGGTTCCATTACTCGAACCCCGGCTACACCCTGCTGGGCGCGTTGGTCGAGCAGGTGCGCGGCGCGTCCTGGGAGGAAGTCCTGCGGGCAGAGGTGCTCGAGCCCCTCGGGCTGCGGCGTACGAGCGCGCAGCCGCAGGCGCCGCATGCGGGTGGCTGGGCCGTGCACCCGTGGGCCGACGTCATGCTGCCCGAGCCCACCGAGGACCTCGGGCGGATGGCGCCGGCCGGTCAGCTCTGGTCGACCACCGGGGACCTGGCCCGGTTCGCCGCCTTCCTCGCGTACGGCGACGACCGGGTGCTGGCCGCACGGACGGTGCGGGAGATGCGCATGCCCGCGGCACCGGCCGAGGCGGCGGACGTGGTCGACGGACTGTCCTACGGTCTGGGCCTGCAGCTTCAGAGCCGGGACGGGCGGCTGCTCTTCGGGCACTCCGGCTCGCTGCCGGGCTTCCTGGCCAATCTCACGATCAGCGTGGAGGACGACGTGGCGGCCGTGGTGCTGGCCAACTGCACCTCGGGCCCGCCGCTGGCCCTGGTGGGTGCGGATCTGGTCCGTATCGTCGCCGAGGCCGAGCCGCGGATTCCCGAACCGTGGCGTCCCCTGCCCGACGTCGACGAGTCCGTGCTGGATCTGGTCGGCCCCTGGTACTGGGGAACCCATGCCTTCGCCCTGCGGCTGGCGGCGGATGGCGAGGTGTCGCTCGAACCGCTGTCCGGGTACGGACGCCGCTCGCGGTTGCGGGCCAATGGTGACGGCACCTGGACCGGGCTGGAGGGGTACTACGCCGGGGAGACTCTGCGTGCCGTGCGACGCCCGGACGGCAGCGTGAGCCACCTCGACCTGGGATCGTTCGTGTTCACCCGCAGGCCCTACGAGGAGTCGGCTCCGGTACCCGGTGGAGTGGATCCCGCGGGATGGCGGGGCATCGGTTAGAAGTCGCTCCGGGCAGGCGCGCCCCGTTTCACGTGAAACGAGGCGCGCCTGCGGTGCTCACAGGGCGAGTTTGAACCCCACGTGCGAGGGCGTGAAGCCGAGCCGTTCATAGAAGCGATGCGCGTCCGTGCGGCTGCTGTCGGAGGTCAGCTGCACCAACTGGCAGTTCTGCCGCCGCGATTCGGCGATGGCCCATTCGATGAGCTGTGTCCCCAGGCCGCTGCCGCGCTCGTCGGCGTGGATGCGGACGGCCTCGATGACCGACCGGAGGGCGCCCCGGCGGGACAGCCCCGGAATGATCGTGAGCTGGAGCGTGCCGACGACCCGCTCCTCCCGCACGGCCACCATCAGGTGCTGGTGCGGATCGTCGCTGAGGCGCTTGAAGGCCGCCAGATAAGGGGACAGGTCGTCGGGCGACTCCCGCTGCGCGCCCAGGGGGTCGTCGGCGAGCATCGCCACGATCGCCGGGATGTCCGTCTCGGCCGCAGGCCGTATCTCGAGCTCGGTCATGGCCGCACTGTACGCAGTGCGCCGGTGGCAGTAGGGCCTAGGCGGGCACCGGTGCCTTCAGGGTCTCCACGACCTGGACGAGGGGGGCCAGGTCCGGGTTCTTCGCCGCCTCGTCCAGCGCCTCGCGCAGCGCGGCGTCGTTCGTCGGCCGGGCCTCCGCGAGGAGCTTCAGACCCGCTTCGGTCACGTTCGTATAGATACCGCGGCGGTCGGTCGGGCAGAGGTACCGCTCCAGCAGGCCCCGGTCCTCGAGCCGGCTGACCAGACGGGTGGTGGCGCTCTGGCTCAGGACGACCGCGTCGGCGACCTGCTTCATCTGCAGATGGCCCCCGTCGCCGTCGTGCTGCCGGCTCAGTACGTCGAGCAGGGAGTACTCGCGCACGCTCAGGCCGTGGTGGGCCTGCAGGGCGCGTTCGATATGGGCCTCGATCCTCCCGTGCAGCAGAGACAGGGCGCACCAGCCCTGGGCGAGGGCGGTGAGTGCGGGGTCCGTCGCTGTCATTGGCGTTTCCTCCGTCCCGGAGTGACTGGAATCCAGGATAGGGCAGAGCCGCAATAGAGTGCGTTTGCGTATAGCCCGCGTCTGCAACTATTGTGGACGCACGTAAGGCGCTCCTGCAATCTTCTGGGAAGGTACACCCCTATGCCTCTCGCGCTTCTGGCCCTCGCGATCGGGGCCTTCGGGATCGGAACGACCGAGTTCGTGATCATGGGTCTGCTGCCCGAGGTCGCGGGCGACTTCGGGGTCTCGATCCCCACGGCGGGCTTCCTGGTGACCGGCTACGCGCTCGGCGTGATGTTCGGCGCCCCGCTCATGACCGTGCTGGGCACCAAGATCTCGCGCAAGCGGATGCTGATGCTGCTGATGGGCTTGTTCATCGCCGGCAACCTGCTCTCCGCTCTCGCCCCCGCCTTCGCGGTCATGCTGATCGGCCGGGTGGTCGCCTCGCTCGCCCACGGAGCGTTCTTCGGCATCGGCTCGGTGGTCGCAGCCGATCTGGTGGCGCCCGACAAGAAGGCCGGGGCCATCGCGATGATGTTCACCGGTCTCACCGTCGCCAATGTCGTCGGTGTCCCCCTGGGCACGCTCGTCGGGCAGTCCCTCGGCTGGCGTGTCACCTTCGCCCTCGTGGCCGCCCTCGGTGTGATCGGTCTGGCGGGCATCGCCAAGCTGGTTCCCGACCTGCCCAAGCCGGAAGGGGTGCAGCTGCGCCACGAGCTGGCCGCCTTCAAGAACGTGCAGGTCCTGCTCGCCATGGCGATGACCGTCCTCGGCTTCGGCGGAGTCTTCGCGGCCATCACCTACATCGCGCCGATGATGACGCACGCCGCCGGGTTCGCCGACGGATCCGTCACGTGGCTGCTCGTCCTCTTCGGTCTCGGCATGGTCGGCGGCAACCTCGTCGGCGGCAAGTTCGCCGACCGGGCCCTCATGCCCATGCTGTACGTCTCACTGGGCGCCCTGGCCGTCGTCCTGGCGCTCTTCACCCTCACCGCGCACAACAAGATCGCGGCCGCCGTGACCATCGCGCTGATCGGTGCCCTGGGGTTCGCCACCGTGCCCCCGCTGCAGAAGCGCGTCCTGGACCAGGCGCACGGCGCTCCGACCCTGGCCTCGGCCGTGAACATCGGCGCCTTCAACCTCGGCAACGCGCTGGCGGCCTGGCTCGGCGGGCTCGTCATCGCGGCCGGCCTCGGCTACACCGCCCCCAACTGGGTGGGTGCCGTCCTGGCCGCGGCCGCCCTGGTCCTCGCCGTGCTCTCGGCCGCCCTGGAGCGGCGCGGCAGGGGCGTCCCCAGCGAGGTCGTCGCGGCCTCGGTCCCCGCCGGACAGCAGCGGACCGCCGTCCACCACTGAGCCGCGGTGCCCGTCGCGGCCGCGGGGCCAGGGCCGTCCCCGCGGCGCGCGGCGCGCACCACCCACGACAGGCTTCCCGGGAAACGCCCCGGGAACGGGCGGGGCGGACCGGCTCCCACGACCGGAGCGGCACCGCCCCGCACACAGCAACACCACCCCGCACTCCTCAGGAGAACCCCTCATGAGCACCACCGCCGTCACCCCGCTGACCATTCAGGACGCCGAAGCCCTCGTCACCGCGGCCCGCCAGGCCGCCGAGGCGGCCGGGGTCACGGTCAGCGTCACCGTCCTGGACGCGGGAGGCCATCTGCTGGCCTTCCGGCGCGACGACCGGGCCGTGCTGATCTCCGGTGAGACCAGCACGCGGAAGGCGTACACCGCGCTCCAGCTCGACGCCCCCACCGCCGACCTCGTCGAGGCCGTGCAGCCCGGAGGGCTTTTCCACACCCTGCCCACCGCACTCGACCGGCCGTTGCTGTTCATCGCGGGCGGCGTCCCGGTCCACCGCGACGGCCGGCTGATCGGGGCCATCGGGGTCGGCGGCGGTGCCCCCGAGCAGGACCACGCCTTCGCCACGGCGGCCGTGGAGGCCCTGGCCTGACGGGGCCCTCCCACCCGCACGCACGCCGGCTCCCGGGATCCCCGGGAGCCGGCGCAGGCGTACCGGAGCGGTCCCGCCCGTGCGGGGCCGGTCAGCCGGCCGCCACCGTCACCGGGGCGAACCGCCGGGTCCAGTCGCCGGGCAGCTCCGTGATGCCGTAGGTCATGACGTCGTTGAAGGCGACGGATTCGACCCCGTGTTCCTTCAGCCATGCGAGCAGGTCGGTGTGGCGCACGTCGATGTCGGTGCGCAACGGTCGGTCGGTGTGTGCCGCGAGCGAGGCGAGCAGGGCCTTCGCGGTCTCCGTGTCCCGGGCGATCAGCGGCCCCACCACGTGGGTGTCCATGTTCGGCCAGGCCGCCGCGTATCCGATGAGCCGGCCGTTCTCCTCGGCCACGCGGAGCTGATCGGCGAAGGCGGGCAGGCGGGTGACGATGTGCGTGCGATCGGCGCCGAACACCTCTTCGTCGAGCCGGAGGATGGCGGTCAGGTCCTCCGCGGTGGCGGCACGCGTCGCGATCTCCGGCGCCTTCCCGGGCGGGACGAGGTTGCCTTGCACCATCTCCGCCCGCCCGGTGACCTTGAAGCCGAGTTCCTCATAGAGCGGACGGCCGTACGGGGTCGCGTGCAGGGTCATGGGGATCGTGCCCAGGTCCGTCACGACGTGCCGCATCAGCCGTCGCCCCACCCCCCGGCGGGAGTGCCGTTCGGCGACCAGCACCATGCCGAACGCGGCCAGCGAGGGGCGCTCGTGGGGCCCGTACAGGGTGGCGACGCAGGCGGCGGCCAGTCCGCCGTCGGGGGCGTCGATGCCGTACCCCCTCCCGGAGGTGAGGAGGAAGCCCCACTTGTGTTCTTCGCGTGGCCACCCCCGGTCTTCGGACAGGTCGGCGCAGGCGGCGAGGTCCCGCAGCGTCAGTCGGCGGATGGGCAGAGCGGCGAGGGAAGGAGTCGGCACGCAGGTCAGGCTGTCCGACGGGAGCCCCCGCCGTCCACCTGTTTCGACTGATGCGTACGAGCTTTCGGCCACACCGTGGTCGTCATCCCGCCAGCCGGACGGCGCGGGCCGGCCGGGTGGCCGTGAGCCGGTGGAAGGCGGCCCTCAGCCGAGATCGGGGGCGTGCAGAGCGCGTACCCCCTCGATGTTGCCGTCCAGATAATGGCGCAGAGACAGGGGTACGAGGTGGACGGAGGCGATCCCGACCCGGGTGAAGGGCACCCGGACGATCTCGTACTCGCCCGCGGGCTGATCGACCTCCGGGCCGTGCCGCAGCGACGGATCCATGGACTCCAGCCGGCAGACGAAGAAGTGCTGCACCTTCACACCGGTCGCGCCGCCGTCCTCGCCGATGTGCTCCACGGTGTCCACGAAGCAGGGGACCACGTCCGTGATCTTCGCGCCGAGCTCCTCGTGCACCTCGCGGTGCAGGGCGTGGACGACGGTCGGGTCTCCCGGTTCGACCCCGCCGCCCGGAGTCACCCAGTAGGGATCGAGGCCGGGCTTGGTGCGCTTGATCAGGATCAGGTCGTCACCGTCGAGCAGGACGGCACGGGCGGTGCGCTTGACCACGGGTCGGACGGTCATGGGAGAAATGTCGCCCGGCTGGTTCCACGTGAAACATCGCGCGCCGCCACGGACCGGGCCGTGCGCACGACCGGCGCGGTACCGCCGGACGCGGCTCAGTTCCAGCCGGCCGCCGCGCGTTGCAGCCGCTCATGGGCCCGCGCGATGTGCGGCAGGGCGAGGGTGCCCGTGCGGACGACGAGGAAGTACGTCCGCAGCGGCGGCACCGCGGGCTCGTACAGGGCGACGACGTCCCCACGCTCCAGGGCATCGGCACACAGGTAGCGGGGCAGCACCGCGAGCCCCGCCCCGGCGGCCGCGCACGCCAGTACGGCCCGCAGATCGGGGACGACGACGGTGCCCGGCCCGGCCGGGCGGGCGTCGAAGACGGAGGCCCAGTAACGGGAGACGAACGGCAGCGACTCGTGCACCTCGATCACGGGGACGCGATCCAGCGCGGGCGTACCCTTGCCGTCCCCCGTGCCGGAACCGATCCGCTCCGCCCACGGCGGTGCCGCGACCAGGACGTGCTCCTCGTCGCAGAGCGTCGTCGCCGTGAACGGCCCGCCCCGCGGCCGGGCCGTGCTGATGGCGAGATCGTGGTGGCCGGCGGCCAGCCCGTCCAGGATCTCCCCCGCGTCGCCGAACGAGGCGCGCAGGGTGTACCCCTGCCCGTCGGCACCGGCCAGTTCGGTGAGGGCGGGAAGCGCCCGCTCGGCGGTGAACTCGGGAGGACCGGCCAGGTGCAGCGTCCGTAAGGACGAGGCGTCGTCCAGACCGGTCTCGACTATCTCCACCAAGGCGTCCAGATACGGAGCGGCCTTGTGCGCCAGCTCGTCCCCGATCGTGGTCGGCGTCACCCCGCGGGCCTGCCGCAGGAAGAGCGGGCGGCCGAGTTGCCGCTCCAGTGAGCGGATCTGTGAGGTGACGGCCGGCTGGGACAGGCCGAGCAAGGCCGCGGCTCGCGTGAAGGAGCCGGCCCGGTGCACGGTCACGAAAGTGCGCAGCAAGGCCAGATCCACAGTGGCAACCCCCTCGGGCCGTCTGTACCCGGCCCCTGGCATCGTCCAACTATAAATATGTCGATAGGTCTCTGTCGCTACCGTGATTGGACACTGACACAGAGTCAACTAGCCTAGTGCGCGCGGTTCTTCGCACACAGAACCGGGACGGTCCGAGCCACGAGGGGGGAGGCTCGGACCGTCCGTCTCAAGGCGCCGCGCGAGGCGCCGTACCCGCGAAGTCGAGCGGGCAGCGGGTTCCCCGATCAGTCGGCGGACTCGTCCAGTGCCCGCAGCAGGTCCGCCACCAGGTCCTCGGGGTCCTCCGCGCCGACCGAGAGGCGGATGAAGCCCTCCGGCACCGAGTCCCCGCCCCAGCGGCCGCGACGCTCGGCCGTGGACCGTACCCCGCCGAAGCTCGTCGCGTCGTCCACCAGCCGCAGCGCGTCGAGGAAACGGTCGGCACGTGCGCGCGTGGGGAGCGTGAAGGAGACCACGCATCCGTAGCGCCGCATCTGCTGGGAGGCGATCGCGTGCGAGGCGTCGTCGGGCAGCCCCGGATAGCGCAGCCCGGATACCTCGGGCCGCGACCGGAGGGCCTCGGCGACCTTGAGCGCGGTGGCGTTCTGCCGTTCGACACGCAGCTCGAGGGTGGCGATCGACCGGTGCGCCAGCCATGCCTCCATCGGTCCGGGGATCGCTCCGACGATCTTGCGCCAGCGCCGTACGGCGGTCATGGCCTCGCTGTCGCGGCCGGTGACGTACCCCAGGAGGATGTCACCGTGGCCGGTGAGCTGCTTGGTGCCACTGGCCACGGAGAAGTCGGCGCCGAGCTCCAGCGGACGCTGCCCGAGCGGGGACGCGAGCGTGTTGTCGACAGCGACCAGGGCGCCTCGCGCATGGGCCGCTTCGGCGAGCCGCCGCACGTCGCACACGTCCAGCCCCGGGTTGGACGGCGTCTCGATCCACAGCAGCTTGGCGCCGTCCAGGACGTCGAGCTGGGCATCGCCCGCGGTCGGCGCGGTGCGCACCTCGACGCCGTACGCCTCCAACTGGGCGCGCACCAGGGGCAGCACCTGATAGCCGTCGGCAGGCAGGACGACCGCGTCCCCGGCGCGTAGCTGGGAGAAGAGCACCGACGAGATCGCGGCCATGCCCGAAGCGAACACGAGCGTCTCGACGTCGTCCCGGCCCGGCGCCTCCAGCTCGCCGATGGCGCGCTCCAGCAGGGTCCACGTCGGGTTCTCGTCGCGGCCGTAGGTGTACGGGCCGGTGGGATCACCCGGGAGGTGGAAGTGCGCGGCGAACACGGGGCCCGGCAGGGTCGGCTCATGCTTCACCGGTTCCGGAAGCCCGGCCCGCACCGCGCGCGTGCCGTCACCGGTGCCGCCCGGGGGGTTCGGGCCGTCCGCCGCTCCGGTGCCTGTCGCAGAATCGTTCATGCCGCCCGTCCTTCCAGGTGCTCGCGTACGGCGGCGAGCAGGCCGGTGCTCGCCGCCTCCACCATCTCAAGGCACTCCTCGAAGCCGTCCATGCCCCCGTAGTACGGGTCGGGCACGTCGAGGTCACCGCCGTGGGCCGCGGGATCGTACGAGCGCAGCAGCCGCACCTTGGCCGCGTCCTGCTCGGTGGGCGCGAGGCGGCGCAGCGCCCGGAGGTGACCGGCGTCGAGGGCGATGACCAGGTCGAGGCGGGAGAACCAGGACGGCTGGAACTGCCGGGCCGTGTGGTCGAGGTCGTAGGCGTGGTCCGCCAGGACGGACAGGGTGCGCGGGTCGGCGTCCTCCCCCTCGTGCCAGCCGCCGGTGCCGGCACTGTCCACCTCCACCTCGTCCTCCAGCCCGGCCTCCGCCACACGCGCGCGGAAGACCGCCTCGGCCATCGGGGAGCGGCAGATGTTGCCGGTGCACACGAAACAGACGCGGTAGGTCATCGGTTCAGTCCTTGTCGGGGAGGACCACGTTCAGGGCCCAGGAGACGACCGAGACGATCAGGCCGCCCAGGACCGCGGTCCAGAATCCCTCGACATGGAAGCTCAGGTCCAGTTTGTCGGCCAGCCACGAGGTGAGCAGCAGCATGAGCGCGTTCACCACCAGGGTGAACAGGCCGAGGGTCAGGACGAACAGGGGGAGGGTCAGCACCGTCACGACCGGCCTGACCAGAAGGTTGACCAGGCCGAAGACGAGGGCGACGAGGATGAGCGTCCCGGCCTTCTTGCCGGTGCTGTCACCGGTCAGGGTGATCTTGTCGAGCAGCCAGACGGCGACCGCGAGCGCACCCGCGTTGGCGATCGTCTTGACTAGGAAATTCTTCATGTGTCTGATCGTGGCAGACGTGATCGGATCCGAGTGGCAGACAGGGGCGGACGGGACGATGAAGGCATTCCGGCTGGACGAACTGGAGGCGGAGCGGGCCGCCAACGACGGGGCGTACCTCCAGTTCCTGCGGGAGCGGAACATGTCCGTCGGCCTGTACGCCCTCGACGCGGGCCAGTCCGACCCGCAGCAGCCGCACGGCCAGGACGAGGTGTACTTCGTCGTCAGCGGCCGGGCCTCGCTCACCGTCGGCCTGGAGACGACCGAGGTCGCCCGCGGCAGCGTGGTCTACGTGCCCGCCGGGGTCGCTCACAAGTTCCACCACATCAGCGAGGACCTGCGGGTGCTGGTGGTCTTCTCCCCGCCGGAGGGCTGAGCCGCCTCCTGGGGGTTCCCCAGGGGCCCGGATGCCCGTTCCCGCCTGCCTGGCGCGGGGCGGACGGCGCCAAGGGCCACCCCCGGCCCCTAGGGGGCCGGTCAGGGGAGGGCAAGGGGTGCCGGGCCCCCGTCCGGGCGTCCTTCGGTCCTAGCATCGAATCCAGGACATGTGACCGGCAAAGAGGTAAGGACGAAGGCGATGCGAGAGATCTTCGCGGGACTGCCGTGGTGGGTGAAGTGGATCGCGGTGCCGGTCATCGCCCTGGTCGTGTTCGGCGGGCTGATAGCCAGCGTGGTGGGTTTCCTGGTCGGACTGCTCTTCAAGGTTCTGGTCTTCGTCGCGCTGGTCGGCGGTTTGATCTACGTCGTGCGGAAGTTCACGGCGCGCTCCTCGTCCCGCAGCGACTGGTGAGGTCCCGCAGCGAGGGGTGAGGGACCGGGGGTACCGGTGAGCGGTAACAGGAATCACCGGTTCCCTCGTGCGAGGGAGGTTTTCCGGACGGGCGGTCTGCGGGTGGGAGCGGACGGCTAGAGTCCGGAAACTCCAGCGGGGGCGACCCCGCGAGCGAAGTACCTCCCCGGCCCGTGTCTCCCCGCACGGGCTGCCCTCTCGCGCTCCGGGAGTAAACCTTTGGCCACGGCTGACACCCCATCCGCCGAACCTCATCCCACCCCCGTGCGGAGCTCCCCGGCGCCACGCGCCGCGGACCGCTCCCGCTCGGCGACCCTCATCGGCTCGGTGCAGCGCGCGATGCGTCTGCTGGAGCGCGTCGCCGAGCACGCGCACGGAGCCCCCGCCAAGCAACTGGCCCGGGAGACCGGACTGGCCCTCCCCACGGCCTACCATCTGCTGCGCACCCTCGTCCACGAGGGCTATCTGCGCCGGGAGAAGGGGCTCTTCTTCCTCGGCGAGGCGGCCGAGCGGCTCGCCGCCGGCGGAGCCCAGCAGAAACGTCGCAGCACGGTCGTCGACGCGCTCGCCTGCTGGCGGGACGCCATCGGCGTACCCGTGTACTACGCCATGTACCGCGACGGCGACATCCACGTCGTGTGCGTCTCCGACACCCCCGGCAACCCGGCGGTCGAGGAGTGGGCCGACTTCCGCGAGACCGGACACGCGCACGCCATCGGGCAGTGCCTGCTGTCCCAGCTCGACGAGGAAACCCGCCGGGACCATCTCGACCGGTACCCGGTCCAGCCGGTCACTCCGTACACGGTGGCCGACGATCACAGCCTGCTGAAGCGGCTGGAGCGCGTCCGGCGCATGGAACCGGTCGTCGAGCGTCAGGAGTACGCGCTCGGCACGGTGTGCGCGGCGATCCCCATCACCCTGGGCACCATGGCCGCGACGATGGCCATCTCCCTGCCCGCCCAGGACGCCGATCGGCTGCTGTCCGCGGTGCGGCAACTTCAGCAGGAGGTGGGCAGCCGCCTTGGGTCGCTCTCGATCTCTTTCAGTATCTGAAAACTCACTCCTTGTGATCTGGTGTGTACGTTCAGCAAGATGCCAGCAGTGTCAGAGGTTTGATTCCCGGCCAGTCGACGGCGAACGACGGGGTACATGATGCGCGAGTCCGTACAGGCAGAAGTCATGATGAGCTTTCTCGTGTCCGAGGAGCTCTCCTTCCGCATCCCGGTGGAGTTGCGCTATGAGACCTGTGATCCGTATGCGGTGCGGCTGACCTTCCATCTGCCCGGAGACGCACCGGTGACCTGGGCTTTCGGACGGGAGCTGCTGATCGACGGGGTGGGCCGCCCCTGTGGTGAGGGCGATGTGCGCATCACTCCCGTGGAGCCGGAAGCTCTCGGGGAAGTGCTGATCCGGCTTCAGGTCGGCGGCGACCAGGCGCTGTTCCGCTCCTCTTCCGCACCGCTCGTGGCCTTCCTCGACCGCACCGACAAGCTGGTGCCGCTGGGCCAAGAGGGTTCACTTGCCGATTTCGACGCCCACCTCGACGAGGCCCTGGACCGCATCCTGGCGGAGGAACAGAGCACCGGATGAAGCGTTACGCCAACCGTGGGACGGAGGCGTAACGCTTCGCCCCGCGCCCTCAGCGCTTGCGGCGCCGCCCTCGTCCGCCACGGGCCGGCCCGGCACCGGCGCCCGCCGCCGTGGCTTCCCGCCCGGTGCGGTCGGCGGAGACCACCAGGGCCGCGAGGGCCGTGGTGACCGGCACCGACGCCACCAGGCCGATCGAGCCGACCAGGGTGCGCACGATCTCCTCGGCGACGAGCTCGCTGTTGGCCACCGTTCCCACGCTGCTCTGCGCGATCGAGAACAGCAGCAGCAGCGGCAGCGCGGCGCCCGCGTAGGCCAGGACGAGTGTGTTGACGACGGACGCGATGTGGTCGCGGCCGATCCGGATGGCCGCGCGGTACAGCCCGCGCCAGCCCATCGACGGGTTGGCCGCGTGCAGTTCCCAGACCGCCGAGGTCTGCGTGACGGTCACGTCGTCCAGGACACCGAGAGAACCGATGATCACACCGGCCAGCAGCAGGCCGCTCATGTCGATGGTCGGATACAGGCCGTGGATCAGGCCCGTGTTGTCGTCCGTGTTGCCGCTGAGGGCGGCCCAGCCGATGAACAGCGACCCCAGGACACCGATCAACAGCAGGGAGATGAGGGTGCCGAGCACCGCCACGGAGGTCCGGGCCGACAGGCCGTGGCACAGGTACAGGGCGATCAGCATGATGGCACTCGACCCCACCACGGCCACCAGCAGCGGGTTCGAGCCCTGAAGGATCGCCGGGAGGATGAAGAAGTTCAGCACCAGGAAGCTGATGGCCAGCGCGACCAGCGCCATGACACCCCGCAGCCGCCCGACGACCACGACGGCGAGCGCGAAGATCCCGGCCAGCAGCGCCATCGGCAGGCGCCTGTTGATGTCGGCGACCGAGTACTGCAGGTCCCTGGGCGCCGACGGCTCGTAGGCGACCACGACCTCCTGGCCCTGATGCAACTGCCGGGACTGGTCGGGCTGCACGATCTCGGTGAACGTCCGGCCCTTGTCCTTGCCGGTGTCGACCCGGATCGTCGCCTTCTTGCAGGTGCCGTCCGCTTGTTGCACCGCTGAGGACCCCTCGGCGGTGGAGGTGTCTCCGGTCGGCGGGACCCCCGAGGCGTTGACGTCCTTGCAGCTCACCTCTTGCACCCGGGTGACCGTGGCCTGCTGCGTCTGCCGGTCGAATCCGACGCCGGTGCGTTCGTGCGGGGGCGCACCGCCCGGCCACAGCACCGCGAGCCCGATCACCACCGCCGCGGCGAACGGGATGACGACCGCCGCGATGACCTTGCGCAGGTGCCGGGAGACCGGGGCCGCGGGGCCGTGGCCGTGCCCATGGCCGTGCGAGTGCCCGTGGCCGCCGCCGGACCCGGTGCCGTGTCCGCCCCCGGACCCGGGGCCGTTGCCGGCGCCCGGTCCATGAGGCGGCTCGGGCGGGGGATACGGGGGATGCTGCGTCGTGGTCACCGACCGATCATCGCAAGAACCAGGGGGGCCCTCTGTTCACCGCGCCCGAAGTGACGCTAGCGTGGAGCCACCTTTGTACACGCGGGAGCTCGGAGCACCGGGCTGAGAGGGCGCTGACCTCCGTCCCGTCGATGTTTCACATGAAACGTCACCGAAGTCGAGTGATGTTTCCCACGGAACGTCGGCAGACGGACACCGCTGCGTCGACCGCCGAACCTGTTACCGGGTAATGCCGGCGTAGGGAGTAGGTCTCATGACCATCGAGGACGCACGCACGCCTGCCTCCACGCAGAACTCCGTCGACGGAGAGGCCGCGGAGGCCGGGAAGTCCATCGGCTGGCACAAGGCGTACATCGAGGGCTCACGTCCCGATCTGCGCGTGCCGGTCCGTCAGGTGCATCTCACCAACGGGCAGTCCGTCACGCTGTACGACACCTCGGGCCCGTACACCGATCCGCTCGTCGACACCGATGTCCGCAGGGGTCTGCCGCCGCTGCGGGAGAACTGGATCGTCGCCCGCGGCGACACCGAGGAGTACGCGGGCCGTCCCGTCCGTCCCGAGGACGACGGGATCAAGCACACCTCACCGCGCGGGGGACTGCGCAATCTCGACGCGGTCTTCCCCGGGCGCCCGCGCCAGCCGCGCCGTGGCCGGGACGGACAGGCCGTGACGCAGCTCGCGTACGCGCGCCGGGGCGAGATCACGCCGGAGATGGAGTTCGTGGCGCTCCGGGAGAACGTGTCGCCCGAGGTCGTCCGCGAGGAGATCGCCGCCGGACGGGCGGTGCTGCCCGCGAACGTGAACCACCCGGAGATCGAGCCGATGATCATCGGCAAGCGGTTCCTGGTGAAGGTCAACGCGAACATCGGCAACTCCGCCGTGACCTCCTCCATCGAGGAGGAGGTCGAGAAGATGACCTGGGCGACCCGCTGGGGCGCCGACACGGTCATGGATCTGTCCACCGGACGGAACATCCACACCACGCGCGAGTGGGTGCTGCGCAACTCCCCCGTCCCCATCGGCACCGTGCCGCTCTACCAGGCCCTGGAGAAGGTGGACGGCAAGGCCGAAGAGCTGACCTGGGAGATCTACAAGGACACGGTCATCGAACAGGCCGAGCAGGGTGTGGACTACATGACGGTCCACGCGGGTGTGCGCCTGGCGTACGTACCGCTGACGGCGAACCGCAAGACCGGCATCGTCTCGCGCGGCGGCTCGATCATGGCGGCCTGGTGCCTGGCGCACCACAAGGAGTCGTTCCTGTACGAGAACTTCGAGGAGCTCTGCGAGATCCTCGCGGCCTACGACGTGACGTACTCCCTCGGCGACGGCCTGCGGCCGGGTTCGATCGCGGACGCCAACGACGAGGCGCAGTTCGCGGAGTTGCGGACGCTCGGGGAGCTCAACCGGATCGCGAAGCGCTTCCATGTGCAGACCATGATCGAAGGCCCGGGCCACGTCCCGATGCACAAGATCAAGGAGAACATCGACCTCCAGCAGGAGATCTGCGAGGAGGCTCCCTTCTATACGCTCGGCCCGCTCACCACCGACATCGCCCCGGCCTACGACCACATCACCTCCGGCATCGGCGCCGCGATGATCGCCTGGTGGGGCACGGCCATGCTCTGCTACGTCACGCCGAAGGAGCACCTGGGCCTGCCCAACCGTGACGACGTCAAGACCGGCGTCATCACGTACAAGATCGCCGCCCACGCGGCCGACCTGGCCAAGGGACATCCCGGGGCCCAGGAGTGGGACGACGCGCTCTCCGACGCCCGCTTCGAGTTCCGGTGGGAGGACCAGTTCAACCTGGCCCTCGACCCGGACACGGCCCGGGAGTTCCACGACGAGACGCTGCCGGCCGAGCCCGCCAAGACGGCCCACTTCTGCTCGATGTGTGGTCCCAAGTTCTGCAGCATGAAGATCTCGCAGGACATCCGGCGCGAGCACGGGGGCAGCCAGGCCGAGATCGAGCAGGGCATGGCCCAGAAGTCGAAGGAGTTCGCGGCCGCGGGCAACCGGGTGTACCTGCCGATCGCGGACTGACCTCACCTCGCCCCGAGGGGGACAGGGCCGATCGAGTGAAGAGGGGGCGGCCGCCCGGGCCGCCCCCTTCCTCGGCCCCGGGCTCCATGGCGGCGCTCCGGACCCGGCAGGCCGCTCCTCCGGCCCGGGGGCCGCCGAAGTCCGGGCCCGGCATTCTGCCCTCGTCGCGGGAGGCCCTCGCCGATGCTTCGGGTAGGGCGGGCGTCTCGCCGCGGACGGCACCGTCTACGGACCAGCCGACGGCGGAGCCGTGACGGCGCGCGGTGACAGGGGATTTCCGGGGAGGGGGGCGCCGGGCATGGGAGATGCCGAGCCGGCCGGCAGCGGTGCCCGGAAGAAGTGCGGCGGGCGAAGGGTCAGTCGAGCAGCGGGAGTTGCTGGACCAGCAGCTTGCCGGCCATGGTCACACCGCCGTCCATCGCGATGGCCAGCCCGTCGGCGTACACATGCGGGCCCTCGACCACGGGGCCGGAGCCGTCCTCGCCGTCCTCGGAGCCGACCTCGCCCAGCAGATAGGGAATGGGGCTGTGGCCGTGGACGATGCGGTTGCCGCCGTAGGCGTCCAGCAGCTTGCGGACCGCGTCGGCGCCCCCTTCGTCCCGGAAGGAGAACCGCTTGGTGAACTTGCGGAACAGGTCCCAGACCTCGTCCGCGTCGTTGCGCGTGAGCGTCTCGTGGACCGTGTCGTTGACCTCTTCGATGGAGCGGCCGTAGTCGAGGTAGGCGGTGGTGTCGGAGTGGACCAGCAGGTGGCCGTCCACCTCCTCCAGGGCGTCGAGCCGGGCCATCCACTGCAGGTGGTGGTCCTGGAGGCGGTCCATGTCGGTCTTCTGGCCGCCGTTGAGCAGCCAGGCCGCCTGGAAGGTGGCGGTGCCGGCCCCGGAGTTCACGGGCGTGTCGCCGAACCGCTTGGCGCCCAGGAGCAGCAGCTCGTGGTTGCCCATCAGCGCCTTGCAGTAACCGCCGGCCGCGGCGGCCTCGGCGGACAGCCGCATGACGAGGTCGATGACGCCGATGCCGTCCGGGCCGCGGTCGGTGAAGTCCCCGAGGAACCACAGCCGGGCGGTGCCGGCGCACCAGTGGCCCGCGGCGTCGATGAGGCCCTTGTCCTGGAGTGCGGCCACCAGTTCGTCGAGGTAACCGTGCACATCGCCGACGACGTACAGCGGACCCGGGCCCGCCGGGGGCTGGGGGGCCGGCGCGGCGGCGGGGTCGACGGGCGCCTGCGGCGTGGCGCCCGGATCGATCACCGGCAGATCGCGCTCGGTGGGCGTGTACCCGTCGGGGTAGGGCTCCTCCGGGGGAGGCGGCGCGATCTCGCCCGGGTGCGTGCCCTGGAGGTACGGACCGGACTCGTGGACGTACGCGGGCACGCGGAAGTCGCGCAACGTCGCCGTCCGCTCCACCTCGGGTCCCTGACCGGCCCCCTGAGTCATCGACCCCTCCACCATCGCGCCGCATCTGCACCGCTTCGGACTGCCTGGTCGCAGCGGCCCGCGGTGTCGTGGGCCCATCATAGGAATGCCGCTCGCGCCATGTGATGACCCCGGGGTGGTGAATCAGAGCAAGACTCCGCTTAGCCGCGGCTTTCGCCCCGATTGGGACGGGCTTCGGCCGTCCCGCGACCGTCCGCTCCCCGCGTTTCTTCGCCGTCTGCGCGTGTCTCCTCCGCCTGTCCCCGGTGCGTCAGCCGGGCCCGGGGCCGCCGCGCGGAGGGGGCGCCGGGGCCCCTCCGGACGGCGGGCGGTGCCGGTCACTTGCCCTCGGACGACCGGGGCGCGCTGACCGTCGTCCGCGGCGCGCGGCGCTGCGACGACGTGCGCACGATCAGCTCGGTCGGTATGACCTGCTCGAGCGGCCGCTCCGACTCGGCTCCCTCGATGGCGTCGATGAGGAGCTGCACCACGGCCGTGCCGATGCGGCGCGGCTTGAGCGAGAGGGTCGTGACGGGCGGCTCGGTGCTCGCGTACACGGTGGACTCGCTGCAGCAGACCAGCAGCAGGTCGTCGGGGACGCGCAGGCCGTAGCGGCGGGCCGCGGCGAGCAGGTCGGTGCCGTTGGGATCGAACAGGCCGTAGACGGCGTCGGGGCGGTCCGGGCGGGCGAGCAGCCGGTCGGCGGCGACGGCGCCCGCGCAGGGATCGTGCGCCGGGTACGCCTCGTAGACGGGGTCCTGGCCGACGCGCTCGCACCAGTGCAGGTAGGCGGTGGTCGACAGGTGGGTGTACGTGTCGGTCGTGGTGCCGGTGAGGAGGCCGATGCGGCGGGCGCCGGCGGCGGCCAGGTGGTCGAGGATGTCGAGGACGGCGGCCTCGTGGTCGTTGTCGACCCAGGCGGTGACCGGGAGGGAGCCCGCCGGGCGGCCGTCGGAGACGACCGGCAGGCCCTGGCGGACCAGCTCGCTGACGACCGGGTCCTGGTCGGAGGGGTCGATGACGACCGTGCCGTCCAGGGCGACGTTGGACCAGACGTCGTGGCGGGAGGTCGCGGGCAGGATGACGAGCGCGTAGCCGCGGGCGAGCGCGGCGGAGGTGGCAGCGCGCGCCATTTCGGCGAAATAGGCGAATTCGGTGAAGGTGAACGGTTCGTCACCGTACGTCGTGACGGTCAGGCCGATGAGGCCCGACTTACCGGTCCGGAGGGTACGGGCGGCGGCTGAGGGGCGATAGCCCAGCCGGTCGGCGACCTCGCGGACGTGGCGGCGGGTGGCGTCCGGGAGCCGGCCCTTGCCGTTGAGGGCGTCGGAGACGGTCGTGATGGAGACTCCGGCGGCGGCAGCCACGTCTCTGATGCCTGCCCGGCCCGGCCGGCTGCCTCGGCGTGAGGTTTCCGCGCGGCTCACCTGATGCTTCCCTGCTGCTGTCATGGCGAGCCGATAGTAGGGCTCATGCGACGGGGTAGGGCGGACGCATATGCACGCGTTGACAGGTACGTTTCTGCATGATCAAAGATGCTAACTCCCTGCGAATCAAAGCCAGTTGCCGTCCACGGGTTGATACGTGGCGTGTCAACGTACACGCTCCCGGCAGGTCGCTGACGGCCCCGGGGGATCTCAACTCACCTGCATGGGCGATGCGCGCCAGGGCGCGAGCTACGGGCGCGTAGATATATGTGTGGCGCGCCCCCTTGGTGTGCTCCCCCCGTCGCACTCCCGCGTGCGCTGATGCCCCGGCCCGGACGGGTGAACGGACGACGGGCCCGACCGGCGCCGGACGGGGTGGCCGGCCTGTGTCCGCGCACCTGTACGCATGGGCCTCGAATCCTCATAGGGTGAGCAGTATTCGATGCCGGGTGGTCACAAGGAGGACTGCGGTGAGCGAGACGAGCCCCAAGCTGCGCGCCGAGCTGGCGGGGATTCCCACCTACAAGCCGGGCAAGCCCGCCGCGGCCGGCGGCCCGGTGGCCTACAAGCTGTCCTCCAACGAGAACCCCTATCCGCCGCTGCCCGGCGTGATGGAGACCGTGACGGCCGCGGCCTGCTCGTTCAACCGCTACCCCGACATGGCCTGTACGGGCCTGATGGACGAGCTGGCCGAGCGGTTCGGGGTGCCGGTCTCCCACCTGGCCACCGGCACCGGATCGGTCGGCGTGGCGCAGCAGCTCATCCAGGCGACGGCCGGCCCCGGGGACGAGGTCGTCTACGCCTGGCGGTCGTTCGAGGCGTACCCGATCATCACGCAGATCAGCGGTGCGCGGTCGGTGCAGGTGCCGCTGACCCCGGGGGACGTGCACGACCTGGACGCCATGGCCGACGCCCTCACCGACCGCACCCGGCTGATCTTCGTCTGCAACCCGAACAACCCGACCGGCACGGTGGTGCGGCGGGCCGAGCTGGAGCGGTTCCTCGACCGGGTGCCCGGCGATGTGCTGGTGGTGCTCGACGAGGCATACCGCGAGTTCATCCGCGACCCCGAGGTGCCCGACGGTGTCGAGCTCTACCGTGAGCGGCCCAACGTCTGCGTCCTGCGGACCTTCTCGAAGGCTTACGGCCTCGCCGGGCTGCGCGTAGGCTTCGCGATCGCCCATGAGCCGGTGGCGGCGGCGCTGCGCAAGACGGCGGTGCCGTTCGGTGTGAGCCAGATCGCGCAGGAGGCGGCGATCGCCTCCCTGCGTGCCGAGGACGAGCTGCTGGGCCGGGTCGGCTCGCTGGTGTGCGAGCGCACGCGCGTGGTCGACGCGCTGCGCGGCCAGGGCTGGACGGTGCCGGACACCCAGGCGAACTTCGTGTGGCTGCGTCTGGGGGAGCGCACGGTCGCGTTCGCGGAGGCGTGCGAGCGGGCCGGTGTGGTCGTCCGTCCGTTCCCGGGGGAGGGTGTTCGGGTCACGGTCGGGGAGAGCGAGGCGAACGACATCTTCCTGAGGGTGTCGGAAGAGTTCCGCAAGGAGGCGTAGCCGTCGGTCGGCCGGTGCGTCAGGCTCCGGCCGCTTCGACGCGTATCGGGTCGCCGTCGCGGACCGTCGCCAGCAGGCGGGGGTCTCCGTCGAGGCGGCCCAGCACGTTGCAGGGGCTCGCGAGGCGGCATTCGTCGCCCCGCGAGACCGGCGTGGGCCCGTAGGGAAGGGCCAGTGCGTCGCCCTCGGTCCAGAAGGCGACCGTGCCCGGCTCGACGACCTGCCGGGCGTCCGTTTCACGTGAAACCGACACCCCCGTGTCGAAATACACCTCCTCGCCCCAGGTCCGGGCGGTGGAGGTGAGCGGCAGCGCCGTGCGGAGGGCCTGTGCCGTGGGGGTGTCGTCGAGGGTCGCGGTGAGGTGCCCCGCGGGCCATGAGATCCGTATCCGTGTCTGCTGTCCCTGTGAGTCCATGCGGCGAATTCAACAAGATGTTGAAATCCCTGCCAAGGGGGTTGACGTCACACGGGACCCCCCTTCCGGCGCCGAAAAGCAGTAGGTCATAATTGCTTGTGAATGTGAACGCGTTCACAAGCGTGTCTGGTTGCTCCCGAGATAGGTGCGACATACACGCACAAACTGCCGCTGACCACGGCGATGTAAGGAGAGCGACGACGTGGACATGGCTTTGGCGCCGGAGACTCTGGCGCGCTGGCAGTTCGGTATCACCACCGTCTACCACTTCCTCTTCGTCCCCCTGACGATCTCGCTGGCCGCCCTGACCGCCGGGCTGCAGACCGCCTGGGTCCGGACGGAGAAGGAGAAGTACCTCAGGGCGACCAAGTTCTGGGGCAAGCTGTTCCTGATCAACATCGCCATGGGCGTGGTCACCGGCATCGTGCAGGAGTTCCAGTTCGGCATGAACTGGTCGGACTACTCCCGGTTCGTCGGTGACGTCTTCGGCGCGCCGCTCGCTTTCGAGGCGCTGATCGCCTTCTTCTTCGAGTCCACCTTCATCGGGCTGTGGATCTTCGGCTGGGACAAGCTGCCCAAGAAGATCCACCTGGCCTGCATCTGGATGGTCTCGATCGGCACGCTGCTGTCGGCGTACTTCATCCTCGCGGCCAACTCGTGGATGCAGCACCCGGTGGGCTACCGGATCAACGAGGAGAAGGGCCGGGCCGAGCTCACCGACTTCTGGGCCGTCCTCACCCAGAACACCACGCTCAACCAGGTCTTCCACAGCTTCTCGGCGGCCTTCCTCACGGGGGGCGCCTTCATGGTGGGCATCGCCGCCTTCCACCTGATGCGCAAGAAGCACATCCCGGTGATGCGGACCTCGCTCCGGCTCGGTCTGGTCACCCTGGCGGTCGGCGGTCTGCTCACCGCGGTCAGCGGTGACACGCTCGGCAAGGTCATGTACGAGCAGCAGCCGATGAAGATGGCCGCGGCCGAGGCGTTGTGGGACGGCGAGAAGCCTGCGCCCTTCTCCGTCTTCGCCTACGGGGACGTCGACGAGGGGCACAACAAGGTCGCCCTGGAGATTCCCGGTCTCCTGTCCTTCCTCGCGCACAGCGACTTCGAGTCGTACGTGCCCGGCATCAACGACACCAATGAGGCGCTCCAGAAGCAGTTCGGGCCCGGGGACTACAAGCCCATCGTCCCCGTCGCCTACTGGGGCTTCCGCTGGATGATCGGCTTCGGCATGGCCTCCTTCTCGCTCGGGCTGCTCGGACTGTGGCTCACCCGCAAGAGGTTCCTGCTGCCCGCCGCGTGGCGGACGGGAGAGGACGAGGTGCCGCATCTGGTCCTGCTGAAGAAGCCGCTCGGGGCGAGGCTCACCCGGCTGTACTGGCTGCTGGCGCTGTGGACCATGGGCTTCCCGCTGATCGCCAACTCCTGGGGCTGGATCTTCACCGAGATGGGCCGCCAGCCGTGGGTCGTCTACGGCCTCTTCCAGACCCGCGACGCGGTCTCCCCCGGTGTCTCCACCGCCGAGGTCCTCACTTCGATGATCGCCTTCACCCTGCTCTACGCGGTCCTCGCCGTCATCGAGGTCAGGCTGCTCGTCAAGTACGTCAAGGCCGGTCCGCCCGAGCTGACCGAGGCCGACCTCAACCCGCCCACGAAGATCGGCGGCGACCTCCGTGACGCCGACAAGCCGATGGCCTTCTCGTACTAGGCCGAGGGAGCTGCACAGTCATGGAACTGCACGACGTCTGGTTCGTCCTGATCGCCGTCCTGTGGACCGGCTACTTCTTCCTGGAGGGCTTCGACTTCGGAGTCGGCGTCCTCACCAAGCTGCTCGCCCGGGACCGGCCCGAGAAGCGGGTGCTGATCAACACCATCGGACCGGTCTGGGACGGCAACGAGGTGTGGCTGCTCACGGCAGGCGGCGCGACGTTCGCCGCCTTCCCCGAGTGGTACGCCACGCTGTTCTCCGGTTTCTACCTGCCCCTGCTGGTCATCCTGCTCTGCCTGATCGTCCGGGGTGTCGCCTTCGAGTACCGGGTGAAGCGGCCGGAGGAGAACTGGCAGCGCAACTGGGAAACCGCGATCTTCTGGACCTCGCTCGTCCCCGCGTTCCTGTGGGGCGTGGCCTTCGGCAACATCGTCCGGGGCGTGAAGATCGACCGTGACCTGGAGTACGTGGGCAGCCTCTGGGACCTGTTCAACCCGTACGCGCTGCTCGGCGGCCTGGTGACGCTCGCCCTGTTCACGTTCCACGGGACGGTGTTCACGGCGCTCAAGACCGTCGGGGAGATCCGGGAGCGGGCGCGGGTGCTGGCCCTGCGGGTCGGCCTGGTCACGGTGGTGCTCGCCGTGCTGTTCCTGCTGTGGACGCAGATCGACAGCGGCGACGGCACGAGTCTGGTGGCGCTGGTGGTGGCCGTCGCCGCACTGGTCGCGGCCCTGATGGCCAACCAGGCCGGCCGTGAGGGGTGGTCGTTCACCCTCTCCGGCGTCACGATCGTCGCCACCGTGGCGATGTTCTTCCTGACGCTCTTCCCGAACGTCATGCCGTCCACGCTCGACGCGGACTGGAGCCTGACCGTCACCAACGCCTCGTCCAGCCCCTACACCCTGAAGATCATGACCTGGCTCGCGGCGATCGCCACGCCGGTCGTCGTGGTCTACCAGGGATGGACCTACTGGGTCTTCCGCAAGCGCATCGGCACCCAGCACCTCGCCGACGCCGCGCACTGAGTCCGCCAGGGGTGTGTTCCGCGTGGAACACACCCCCGGGCCGAAGGGCATGTTTCACGTGAAACCCATCGATCCGCGCCTGCTCCACCACGCCCGTGCCACCCGCCTCTTCCTGATCGCGGTCGTCGCCCTGGGCGCTGTCGGCGCCGGACTGGTCATCGCGCAGGCGATGCTCATCGCCGAGGTGGTGGTGGGCGCCTTCCAGCGCGGCCTGACGGCCGGTGATCTGCGCACGCCGCTGCTGCTCCTGGTGGCCGTCGCCGTCGGCCGGGCACTGGTCGGCTGGCTCACCGAGCTGGCCGCGCACCGGGCGAGCGCGGCGGTGAAGTCGGAGCTGCGGGGCCGGCTGCTGGAGCGGGCCACCGCGCTCGGGCCCGGCTGGCTGGGCGGCCAGCGGACCGGATCCCTGGTCGCCCTCGCCACCCGCGGGGTCGACGCCCTCGACGACTACTTCGCCCGCTATCTTCCCCAGCTCGGGCTCGCGGTGGTCGTACCGGTGGCGGTGCTGGCCCGGATCGTCACCGAGGACTGGGTCTCGGCGGCCATCATCGTCGGCACCCTGCCGCTCATCCCGGTCTTCATGGTGCTGATCGGCTGGGCCACGCAGTCCCGGATGGACCGGCAGTGGCGGCTGCTGTCCCGGCTGTCCGGGCACTTCCTGGACGTGGTGGCGGGGCTGCCGACACTGAAGGTGTTCGGGCGGGCCAAGGCGCAGGCGGAGTCGATCAAGCGCATCACCGGTGAGTACCGGCGGGCGACCATGCGGACCCTGCGGATCGCCTTCCTGTCGTCCTTCGCGCTGGAACTGCTCGCCACCCTGTCGGTGGCGCTCGTCGCCGTGACCATCGGCATGCGCCTCGTCCACGGCGAGATGGACCTGTACGTCGGTCTGGTCATCCTCGTCCTCGCGCCCGAGGCGTATCTGCCGCTGCGGCAGGTCGGGGCCCAGTACCACGCGGCCGCCGAAGGACTCGCGGCGGCCGAAGAGATCTTCTCGGTCCTGGAGACCCCCGCCCCCCGGCCCGGTACCGGGCCGGTGCCGCCGGACGGGTCCCTCTCGTTCGAGGGCGTCACCGTCCGCCATCCCGGCCGGACCGCGGACGCCGTGTCGGACCTGACGCTCACCGTCGAGCCCGGGGAGACGGTCGCGCTCGTGGGGCCGAGCGGTGCCGGCAAGTCCACGCTGCTCAGCGTCCTGCTGGGATTCGTACGGCCGGCTGCGGGCCGGGTGCGGATCGGGGGAGCCGACCTGTCCGGCCTGGACCTGGCGCAGTGGCACGCCCGGGTGGCCTGGGTGCCGCAGCGGCCCCACCTGTACGCCGGGACCATCGCGGAGAACGTGCGGCTGGCCCGGCCCGGGGCGGACGACGCCGCGGTACGGCGCGCCCTGCGGGACGCCGGGGCGCTCGCGTTCGTGGAGGCGCTGCCCGCGGGGACGGACACGGTGCTCGGCGAGGACGGGGCCGGGCTCTCCGCGGGGCAGCGGCAGCGCCTCGCGCTGGCGCGTGCCTTCCTCGCGGACCGGCCGGTGCTGCTGCTCGACGAGCCGACGGCCGCTCTGGACGGGGCGACCGAGGCCGAGATCGTGGCGGCGGTGCGGCGGCTCGCGCGGGGACGGACGGTCCTGCTGGTGGCGCACCGGCCGGCGCTGCTGGAGGTGGCGGACCGGGTGGTGCGCCTGGCGGAGCCCGCGGCTGCCGGCGGTTCGCACCCGGCGCCCGGGGCCGCGCCCCGCCCGATCGAGGAGCCGGCCGGAACCCGCGCCGGGGGACAGCCCACCGCCCCCGACCGGCCCGGTGCCGTGGGCGTCCCCGCCGCTGGGCGCGGCGGTGCCCTGGCCCGGGTACGGGCGATGTCCGCCGCCCGGCGCGGGCGGCTCGGACTCGCGCTGCTCCTCGGCAGCCTGGCGCTCGGCAGCGCCGTGGGTCTCATGGCCACCTCCGGATGGCTCATCTCCCGGGCGTCGCAGCAGCCGCCGGTGCTCTATCTGATGGTGGCCGTGACGGCGACGCGCGCCTTCGGGATCGGACGGGCCGTCTTCCGGTACGCGGAGCGGCTGGTGTCGCACGACGCGGTCCTGCGGATGCTGGCCGACACACGGGTCGCCGTCTACCGGCGGCTGGAACGGCTCGCCCCCGCCGGTCTGCGGCACCACCGCCGGGGTGACCTGCTGGCACGGCTGGTCGCCGACGTGGACGCGCTGCAGGACTACTGGCTGCGCTGGCTGCTGCCGGCCGCCGCGGCGGTGGCCGTCTCCGCGGCCTCGGCCGGCTTCACGGCCTGGCTGCTGCCGGAGGCCGGTGCCGTCCTCGCCGCCGGGCTGCTCGCGGCCGGGGCGGGCGTGCCGCTGATCACGGGCGCCGTGGCACGGCGGGCCGAGCGCAGGCTGGCACCGGCCCGAGGACTCCTGGCGACCCGGGTGGCCGACCTGCTCACCGGCACCGCCGAACTGACCGTGTCCGGCGCCCTGCCCGGGCGCACCGCCGAGGTGCGGCGGGCGGATGCGGCCCTCACCCGGATCGCCTCGCGCGCCGCGACCGCCACCGCGCTGGGCAGCGGGCTGACCGCTCTCGTGTCCGGGCTCACCGTCGCCGCCGCCGCGCTGGTCGCCGTCCGGGCGGTGGCCGAGGGCAGGCTCGACGGACTGCTGGCGGCGGTCGTCGTCCTGACCCCGCTGGCCGCCTTCGAGGCCGTCCTCGGGCTGCCGCTCGCGGTGCAGTTCCGGCAGCGGGTGCGCAGGAGCGCCGAGCGGGTCCACGAGGTGCTGGACGCTCCCGAGCCGGTCCGGGAGCCGGAACGGCCCCGGCCGGCGCCCGCCGCGCCGTTCCCTGTCGTGGTCCGGGGGCTGACGGCCCGCCACCCGGGGCAGGACGGCGACGCCCTGGCCGGGATCGACCTGACGCTGGCGCGGGGCCGCCGGATCGCCGTCGTCGGGCCGTCCGGATCGGGCAAGACCACCCTGGCGCAGGTGCTGCTGCGGTTCCTGGACCCGGAGGCGGGCACGTACACGCTGGCCGGGACCGACGCCCGCGAGCTGGCCGGGGACGAGGTGCGGCGGCTCGTCGGGCTGTGCGCCCAGGACGCGCACCTCTTCGACAGCTCGGTGCGCGAGAACCTGCTGCTGGCCCGGAGGGACGCCACCGACACCGACCTGCGGGACGCCCTGGCGCGGGCCCGGCTGCTGGAGTGGGCCGACGGTCTGCCCGACGGCCTCGACACGCTGGTCGGAGAGCACGGGGCGCGGCTGTCCGGGGGCCAGCGCCAGCGGCTGGCGCTGGCCCGGGCGCTCCTGGCCGACTTCCCCGTCCTGGTGCTGGACGAGCCCGCCGAGCATCTCGACCTGCCGACCGCCGACGCGCTCACCGCGGATCTGCTGGACGCCACCGAAGGCCGTACGACCCTGCTGATCACCCACCGGCTGGCCGGCCTGGCGGCCGTGGACGAGGTGGTCGTCCTGGACGAGGGCCGCATCGTGCAGCGCGGCACCTACGACCGGCTCGCCACCGCCGAGGGGCCGCTGCGGACGATGATCGAACGGGAGGCGGCGGCGGAGTCGCTGGTGGGGGCGGGCTGAGCCCGCGGGTTCGGGCAGCGGCCGGGAAGGCAGGGAAGGCCGGGAGAGCCGGGAGAGCCGGGACGGGGACGCGCGGTCAGCCGCGGTCCCTCCCGCCTCGCCGGGGACACCCCTTCCCAGGGCTCCCCGGCAGAGCTGTCCGGAAGAGACGTTCCGTAGATCCGACTTTCCCTGACAAAAGCGGCTGATTAGGCTCGGGATATGCCCACCGCACCGGCTCCCGGCCCCCGGCCGACCCCGCAGGGGATCAGCGCCGAGTTCGTCGCACGGGTGCCGAAGCTGCTGGACGCGATGCAGTCGGTCGGCAGCGGCCTGGAGCTGCACTCCACGCTGGTCCGGATCTGCGAGACGGCGGCCGATCTGGCGGGCGCCCGCTACGCGGCGATAGGCGTGCTCGCGGAGGACGGGGAGAAGCTGGCCGACTTCGTGCACCACGGTGTCGACGAGGGGACGGCCCGCCGGATCGGCCACCCGCCCGACGGGCACCGGGGCCTCCTGGGCGCCCTGCTCCGCGAACCGGATCCGGTCCGCCTGGAGGACCTGACCGCGGACGTGCGCGCGTGCGGGTTCCCCGCCCACCACCCGCCGATGCGCGGGTTCCTCGGCGTCCCGATCCGGGTCCGGGGCGAGGTCTTCGGGAACCTGTACCTGGCCGACAAACGGGAAGGCGAACCGTTCACCGACGACGACCTCGCGATGGTGCGGGTGCTGGCCGCCGAGGCCGGCATCGCCATCGGCAACGCCCGGCTGTACGAGGCCGCCCAGCAGCGGGAGCGCTGGATCGACGGATCGGCGGCGGTCACCACGGCGCTGCTCTCCGGGGACGACGGCGAAGACGCCCTCCACGTGGTCGCCGAGCAGGCCCGCCGGCTGTCCGGCGCCGCCGCCGGGATCGTCCTGCTGCCGGCCGGCGGGGGCGGCCTGGAGATCGCGGCCGTCGCCTCCGAGGGGCCGACCGAGGCGCTGGGCACGGTCCTGTCGCCGGGCCGTGCGGCCGTCGCCGAGCTTCTGGCGGGCCGGGCGGTGTTCGTGGAGGACGCCGCGACCGATCCCCGCCTGGACACCGGCCTGGCGCGCGGCTACGGACCGGCCATGCTGCTGCCCCTGCGCAGCGGCGACCGTGTGCTGGGCGGCCTCGTCACCCCCCGGGCGCGCGGGCAGCGCCCGTTCTCACGGACCGAGCGCGCCCTGGCGGTCCGGTTCGCCGCGCAGGCCGCGCTCGCGCTGATGATGGCCGAGGCGCAGCGCGACCGGGAACGGCTCGCGGTGTACGAGGACCGTGACCGCATCGCCCGCGATCTGCACGACCTCGTCGTGCAGCGGCTGTTCGCCACCGGGATGCTGCTGGAGCACGCCCGGCGCCGGTCGGCCGAGCCCGGGGTGCGCGACGGCATCGGCAGGGCCGTCGGCGAACTCGACGTGACCATCCAGGAGATCCGCTCGGCCGTCTTCGCGCTGCGGCAGCCGGCCGAGGAGGAGCCGGGGCTGCGCGGGCGGGTGCTGCGGGAGATCGCCACCGCCGCGGTGCCGCTGGGGTTCACGCCCTCCTGCCGCTTCACCGGCCCGGTGGACAGCGCGGTGGGCGACCTGACGGGCAAGAACCTCGTCGCGGCCCTGCGGGAAGCCCTCTCCAACGCCTTCCGGCACGCCAGGGCCTCCCGGATCGAGATCGTCGTCGACGCGTCGGTGACCCTGCCGGACGGCCGGCCGGGCGTGCGGCTGACCGTCGCCGACGACGGCGTCGGCATCCCCGAGGGCGGGCGGCGCAGCGGACTGGCGAACCTGCGGCGCCGTGCCGAGTGCCTGGGCGGAACCAGCCGGCACGGGCCGGGCATCGGGGCGGACGGCGGCGGCACCACGCTGGTGTGGGAGGCGCCGCACTGAGACGCCGCGCGCCCGGCCCCCCGCGGCGCCCCTCCCCGGGCCGCCCGGTGCGAGCGCGGGCGTCGCCCCGCGTACACGGTGCGGTACGGGCGTTGCCCCGGATGCAGCAACCGCGCTGAGCCGTGCGCAGCAACGGTCCCCGGCCGTACGAGCCGGACCGGACCGCATGGCGTCAGGAGGTGGACGATCAGTGGCATGCCGTCATACCGCCGTCCCCGGCTTTTCGTACCGGTGCTGCTGTGCGCGCTCGCCGTGCTCGCGGCCCGCCCGACCGATGCCACGGACCATCCCTCCGGCTCCGGTGCGCGGCCGAGCGCGGAGGTGGCCCGGCTGTACGAGGCGGCCGCCGCGACGGCCCGGGAGTACGAGGCGGTGCGGCACGCGGCCGAGGAGGAGCGGGCGAAGGCCCGGCGGATCGAGGCGCTGCTCGACCGCCGGCGCCGGGAGGCCGCCGTCCTGCACGAGGACCTCGGGCGGATCGCGCGCGAGCAGTACCGCAGCGGCGGCGGGCTGCCGCTGACCGTGCAGGTGATGCTCGCGGAGAACCCCGAGAAGCTGATGCGCGGTCACCGGGCGGTGTCACGGGCGGATCTGTCCGTCGGCCAGGCCGTCGAGAGGAGCAGAAGGGCCGAGGAGCGGCTCGTCGCCGACGAGGCGCGGGCCGCGGCGGCCCGGCAGCGGCTGGAACGGCGCGAGGCCGAGCTGGCCGGGCTGAGACAGAGCATCGAGCGCAGACTCCGGGCGGCGCGGGCGCGGTTGCAGGGCGGGGCGGACGGCTCCGTGACGGCCGGCGCGTGTCCCGGCGCGGTCCGGCTCGACCAGCCGAAGGCGGAGGTCACGCGCGCCTGGGTGGCACCGGTGGAGACGTACCGGCTGTCCGCGCCCTTCGGCAGCGGCGGGAAGCGGTGGGCGGACCGGCACACCGGGCAGGACTTCGCGGTCCCGGTGGGAACGCCGGTGCGGGCGGTGGGTGCGGGCCGGGTGGTGCGGGTGGCGTGTGGGGGACCCTTCGGCGTCCAGGCCGTCGTCCAGCACGCGGGCGGCTACTACACGCAGTACGCCCATCTCGCCACCGTCGCCGTCGGCCAGGGGGACCGTGTCGTCCCGGGCCAGTGGATCGGCCAGTCGGGCAGCACGGGCAACTCCTCCGGGCCGCATCTGCACTTCGAGGTGCGGGTCACCGCGTCGATGGGATCGGCGCTGGACCCGGTGCCGTGGCTGGCGCGGCGGGGGGTGACGTTGTGAGGCCCGGGCCGGCGGCGCGGGTCAGAAACGTTCCGCCAGCATCCGCTCGATGACGACCGCGACCCCGTCCTCGTTGTTGGCGACCGTCTGCCCGGAGGCGGCGGCGATCGCGTCGGGGTGCGCGTTGCCCATCGCGTAGGACTGGCCCGCCCAGGTGAGCATCTCGACGTCGTTCGGCATGTCCCCGAAGGCGACGACCTCCTCGTGGGATATGCCCCGCTCCGCGCAGCACAGCGCGAGCGTGCTGGCCTTGGAGACACCCGGGCCGCTGATCTCCAGCAGGGCGCTGGGGCTGGACCGGGTCACGTTGGCCCGGTCGCCCACGGCCAGCCGGGCCAGCGTGAGGAAGGCGTCGGGGTCGAGGTCGGGGTGGAAGGCGAGGATCTTGAGCACCGGGTCGTCCGCGGCGGGCCCGTCCGGGCCGAGGAGTTCCTCGGCGGGCGCGCACACGTCGGGGACCTCCACGTGCAGCTTCGGGTACGCCGGCTCCTGGTTGAAGTCGTGCGGCTGCTCCACCGCGTACACCGTGCCCGGCGCCGCCTCGCGCAGCAGCCGTACGGTGTCCAGCGCGTTCTCCCGGGCCAGCTCCCGCACCTTCACGAACCGGTGGGCTCCGGGGCCGCCGTGCAGGTCGACGACGGCCGCGCCGTTGCCGCAGATGGCGAGGCCGTGACCGTGGACGTGGTCACTGACGACGTCCATCCAGCGGGCCGGGCGGCCGGTGACGAAGAAGACCTCGATGCCGGCCTCCTCGGCCGCGGCCAGCGCGGCGACCGTGCGCGGGGAGACCGACTTGTCGTCCCGCAGCAGTGTGCCGTCCAGATCGGTGGCGATCAGCCGCGGGGGGACGGTCGGGACCGGTGTCTTCGGCTGTCGAGTCGCTGAGGTCACCCGGTCATTGTCCCGCATATGCCCGCACGCCCGTGCGGAAGTCC
The DNA here is from genome assembly GCF_011008945.1 of Streptomyces harenosi. GTDB lineage: Bacteria > Actinomycetota > Actinomycetes > Streptomycetales > Streptomycetaceae > Streptomyces > Streptomyces harenosi. The sequence goes on from NZ_WYCT01000003.1 coordinate 69,004, forward strand.
GCACATCTGTGAGCCATGGCTCTCTTGTGTGCCCCGTTACCGGAGTGGTTCCCGGTCGCGGCACCTGCCCGGTCGCGTCACCTTCCCGCGCGAGGCGCCGGGGAGCGCCGGCCGGGACGCCGCTGCCGGGCGCGGGCCGCCACGCGCTGAGTGGCACTGCCGGTCGCGCGAGGCGCCGAGCCGGGCCCGGCGATCGGTACCCGGCCTCGTGCGGGGGCCGGGCCGGGCCCGGTGGGCCGGTTCCCGACCTCCCGCGAGGCGCCGGGCCCCAGCCCGGTGGACCGGTTCCCGGCCACCGGATTCAGCGCAGTTGCGCCGGGGCCTCCATGGCGATCTGCTCGAAGACCTTCTGGTCGGCCGCGAAGTCCGACTCCGGGATCGGCCAGTGCACGACGATCTCCGTGAAGCCGAGCTCCTGGTGCCGGCCCGCGAAGTCCACGAACGCGTCCAGGGACTCCAGCGGCCGGCTCCGGTCCGGGGTGAAGCCGGTGAGCAGGACCTTGCCCAGCCCGGTGGCCTCACGCCCGGCCTCGGCACAGGCGTCGGCCAGCCGCTCGATCTGCCCGCGCAGCGCCTGGACCGACTGCTCGGGCGTGCCGTTCTCGTACAGCTTCGGGTCGCCGGTGGTCACCCACGCCTGCCCGTACCGTGCGGCGAGCCGCAGCCCGCGCGGCCCGGTGGCGGCGACCGCGAAGGGCAACCGGGGCCGCTGGGCGCACCCGGGGATGTTGCGCGCCTCGTGCGCGGCGTAGAAGTCCCCCTCGTACGACACCGAGTCCTGCGTGAGCAGCCGGTCGAGGAGGGCGACGAACTCGGCGAACCGGTCGGCCCGCTCGCGCGGCGTCCACGGCTCCTGCCCCAGTGCGGTGGCGTCGAAGCCGGTGCCGCCCGCGCCTATGCCCAGCGTGAACCGCCCGCCGGAGATGTCGTCCAGGGAGATCAGCTCCTTGGCGAGTGTCACCGGGTGCCGGAAGTTCGGCGAGGTCACCAAGGTGCCCAGGCGCAACCGCTCGGTGGCCGCCGCGGCGGCGGTGAGCGTGGGCACCGCCCCGAACCAGGGACCGTCCCGGAAGCTCCGCCAGGACAGGTGGTCGTAGGTGTAGGCCGCGTGGAAGCCGAGCTCCTCGGCACGCGTCCAGGCCCACCGGCCCCCCTCGTGCCAGCGGCGGTACGGGAGGATCACGGTGCTCAGACGCAGACTCATGGGCCCGAGCCTAAGCGCCCGGCCGTGTTTCACGTGAAACCGGCGCCCCGGTGAGAAAGGCCACCGTGGGTGGCCGACGGGGCTGTGCCCAGGACGCCGAGCGGGAAGACCGAGCCATCCGGCCCGCCGGGGCCCGCCC
>NZ_WYCT01000400.1 GCF_011008945.1 Streptomyces harenosi
GCCCGAGCCCACCGAGCCGGCCGGATCACCGGGCCTGCCCGGGGCGCCGGGGCCGCCGGGGTTCCCTGCGTTGCCGGAGCTGCCGGGGTTGCCGGAGGTGCCAGAGGCTCCGTGGTTGCCGGAGTTACCGGAGTTGCCCGGACTCCCGGAAGGGCCGGCGCCCTCGCCCCGTTCCCTCCCGGACTGCCCGGACGGCCGGTCCTCCTGCCCGGCGGCCGCGGACCGGCCGTCCGGCCGGGCGCAGGAGGCGGCGCCCCGCCGCTCGCCGCCTGCCTCGGCCGCCGCCCGCCCCCGGGCCGCGGTCTCCTCGGCCTCGCCCGGGTCCTCGGCCGGCCGGTGGGCGCCGCAGTCGGCCGCCGCCTCCCCGTCGTCCGCCGCGCGGTCCGGCCCGGCGGGACCCCCGGAGGGCGGCCCGGCGGGACGGGAGCCCGGGCGGGCCTCGGGAGCGGTCGCGGCGGGCGGCCGGGGGCGGTCGCCGCCGGGGGCGTCCTCGGCCGGGCCGCCGCCGATCGCGGCGTACGCGGCGCCGCCCAGGGTCAGGCCGCCCAGGAGCACGGAGAGGGCGGCCTTGAGCGGGTGTCCCGCGCGCCGGTGCGGCCGGGGCCGCCAGTCGTCACGGCGCCGGGTCCGGGCCGCCCGGTGCGCACCGGCGTCCCGCGCGGCCCGGAACGCGGCCACGGCCCGCCGCTCGGCGTCGGCACCGGCACCGGCACCGGCACCGTCCTCGCGCAGGGCGGCGGAGAGCAGCGCCTCGACCCGGCCGGGAACCCCGGCGGTGCCACGGGGGCCGGGCCGCTCGCCCTGGCCCCCGGCGCCTCCCGGGTCCCGGCCGGAGCGCGCCCGCCGGGGGTCGGTGGCCCCGCCGCCGCTGCGCTGGTCGCCCATCTCCTCTTCCGTCCCCGCTCGCTCCGCCGGTGTCTCGCCGCCGCCGGTCATGTCGACTCCCCCAGCGTCCGCGGCGCCTCGTCCGTCACACCGTCGGCGCCCAGCTGCCGGGCCAGGCGCTTCAGGCCCCGGTACGCGGCGGTGCGTACCGCGCCCGGCCGCTTGCCGAGGACGCGGGCGGCGGCGGGCCCGTCGAGCCCCACGACGACGCGCAGCAGCACCGCCTCGGCCTGGTCGCGCGGCAGTCCCCGCACCAGTGCGAGGGCGGCCTCGGTCGACAGGGACTCCAGCGCCTGGTCGTGGGTGCTGTGCGGGGCGGGCAGGTCCAGGTCCTGCTCCAGCACGGCCGGGCGGGGCCGCACCCGCCGGCGGCGCAGATGGTCCAGCGCCCGGTGCCGGGCGATCGTCGCCGTCCAGCCGCGGAAGCCCGCCCCGTCGCCCCGGAACCGCCCCAGGTCGCGGGCTATCTCCAGCCACGCCTCGGACGCCACGTCCTCGGCGTCGTCCCCGACCAGCCCGCGCAGATAGCCGAGCAGGCCGGGCTGCACGAGCCGGTAGGCGACCGCGAAGGCGGCCTCGTCACCCTCCTGGGCCCGCGCGACGGCCGCGCCCAGTTCCCCGTCGTACGCCTGTACGCGGCGGGGTTCCCCTCGCTGGCCCAAGTACCGTCCTCGTCCGTACCGAGTGCGCGGCGGACTCCGGTGAGCCCGCACCGTCCGTGCGGCACGACCCGGTCGTGCCCACGTCCCCACGGTGATCAGCGTCGGGACCGGCGGAAATGTCACTGCCGCGGCGCCCGCCGGGAGTTGGCGCCCGGCGCCGGTGCCGGTTGACACCCACCCTGGTCCCTGTGATGGTCGGCCGGGCTGTCACGCTGTCTGTAGTGGCGCCGGTGACCTGTGGCGCCTTCGTGTTGAGTTTCTAGGGGTGGGGCAGTTGAGTCCTCGCAGGACCCATGCGTACAAACCGCTCGGTCTGAGGAGACGGGTGTGGCTGACGACCGGAGCGGTCGTCCTGAGCACCGCGGGGGTGGTCACGTACGCGGTGGCGCAACCGTCCGCGGAACCGGTCGGCAAGGGTGTCGAGCGCAAGCCGACCATCCGCACGGTGAAGCTCAAGAGCGAGTCGGCGGGCCGCAAGGGCCTCGACAAGAAGGAGACCGGGCGGTTCAGCGCGGTCCTGCTGACCTGGAACGACCCCGACGCCGAGGTCAAGGGGACGCCCCAGGTGCGCACCCGGGACCTGGCGACCGGCAAGTGGTCCGGGTGGCAGGAGCTGGAGACCGAGCCCAACCAGGCCGACGGCGCCGAGGGCGAGCGGGCCGCCGCCCGCGGCGGCACCGCCTCGCTGTGGACCGGTGACTCCGACGGCATCGAGGTGCGCGTCGTGCACGCCGACGGCACCGAGGCCGGCGGGCAGCCGGCCGGCCTGGACGTCAAGCTGCTCGACCCGGGCACCGACCCGCAGGGCGCCATGGACCCGGCCGCCTTCACGGCCGAGACCGTGTCCCCGGCGCCCACGGAACCGGGCACGACGGCACAGACCACGGCGCCCGCCGAGACGCCCGGCGCCCCGGCCACCGCCTCGCCGACCGCGTCCGCCTCCGCGTCCGTGGCGCCGACCACCTCGGCGCCGGTGCCGACGTCCCCGCCGGCCACCGCCTCGCCCTCGCCCACGCCCACGGTCCCGGCGCCCCGGCCCTCCACGGTCGTCAAGCCGCCGGTCATCACCCAGGCCGAGTGGGGCGCCTCCACGGAGTACGACGGCACGCCGAGCTACGGCACCGAGATCAAGGCCGCCGTCATCCACCACACCGGCACGGACAGCGACAACACCCTGTCCTGCGCCCAGTCGCGCGCCCGGATGCGCTCCATCCAGCAGGAGCACTTCGCCCGCGGCTACTACGACATCGGCTACAACTTCGTCGTCGACCGGTGCGGCCAGATCTTCGAGGGCCGCAGCGGCGGCATGGACCTGCCGGTGACCGGCGCCCACGACGTGGGCTTCAACACCAACACGGTCGGCATCTCCTACCTCGGCAACTTCGAGAAGGTGCAGCCCAGCCGGGCCGCGCTGGACGCGATGGCGCGGATCGTGGCGTGGAAGTTCGGGATGTACGGCATCGACCCCACCGGCAAGGTGACGCTGACCTCCGGCTCCCCCAAGGGCCAGGACGGCAACCTCGTCGACAAGGGCACGTCGATCACGCTGCCCCGGGTCTTCGGCCACCGCGACACCAACGCCACGGCCTGCCCCGGCGCGAACCTCTACCCCAAGCTCTCCCGGATCGCCACGCTGGCGAAGACCCCGGGCATCTCGCACGCCCTGCCCACCTCCGACTACAACCGCGACGGCGTCTCCGACCTGGCCCTGGGCCTGCCCGTGGGCAACGTGGTGAAGGTGGTCCCCGGCGGCGTCGACGGCCCGGTGACGGGGTCCAAGGTGACGCTCACCCAGAACAGCGCGGGCGTCCCCGACTCCACCGAGTCCGGTGACGCCTTCGGCACCTCCACCGCCTGGGGCGACGTCAACGGCGACGGCCACGCCGACCTCGCGATCGGCGCCCCCGGTGAGGACGACACCAGCGGCAACGCCGACCGCGGCATGGTCACGGTGCTCTACGGCCCCGCCCTCAACACCGGTTTCTCGTACTACGCCACGGGCGTGACGTGGGCCGGCGCCAGGCTCGGCTCGGCGGTGACCGTCGGCGACTTCAACGGCGACGGCAAGGCGGACGTGTTCTCCGCCGGCACCGGCAAGGGCGGCAACTACAACGTCAAGCTGACCGGCGGCGCCACCGCCTACGGCAGGCTCACCTCGGCCACCGGCTCGGTCGGGTACCTGGACGCCGCCACCGGCGACTTCAACCGCGACGGCTACGCGGACGTCGCCCTGAACTACCGCGACAACGCCGGCGTGGCCCGCGTGGCCCGCTTCTCCGGCTCGGCGACCGGCCTGACCTTGGCCGGCGTCCTCTCCGTCAAGGGCGGCCGGTCCATCGCCGCGGGCGACGTCAACAACAACGGCTACGACGACATCGTCATCGGCCAGCCGGTCGCCACCGAGTCCGGCGGCATCTCCGGCGGCCAGATCACCATGCTCCTGGGCACCTCCACCGGGTTCACCACCACCGGCATGCGGGTCATCCACCAGGACACCTCCGGCGTCCCCGACACCAACGAGGCCCACGACTCCTTCGGCATGTCGGTGTCGATGGGCGACTACAACGCCGACGGGTACGCGGACCTCCTGACCGGCGTCACCGGCGAGGACGTCAGCCGCGACGGGGTCAACCGCGTCAACTCCGGCGCCGTGGTCCTGCTCAAGGGCACCGCGTCCGGCCTCACCGGCACCGGCTCGGTCGCCATCTCGCAGGACAGCTCCGGCATCGCCGGCTCCACGGAGACCGACGACCGGGTCGGCTCGTCCGTGTCCCTCACCGACCTGTCCGGGTACGGGCGCGCCGACCTCACCTTCGGGGCCGACGGCGAGGACGGCACGGACGGCCTGGTGCACCACGTCCCGAGCAACAGCACCGGGCTCGGCTACGCGCAGTCCGTGATCTGGAGCAAGACCACGCTGGGCACGCCGACGGACGGCCGGCTGGGCCAGACGCTGACGCCGTAGGCACGGTTTCTCACCACGGCCCTCCGGCCGGGGCCCCCGCCCGTGCGCGGGCGGGGGCCCCGGCCGGTCCGGTCTCACCGGCCCGCCGAGGCCTCCCGGCACAGCAGCCGCAGCGACCCGTCGCCGGTGTAGCAGCGCCGGGCCTCCTCGATCGGGTCCCACAGGCGGCCGTCCGGGGTGCGCACCCAGTGGTCGCCGCCGGTCGCCCACCACTCGGCGCCGGTCTGGCGGACGATCACCTCCCCGGCGTACGCCCCGAGCCCGCGCAGCACGGTGCGCACCGCCGCGTACGGCGGCCCCTCGTCCCGTATGCCGTCGATCATCCGGTCCACCCGCCACAGGCTCTGCGCCGAGTAGTCGAGGCGCAGCCGGGCGCCCTCGCGCAGGGCCGACACCGCGTCCGCCGCCCAGCGCACGGGCTTCGCCGCGGCCGGGGGCCTGGCCTCCTGCCGTGCCGTCGCCGTAGGGGTACTGGTCATACTCGTCACAGTCGTCACACCCGCAAGAGCGTCGGCGGCCGGTGATTCGTCACGGGGTCCGGCGGGGGTGGCGCCGACCGGCGCAGGATCGCCGCACCTCGGTCACTTTCCCGTCCCCCTCACCGCAGGACGGTCACACCTGCCCGGACCGCCGGGCGGGCGTCAGCCGTGCCCGCGCTCCCGGCGCGACACCACCGCGCGCAGCACCCGGCGGCCCTCCGCGGCGACCTCCAGCGCCTGGCGCAGGCCCGCCGCCCCGTGGCCGGTGAGCAGCTCCAGGACGGTGATCTGGCGGCGCAGCTCGGCGGCGACCAGCGGCGGCACGTCCCCGGTGCGTCCCTCCCGTCCGGCCTCGACGCGGGACGGCTCGCCGCCGGGGCCGTCGGGCGCGGGTTCGAGGATGCGGTGGATGCGGAGCGAGGCGACCGAACAGGCGTCGGCCCACACCCGCATCCCCGCGGCGGACCGCTCCTGCGGCGCGGCGGCCAGCATCCGGCGGGCGAGCGCCGCGGCCTCCTCCTCGGCGCCGCCGCCCCGGTGCGCCACGGGCCCGGCGAGCGCGCCGCGCACCCGCTCCAGCCGCCTCGCCCAGTCGTCCCCGGCGCCGCCGCCGTCCGCGGCGAGGGCCGCCCACAGCGGCCGCAGCGGCTCGTCCTCGCCGGACAGCAGGGGCACGCACCGGTCCACACAGGCCAGACCGCTCGCGGCCAGTGCCCGCTCGTCGGCCCGCGCGATCAGTTCCACCAGGCTCATGCACGTCTCCCTGTCCGTACCCCTCGGTCCCGCGCGTCGATACGGAACCGGCACTTCCCCCTACTGCGTGCGACGGGCCGCGCGTGTCACAGGGCACCCCGCGCGGCCGGGAGCGGGAGCGGGCGGGCGGCCGGCGCGGGCCGGTGCGGGGCGCGGGCG
>NZ_WYCT01000401.1 GCF_011008945.1 Streptomyces harenosi
CTGCGGTGCGGTGTGGGGGGTGTGAGCCTGCGCGGGGGGTCGGCTGCGGCGGGACGTGGGCCGGGCGGCTCCCGGGCGCCGTGGCCGCGGCCGGGTCAGGTCCCGGCCAGCGCCGTCAGCGCCCGTCTCGCCACTTCCCGCCCGATCGGCAGCGACGCTGTGGCCGCGGGGGAGGGCGCGTTGAGGACGTGGACCGTGCGGGCGCCCTCCCGGATCAGGAAGTCGTCCACCAGGGTGCCGTCCGGCAGCACCGCCTGGGCGCGCACGCCCGCGGCCGCCGGCACCAGATCGTCCTCCGTCACGGCGGGCAGCAGTCTGCGCACCGCGCCGGTGAAGGCGGCCTTGGACAGGGAACGCCGCAGCTCACCGGTGCCGTAGCGCCAGTGGCGCCGGGCGATGTGCCAGGAACCGGGCCAGGCGAGGGTGGACGCCAGCTCGCGCGGCCGGACCGTGCCCCATCCGTAGCCCTCGCGGGCCAGGGCCGGCACCGCGTTCGGGCCGATGTGTACACCGCCGTCGATGCCCCGGGTCAGGTGCACCCCGAGGAACGGGAAGGCCGGGTCCGGCACCGGGTAGACCAGGCCCCGCACGAGGTCGGGCCGGGCCAGCTCGTAGTACTCGCCCCGGAACGGCACGATGCGCATGCCGGGATCGTCCCCCGCCATCCGGGCCACCTCGTCGCAGTACAGCCCGGCGCAGTTGACCAGGACGCGCGCGCGGACGATGTCCCCCGAACGGGTGAGGACGGCGACTCCGCGGGAGGGGCGGCGGTCGATGCGCAGCACCTGGGCGCCGTAGCGGATGCGCGCGCCCGAGGCGGCGGCGAGCTGCCGGGCCACCGCCACGTAGTCGCAGATGCCGGTGGTGCCGACGTGTATCGCGGCCAGGCCGCGGACCTCCGGCTCGTACTCGGTGATCTGGGACGCGCCCAGCTCCCGTACCGGTATGCCGTTCTCCCGGCCGCGCTGCACGAGGGCGTGCAGGCGCGGGAGCTCCGCCCGGTCGGTGGCGACGATCAGCTTGCCGGTGACGGCGTGGGCGATGCCGTACTCCGCGCAGAACTTGACCATCTCCGCGGCGCCCCGCACGGCGTAGCGGGCCTTCAGCGACCCGGGCCGGTAGTAGATGCCGCTGTGGATGACGCCGCTGTTGCGGCCGGTCTGGTGCCGGGCCGGGCCGGGCTCCTTCTCCAGGACCGTCACCCGCGTGCCGGGGGCGGCGCGGCCGATCGCGTACGCCGTCGACAGGCCGACGATCCCGCCGCCGATCACCAGCACGTCGCAGTCGTAGGCGATCTTGTCCCGATCCACCTGCTCCACCTCCCGGGTCCGATAGTGCACTGCGCCACTGACAACGCCTCTAAACCCGGGAGCGGGGCGGGTCTGGTCAGGCCGGGGCCATCAGCAGCGGACGGGCCCGCTCGCGCAGCTCCACCACGCGCGGTTCGTCGCCGTAGGGCTCCAGGCGGTGCAGCAGGTCCTTGACGTACTCGGTGGTGCGGGCGGAGGAGATGCGGCCGGCGACCTCGACCGCGCGCACGCCCTGCTCGCAGGCCGCGTCCAGGTTCCCCGACTCCAGTTCGGCGACCGCCGACACGACCAGGCGCAGACCGTGCGAGCGGACGTACTCCTCGGTCGGCCGGGAGAGCGCCTGCTCCGTGAAACGGCGGACCTGGCGGGGCGCCTTCAGGTCGCGGTAGCACTCGGCCGCGTCGGCGGCGAAGCGGTCGTAGGAGTAGAAGCCGAGCCAGGTCGGGTCGTGGTCGCCGGGCCGGGCCCGCTCCAGCCAGCTCTCGGCGGCCCGCAGGGCCGCGCCGGCCGCCTGGGCGTCGCCCGCGCGGGCGTGCGCCCGGGCCTCGACCAGCCGGAAGAAGCTCATCGTGCGGGCGGTGGCCAGACCCCGGTTGCGTTCCAGGGCGGCCTGGGCGAGGTCGACGCCCTCGTCGCCGAAGCCCCGGTAGGTCGCCTGGAGGGACATGGAGGCCAGCACGTAGCCGCCGAGCGGGACGTCGGCCGCCGCGCGGGCCAGGCGCAGGGCCTGGATGTAGTAGCGCTGGGCCGCCTCCTGCTGGCCGGTGTCGAAGGCCATCCAGCCGGCCAGCCGGGTCAGTTCGGCCGCGGCGCCGAACAGGGCGCGGCCGACCTCGTCCGAGTAGGACCCGAGCAGCAGCGGCGCCGCCTCGACCCGCAGGCACTCGGGGACCATGGAGGAGCGCCAGTCGCCGCCGCCGTACTTGGAGTCCCAGCGGCGGGCGTCCTCGGCGGCCTCCCGCAGCTTCTGCACATCGCTGTGGCCGACTTTGAGCGGTGCTGCCGAGCCCTCTCCCGGGCCCGCCTCACGCGCCACCGAACTGTCGGCCGGGGTTATGAGCCAGCGCGAGGCGGGCGTCGCGTACGCGCTCACCGCGAAGGAACCGGCCAGGGACTGCCAGATGCCCCCCGAGCCCGCGCGGCGGCCGGCCAGGTCGAGGCGGTACAGCTCGGTGGCGGACCTGACCGCCTGCCCGACGTCCCTCGGGAAGGCGAGGCCCACCTCGGGCGCGGGGTCCGCGTCCGCCAGGCCGATCTCGTGGAGCGGCACCGGGCGGCCGAGCTTCTGGCCGATGGCGGCGGCGATGAGGTGCGGGGCGGCGCCCTGCGGCACCATGCCCTTCGACACCCAGCGCGCCACCGACGTCTTGTCGTAGCGAAGAGTCAGCCCGCGTTGCGCACCAAGGTCGTTGACACGCCGTGCGAGTCCCGCGTTGGAGATTCCCGCGAGGGCGAGAACGGCGCCGAGTTTTTCGTTCGGCCCGCGTTGCTCCCTGGACATGCGCCACCCCTCGACACAGACGGCTGCCGCACTGGCATAACCATGCGGCATTCGTAAACACAGCGTAGTTCGCCGCATCCCAAGCGTTAAGGGGCCCTGTCCCGGATGGCGGGATTGTGGTCCGTACTGAAGTGCGGCGTCTGTACGGACTGTGGCCGTGTGCTCCCGGTGTGTGGCCGTGCGCCCGGCCGTGCGCTCTTCTCCGGCCTGGGCGGGGAGCGGTTCCATGGGTGCCGCGTGGGTCGGCCCGCTGTACTGGATCCAGTGGGCTGGGGGACACCGCCGCCTCCATCCCCGCGGGCGGCGGACCGGTCCGGGAGGCGTGTCCCGCCTCCCGGACCGTGCGCCCGCCGGTGGCGCGCGGAGCCGGCACGGAGCCGGGTGGACGCCGCCGGGGAGTCGGCGCGGAGCGTGTACGGAGCGTGTTCGAATACGCTCCGGCTTTTTTGATTTGGCCGAAAATAGACCCGACGACTTTTCGGACAATGCCGTGTCTAGCATGGCACTTGACGGCGCACCAGGCGGTACGGGGGCGCATTCGAGGGGCGCATTCGCGCCGCGCGGTCGGCCGGGCGGCCGGCCGCGAGCGCGGGGCTCCTGCGCGGAACTCGTGCCCAGCACGACGGCCGATGAACGGGCGACCGCGAGCGCGGGGCTCCCGCCGGGGGGACCGCGCCGTCCGGTCACCGGCCGCGGCGGCACCGACGGCACCGACGACACCGGCAGCGTCGACGGGCCCGGCAGCGTCGACGGGCCGGCGCGGCAAGGCGGTTGGGGCCCGCGGGGTGCCGGACGCCCGTGGGGTCGCCGCGGGGGCGCATTCACGGGAGCGTGAGCGGCTCCGCCGCCCCTCTGGGGCGCGCCCTTCATGGCAGCATGGGGAACCAGTTCGTACGGCACTGGTTGTCCACAGCCTGTGGAGGCGTCGATGCGGTGGTTGGTGGGATGGAGCAGCACCGCCGCGGGTGCCGTCGGCGCCGCCGGGGCCGGGTCCGCGGGAGCCACCGGGTACGACGGCGAGACCGTGCAGCCCGTGGGCTCCCAGCTCCTGTGGGGCGACCCCGATCCGCTGTGGGCGGTCGGTGACTGGCGGCCCGACGAGGTGCGCGTCGTCCAGGCCGACGCCCGGACCCGGATCGCCGTCCTCGGTATCTGCGGGGCGACGGACGAGCAGTTGCGCGTCGCGCTCTTCGCCGCGCGCGGGGGCGCATTGCGCCATCTGACCGCCTGGCCGGGCAGTTACACGGCCGTCGTCCAGGTGGAGCGGCGGATCACGGTGTGCGGCGACCTCGCCGGTGCGCGGCCCGTCTTCCACACCCCCTGGGCGGGCGGTACGGCGTACGCGACGGCCGCGCTGCCCCTGGCCGACCTCGTCGAGGCCAACCTCGACTTCGGCTACCTGGCCGCCCTGCTGGCCGCTCCCGACGTACCGGCGGCGCTGGACGACGCCACCCCGTACGACGGCGTGAAGCGCGTTCCGCCGGGGCACGCGCTGATCCTGCGCGCCGGGGCACGGGAGGTGGCCGGGTACGAGCCGGTCGCCTCCCTGGCGGTGGCGGCGCCCGCGGCCGATCCCGACAGCGCGGTCGACGGGGTGCGGGAGGCACTGGTGGAGGCCGTGCGCACCCGGCTCGCCGCCCCCCGTCATGTCCCCGGGTTCCCCGGCGACGGCATCGACCCCGGTCCGGTGCCCGGCATGGGGCCCGCCGACCGCCGGGCCGCGCGCGGGATGCCGGCCCCGGGGATCGGGGCGGACCTGTCGGGCGGGCCCGCCTCCGGCACGCTGGCGCTGCTGGCGGCCGGGCTGCCCGGGCGGCCCGGGACCGTGCTGGGGCACGGCGGCACGGAAGCGGGTCAGCGGCTGCTGGCCGTCACCTTCAACGACCTGGCCGTCGGCGGCCCGGAGGCCGAACTGGAACGGGCGGCGGCGCTGGCCGCCGGTCCCCGGCTGCACCACGTGGTGGTGACCGGGGGCGAGGAGACCCTGCCCTACGCCGATCTGGAGGGACCGCTGACGGACGAGCCCGGGCCCTGCCTGGTGTCGGCGGCGCGGCACCGGGCGCGGCTGGCGGCCGGCAGCGCGGACCACTTCACCGGGTACGGCGCCCGGCAGGTGCTGGACGCCCATCCGGCCCGGCTGGCCGACCTGCTGATGGACCGCAAGCGGCGCCATCTGGTGCGGCCCGTGGCCGCCCTGGCCAAGGCCGACGGCTCGGTGCTGGTCCCGGCGCGCGTGTACGCCGCGGCGCGGCGGCTGGCGCGGACGCCGTACCGGGCGGGGCTGGAGGACCTCGCCGAGCGGCTGCTGCGGCGGCGCTTGGACGCAACGGGTGGCGGGGCCGGCCGGGCGGGCCGTGCCGGGTGGGCCGGTGGGGACGGTTCCGGTGGCGCGGTGGAGGCGTCGCTCGCCGCACTGACCTGGGGCGGGCCGGGGCCCGCGGCGCGCTGGCTGACCGGGGAGGCGCTGGCCGAAGTATCGGTTCGTCTGCAGGCGTCGACGCAGCGGTCCGGGCTGGGGCCGGGGCAGCGGCCGGGCGACTTCCGGGCGCGCGCGGCACTGGCGCGGCAGGCGGCCGAGGTACGGGTGCTGGAGCAGGCCGCCGAGATCCGCTTCCAGCGGCTGCACGCCCCGTTCCTCGACAACCAGGTCGTCCGCGCGTGCCGGGCGCTGCCGGAGGCGCTGCGGGTGCAGCCGGGGGCGCGCGCGGCGATCCTGCGGACGGTGCTGGAGGGCGCCGGGGTGAGCGGCCTGCCGCCCGGCTGGGGGGCGCCGACGCAGGCGGTGGCGACCGCGGCGGCGCGGGCGGGGCTGCGGGTGGCCGCGGACTCGCTGGTGGCGCTGTTCGACACGCCGCTGCTCGCGGAGGCGGGGCTGGTGGAGGCGCGGGTGGTGCGCAAGGCGCTGCGGGGGGCGGCGGCGGGGGAGCCGCTGCCGCTGGACGGCCTGGCCGACCTGGTCTCCCTGGAGCTGTGGCTCCGCCGTCTCCTCGCGCGCCGGGGCACCTGCTGGACGGGGACGCCGGGTCGGCAGCGGGCCGTGCCGGGGGGCATCGCGCCGCAGCGGGGGGCAC
>NZ_WYCT01000402.1 GCF_011008945.1 Streptomyces harenosi
CCACGCCCCGCCCGGCACGGAGGCCGCCGCACGCCCGAGGCCGGGCGGACGCCTTCTCCCCCGCGCACCGCCCCGGCGGTCAGGTCCGCGTGAGCCGCCCGCAGCTCTCCTCCCGGCCCCGCTCCCCCGTCAGCGGCCGGCTCCGGTCGTACGGCGCGGTGGCGGGGCCCGTCGCGGACGGCCCGTCGGAGGCGCCCTCGGGGAGGACGGCCCGGAGGCACCCGCCGTGATCCCGCGGGCGCTGTCGGCGCCGTCGGCGCCGTCGGCGTCGTACCGCTTCGGCACCAGCGCCCCCGGCATGCAGAAGGGGCCCGTACGACCGAAGTCGTACGGGCCCCTTCAGGCCATCGGCCTTGCGGCCGTGTCAGGTCGGGTGACCCTCAAGCAAGCGGAACTTACTTGACGATCTTGGTGACCTGGCCGGCGCCCACGGTGCGACCACCCTCACGGATGGCGAACTTCAGGCCCTCCTCCATGGCGACGGGCTGGATGAGCTCCACCTTCATCTCGGTGTTGTCACCCGGCATGACCATCTCGGTGCCCTCGGGGAGGGTCACGACGCCGGTCACGTCCGTCGTACGGAAGTAGAACTGCGGGCGGTAGTTGTTGAAGAACGGGGTGTGGCGGCCACCCTCGTCCTTCGACAGGATGTAGGCCTGGGCCTCGAACTCGGTGTGCGGGGTGACCGAGCCCGGCTTGATGATGACCTGGCCGCGCTCGACGTCCTCGCGCTTGATGCCACGGAGGAGCAGACCGACGTTCTCACCGGCCTGACCCTCGTCGAGCAGCTTGCGGAACATCTCGATGCCGGTGACCGTGGTGGAGGTCTTCTCCGGCTTGATGCCGATGATGTCGACGGTCTCGTTGACCTTGAGGACACCACGCTCGATACGGCCGGTGACGACCGTACCGCGACCGGTGATGGTGAAGACGTCCTCGATCGGCATCAGGAACGGCTTGTCGACGTCGCGCTCCGGCTGCGGGATGGCCTCGTCGACGGCCTTCATCAGGTTGAGGACGGAGTCCACCCACTCCTGCTCGCCCTCGAGGGCCTTCAGAGCGGAGACCTTGACGACCGGAACGTCGTCGCCCGGGAACTCGTACTCGGTGAGGAGCTCACGGACCTCGAGCTCGACGAGCTCCAGGATCTCCTCGTCGTCCACCATGTCGGCCTTGTTCAGGGCGACGACGATGTACGGAACGCCGACCTGGCGGGCCAGGAGCACGTGCTCCTTGGTCTGCGGCATCGGGCCGTCGGTGGCGGCGACCACGAGGATGGCGCCGTCCATCTGCGCCGCACCCGTGATCATGTTCTTGATGTAGTCCGCGTGACCCGGGCAGTCGACGTGGGCGTAGTGACGCGCCTCGGTCTGGTACTCGACGTGCGCGATGGAGATGGTGATACCGCGCTGGCGCTCCTCGGGCGCCTTGTCGATGTTGTCGAACGGGGTGGCCTCGTTCAGGTCCGGGTACGCGTCGTGCAGCACCTTGGTAATGGCGGCCGTGAGGGTCGTCTTACCGTGGTCGATGTGACCGATGGTGCCGATGTTGACGTGCGGCTTAGTCCGCTCGAACTTCGCCTTCGCCACTGGGGTCCTCCTGTGGAGTGGTTCTGAACGCCTTGCTTCATCGGCGCCAGGTGATCTTTGCTGGATGGCCCGGATCCCGGGGGCAAACCCCCGCGATTGCGGTTGTTTGCCCCACGAGGCTCCGGAGTCAAGCCTACGGCGTGGACGCGAGGTCCGTTACTCGCCCTTGGCCTTCGCGATGATCTCCTCGGCGACGTTCCGCGGAACCTCGGCGTAGGAGTCGAACTGCATCGAGTAGCTTGCGCGACCCGACGTCTTGCTGCGGAGGTCTCCGACGTAGCCGAACATCTCCGACAGGGGCACGAGGCCCTTCACGACGCGGGCACCCGCCCGCTCCTCCATGGCCTGGATCTGGCCACGGCGGGAGTTGATGTCGCCGATGACGTCACCCATGTAGTCCTCGGGCGTGGTGACCTCGACGGCCATCATCGGCTCGAGGAGCACCGGGGACGCCTTGCGCGCGGCCTCCTTGAAGGCCTGCGAACCGGCGATCTTGAACGCGAGCTCGGAGGAGTCCACCTCGTGGTAGGCACCGTCGAGCAGCGTCACGCGCACACCGGTCATCTCGTAACCGGCGAGGATGCCGAACTGCATGGCCTCCTGGCAGCCGGCGTCGACCGAGGGGATGTACTCCTTCGGGATACGTCCACCGGTGACCTGGTTGACGAACTCGTAGGAGGCGTCGCCACCCTCGATCGGCTCGACCGAGATGATGACGCGGCCGAACTGGCCCGTACCACCGGTCTGCTTCTTGTGGGTGTACTCGACCTTCTCGACCGACTTGCGGATGGTCTCGCGGTACGCGACCTGCGGCTTGCCGACGTTGGCCTCGACCTTGAACTCGCGCTTCATGCGGTCGACGAGCACCTCGAGGTGCAGCTCGCCCATACCGCCGATGACGGTCTGGCCGGTCTCCTCGTTGGTGTGCACCTGGAAGGAGGGGTCCTCCTCCGCGAGACGCTGGATGGCGACACCCAGCTTCTCCTGGTCACCCTTGGACTTGGGCTCGATCGCGACCTCGATGACCGGCGCCGGGAAGTCCATGGACTCCAGCACCACCGGGGCCTTCTCGTCGCACAGCGTCTCACCGGTCGTGGTCTGCTTCAGACCCATGACCGCGACGATGTCGCCGGCGCCCACCGACTCGATCTCCTCACGCTTGTTGGCGTGCATGCGGTAGATCTTGCCGATGCGCTCCTTGCGGCCCTTGACGGAGTTCAGCACGGCGGTGCCGGACTCCAGACGGCCGGAGTACACGCGGACGAAGGTGAGCTTGCCGAGGTGCGGGTCGCTCATGATCTTGAACGCCAGCGCCGACAGCGGCTCGTCGTCGGACGGCTTGCGCTTGATGACCGTCTCGGGGTCCTTGACGTCCTGGCCCTCGATGGCCTCGATGTCGACCGGGGACGGCAGGTAGCGCACGACCGCGTCGAGCAGGGGCTGGACGCCCTTGTTCTTGAAGGCGGTGCCGCAGAAGACCGGGGTCACCGTGGTGCCCTGGCCCTTGCCGGAGGCGATGGTGATGCGGCGGATGGCCGCGTAGAGCTGCTCCTCGGTGGGCTCGTTGCCCTCCAGGTACAGCTCCATCATCTCTTCGTCGTTCTCGGCGACGGCCTCCAGAAGCTTGCCGCGGTACTCCTCGGCAGCCTCGGTGTGGGTGTCCGGGATGTCGACGATGTCGTACATCTCGCCCTTGGTGGCCTCCGCGGACCAGACCAGGGCCTTCATGCGGACCAGGTCCACGACGCCCCGGAAGTCGGCCTCGGCACCGATCGGGAGCTGCATGACCAGCGGCTGCGCACCCAGACGGTCGGAGATCATGTCGACGCAGCGGTGGAACTCGGCACCGGTGCGGTCGAGCTTGTTGACGAAGCAGATGCGCGGAACGCCGTAGCGGTCCGCCTGACGCCACACCGTCTCGGACTGCGGCTCGACGCCGGCGACGCCGTCGAACACCGTCACGGCACCGTCGAGCACGCGCAGGGAACGTTCCACCTCGACGGTGAAGTCGACGTGGCCCGGCGTGTCGATGATGTTGATGGTGTGGTCGACGTTCTCCAGCGACCAGTGGCAGGTGGTGGCAGCAGAGGTGATCGTGATGCCACGCTCCTGCTCCTGCTCCATCCAGTCCATGGTGGCAGCGCCGTCGTGGACCTCACCGATCTTGTACGAGACGCCGGTGTAGAACAGGATCCGCTCGGTGGTGGTCGTCTTGCCCGCGTCGATGTGGGCCATGATGCCGATGTTGCGCACCCTGGCCAGGTCAAGCGAAGTGGTAGCCATAAGGCTTCAGTCTTCTCTCGGTTCTCGAAGGGGTTCCGACTACCAGCGGTAGTGCGCGAAGGCCTTGTTGGACTCGGCCATCTTGTGGGTGTCCTCGCGCTTCTTCACAGCGGCACCGAGGCCGTTGCTGGCGTCGAGGAGCTCGTTGAGCAGACGCTCGGTCATGGTCTTCTCGCGACGGGCGCGGGAGTAACCGACCAGCCAGCGCAGCGCCAGGGTGTTGGCACGGCCGGGCTTGACCTCGACCGGAACCTGGTAGGTGGCGCCACCGACACGGCGGGACTTGACCTCGAGGGTCGGCTTGATGTTCTCCAGAGCGCGCTTGAGCGTGACGACCGGGTCGTTGCCGGTCTTCTCGCGCAGGCCCTCCATGGCGCCGTAGACGATGCGCTCGGCGGTGGAGCGCTTGCCGTTCAGCAGCACCTTGTTGATCAGGGAGGTCACCAGAGGAGAGCCGTAGACCGGGTCGACGATGACCGGACGCTTCGGGGCGGGGCCCTTACGAGGCATTCTTACTTCTCCTTCTTGGCGCCGTAACGGCTGCGGGCCTGCTTGCGGTTCTTGACACCCTGGGTGTCGAGCGAACCGCGGATGATCTTGTAGCGAACACCCGGCAGGTCCTTCACACGGCCGCCGCGCACGAGCACGATGGAGTGCTCCTGCAGGTTGTGTCCCTCACCCGGAATGTAGGCCGTGACCTCGATGCCGCTGGTCAGGCGCACACGCGCGACCTTACGGAGGGCCGAGTTCGGCTTCTTCGGGGTGGTCGTGAACACACGCGTGCAGACGCCGCGACGCTGAGGGGAACCCTCGAGTGCGGGCGTCTTGTTCTTCTCGACCTTGTCCTGCCGGCCCTTCCGGACCAGCTGCTGGATCGTAGGCACTACTTCTCCGGTTTCTGTGTGCCGATGGGTACAGCTAACCTGGAACGTCGCCGACCCACGCGGTCGGGTGTGTCGAATCCGGCAGTCTCCCGCCGCAGTGGCGAAATGGGCGCAGATTACGGTGGCCGCTCTCGGACCCTGTGCGGGTGAAGGCACGCACGAGAGCCAGGGCACACCCCAGGCACAAGGTCTGAGCGTACCTATCGCATTCGCTGCGGTCAAAACAAATGGGCGGCGTCCGCGGCGCCCCACGGGACATGTCAAGCCCCCGGGCCGCGGGTGATCTTCGAATCGGCGGCTGGTGTCCGTTTCGAACACTTTCTCATGGCCTTCCCGCGCCGGTGCCGGGGGGTCAGCCGACCGCCGCCGACACCAGGGCCAGCAGCACCAGGAAGAGCGCCCAGCCCGCGGTGGACACCCACCCGAGGACGAGCCCGGTCAGCGCGAGCCCGTCGCCGGCCTCGCCCGAGCGCCGGATACCGGCCCGCGCGGCGTGGCCCAGGACGACCGCCGGGATCCCGGTGAGCCCGAAGGTCGGCAGGCACAGCAGCCCGCACACCGCGGCCGCGACCGCCGTGCCGCTGGTCCGCTGCCGCGGCGGCCGGAAGGTCCCCGGCACGGCCACGACCGGCGCGGGCTGCGGCACGGGCCCCTGCGGCAGATCGGCGACCAGCACTGCCAGCTCCCCCACCGTCCGCGCCGCGCAGGCCCGCGCGACGCGCTGCTCGAACTCCTCGCGCTCCATCCGGCCCTCGGCGTACCCGGCCCTGAGCACGTCCACAGCCCGCTCCCGGTCGGCGTGCGAGGCGAGCATCGACGGGGCGGCGGGCGGCCCCGCCCACTGCTGCGGAACCCCACCGGGCCCCTGCGGCCAGGGCGGCCGGGGCTGCCACGACGGATACGGCGGCTGCGACACGGGGCACCTCCCCGGGAAAGGGACCGGAGTCCCCTCCATCATGCGCCGCGACCCCCCGCCCGGCACCACCGGCGCACGCGGCCCCCGGCGAAACCACCGGAACCCGGCCACGGGGCCGGCCGCCGGCCCGCTCACCGGCGGCCCCCGCTCACCCCCGCGGGCGCGGGCGCGGCAGGGGCGGGCCGTCCGGTTCCGGGG
>NZ_WYCT01000403.1 GCF_011008945.1 Streptomyces harenosi
CCCCCGCCCCCGCCGCATCGAGGGGCTCCTCCTCGGTCTCGCCGCCGGGGACGCCGCGGGCTGGCCGGCCGCCCGGCACCGGGCCGCGCGGATGCCCGAGTGGACCCGGCGCCTGACCCGCGAACTGGACACCTTCGCCGAGCAGAACGCGACCACGACTCTCCCCGTCCCCATCGCCCTGAACCAGCCGCCGGAACCGCTGCGCCTGGGCCCCTCGGACGACGCGGAGTGGGCGGTGTTCGCGGCGGAGGCGGTGCTGCGGGCCGGGGACGACACCGCGCTCGGGGACCTGAGCCGGGAGCGCCGGATGCGCGCCGCCATCGACCTGACCTGGAACGCGGTCGCCAGCGAGGTCGCGGCGGCGGCCGAGCGCGCCCCCGAGGTGGAGTCCGCCGTACTGCCGCTGCGCGCCCGCATCTCCGTCCGGGCCGGCCTCGGCAACCTCGCCACGGGTCTGCGCCCGCCCGCGACCGGCCACGACAACCCGCACTACTTCGACGACGCGGCCTGCGTCCGCGCCTGCGTCCTGGCCGTCGCCCACCCCGGCGACCCCCGGGGCGCGGCCGGCCTCGCCGAGTTCGACGCCCGCTACACCCAGGACGGCGACGGCGTGCACGGCGCCCGGGCGATGGCGGCGGCCGTCGCGTGCGCCCTCGCCGGGGCCGGGGTGCGGGCCTGCGTGACGGCCGCCCTCGCCGAACTGCCCGAGGAGACGGAGATCGGCCGCAACGCCCGGCAGGCGCTGGCCCTGGCCGGGGCCGCCGAGAACACCTTCGCCCTGGTGCCCTTGCTGGAGCACCAGATCGTGGACCACGTCTACAGCTACGGCATCGCCGCCGCCGAGACGGTGCCGGTCGCCCTCGCCCTGGCCACCGCCGCCCGCGGCCGGATCGCGCGGGCCGTTCCGGCGGCGGCCTGCCTGTCGCGGGTCGCCGACTCCGCCCCGGCGCTGGCGGGCGCGCTGACCGGCGCCCTCGGCGGCGGCGCCGCGATCCCCGCGTCCTGGCGGGACGCCTGCCGCACCCTGTCCGGCTGCGCCCTGCCCCGGCTCACCGGCACGGACCTGGTGGAACTCGCCGAACTCCTCGAAGCCGCACAACCGGCCCCGCGCGGAGGATGATGCCGCCCATGACACCCACAACAGGACAAAACGGAACAGCGCTCCTGGAGGAGCGGATCACCGGCGCCCTGGTCGGCGCGGCCGTGGGCGACGCGCTCGGCGGCCCCGTCGAGGGCTACTCCCCCGAACAGATCCTCCAACGCCACGGCGGCCGGGTCCACGGCGTGGTCGGCCCCTGGCACGGCGACGCCTGGCGCACCGCCCGACCGGTCGCGCCGTACCACAAGGGCGACGGCCACGTCACCGACGACACGTTGATGACCCACGCCCTGGTCCGGGTCTACGCCACCGTCCGCGACCACCTGGACGCCTACGCGATCGCCGACCACCTCGTCCCGGACCTGATGACGCACCCGCGCTGGATCCCCGAGCTGGAGGCCGAGGCCCTCCCCCTGCACCGCGTCTTCCTCGCGGAGAAGTGGCTGGTGGCCCGGCTCCACTACGGCCACGCCGACCCGCGCGAGGCCGGCGTCGGCAACATCGTCAACTGCGGTGCCGCGATGTACATGGCGCCGGTCGGCCTGGTCAACGCGGCCAACCCGGCGGGCGCCTACGCCGAGGCGCTCGACGTCGCGGGCGCCCACCAGTCCTCGTACGGCCGGGAAGCGGCCGGTGTCCTCGCGGCCGCGGTCGCGGCGGCGTGCGCGCCCGGGGCCACCCCGGACTCGGTGGTCGCGGCCTGCCTGTCCCTGGCCAAGGACGGCACCCGGGCGGCGATCGAGCGGGTCTGCGAGACGGCCGCGGCCCACTCCGACTTCGAGTCCGCGCTGGCCCCGCTGCGGGCGGCGGTCGCTCCCTACGACACGGTGGGCCCCGACTACCGGGCCCCGTCCCTGAACGCCCGCCGCCCGTCCCGGCTGCACGCCATCGAGGAACTGCCCGTCGCCCTCGGGATGCTGGTGGTCTCCGGCGGCGACTACCGTCACGCGGTGCTCGGCGCGGTGAACTACGGCCGCGACTGCGACTCCATCGCCACGATGGCGGGGGCGCTGTGCGGCGCCCTGGGCTCCCCGGTCCCGCGGGAGTGGGCGAAGACGGTCGCGGAGGCGAGCCGGCTGGACCTGTGGCAGCCGGCGGCGGCCCTCACCGAGGTGACCCGGGAGGTCTTCGCCCGCGACGTGGCCCGGCGGCGCGCCCACGAGCGGGCGTTCGCGCGCCTGGAGCCCGGGCCCGTGGCGGGAAGCGGAGGCCCGGCGTGCTCCGCCTGACCTGGGTCCAGCCCGAGGACCTGATCGGCCACGAGCTGCGCCAGGCCGCCCTGGACGGCCGGGAGCCGGCCGCGATCGCGGCACGCTGGCGGGCGGCGGGCGGCCGCGACGCCCCGGCCCGGGCGGGCGCGTCGCCCGGACCGGTCTCCCGCCGTCTGCGCCTGCTGGCCGAGGACCTCCTGGACGAACTGGCGGAGCTGCCCAGCGCGCTGGCGGAGGAGGAGCCGACCGAGCTGGACCGGATCAGGGCCCGGTGCCCGCGGTGGCCGGCCCGCTGCGAGCCCGCCTTCTCCACCCCGCTCCGCCCCCGGCTGGAAGCCGCCTGGCTGGGCCGGGCCGTCGGCTGCCTGCTCGGCAAGCCCGTCGAGAAACTCCCCCTCGACGGCATCCGCCGCCTCGCCCGGGCCACCGGGAACTGGCCGCTGGCCACCTACTTCACCGCCCGCGGCGTCCCCGCGGAGCTGGCCGCGCGCCATCCCTGGAACCGCCGCTCGGCGGCGACCTCCCTGGCCGAGCACATCGACGGCATGCCCGAGGACGACGACCTCAACTACCCGCTGCTCAACCTGCTGCTCCTCCAGCGGCACGGCCGGTCCTTCACCACCGCCGACGTGGCCCGCCTCTGGCTGGACGAGCTGCCCGCCGGCCGCGCCTTCACCGCCGAGCGCGTCGCCTACCGCAACCTGCTCTGCGGCCTGGAGCCCCCGCGCACCGCCCGCCACCGCAACCCCTTCCGCGAGTGGATCGGCGCCCTGATCCGCGCCGACATGCACGGCTGGACCAACCCCGGGGACCCGGCGGCCGCGGCCGGACAGGCCCACCGCGACGCGGTGCTGACCCACACCGCCAACGGCGTGTACGCGGCGATGTTCGTGGCGGCCGTCATCGCCACCGCCGCCACCGGCTCCCACGACGTCCACGCCTGCCTGCGCACCGGCCTCACCGTCGTCCCGCCCGGCTCCCGCCTGGCCCGCGCCGTCCGCCACGCCGTCCGGCTCGCCGGGACCCACGACGACTTCGACGACGTGGCCGACGCGCTCCACGCCGCCCACTCCGCCACCCACCACTGGGTGCACGCCGTCCCCAACACCGCGCTGATCGCGGCCGCCCTCACCCACGCCGGCGGCGACTTCACCGGCTCCATCTGCCGGGCCGTCTCGGGCGGCTGGGACACCGACTCCAACGGCGCGACCGCCGGGAGCGTCGCCGGCCTGCTGGCCGGCTCCCCCGCCGCCCTCCCCGAGCGCTGGACCGCCCCGCTCAAGAACCGCCTGGCCACCTCCGTCACCGGCTTCGACGGCACCGGCTTCGACGCCCTCGCCCACCTCACCCACCGGGAGGCCACCCGCCCATGACCGACATCGTCGTGCTCGGCAGCACCAACATGGACCTCGTCGCCTACGTCGAGAAGGCCCCGCAGCGCGGAGAGACCGTGACGGGGCGGGAGTTCCGCACGATCCCCGGCGGCAAGGGCGCCAACCAGGCCATCGCCGCGGCCCGCGCGGGCGGCGCGGTGTCGATGATCGGCGCGGTCGGCAACGACGCCTTCGGCTCCCGGCTGCGCTCCTGCCTGGAGGACGCCGGTGTGGACACCGGCCGACTGCGCACCACCGAGGGCTCCTCGGGCACCGCGCACATCGTCGTCGACGACGAGGGCGGCAACGCGATCGTGGTGGTCCCCGGCGCCAACGGCTCCGTCGACCGCCTCCTGCCCGGCGACGAGTCCCTCATCGCGTCCGCCGGCGCGCTGCTGCTCCAGCTGGAGATCCCCCTCGCCGCGGTCGTCGCGGGCGCCCGGGCCGCGCGCGCCCACGGGGTCCGTACGATCCTGACCCCCGCCCCCGCCCGACCGCTGCCGCCCGACCTCCTGGACGCCACCGACCTGCTGCTCCCCAACGAGCACGAGGCCGCCGCGCTCACCGGCCTGACCGATGCGCGCCGGGCGGCGACCGCGCTGCTGGAGCGGGTGCCCGAGGTGGTCGTCACGCTGGGCGGGGCGGGCAGCCTCTACGCCGCGCGCGGCGCCGAGCCGCTGACCGTCCCCGCCCCCCGGGTCACCGCCGTGGACTCCACCGGCGCCGGTGACACCTTCGCCGGCGCGCTCGCGGTGGCCCTCGGCGAGGGCCGCCCCCCGCGCCAAGCGCTGGAGTGGGCGGCCGCGGCGGCGTCCCTGTCCGTGCAGCGGCCCGGCGCCTCCGCGTCGATGCCCTTCCGTTCCGAGATCGAGGCGAGGTACGCGTCGTGAGTCCCACCAGCCCCCAGGCGCGCACGCGCCCCGCGCCCCTGACCGGCCTGCGCGTCCTCGACCTGGCCACCCTGTTCGCCGGGCCGCTCGCCGCCACCATGCTGGGCGACTTCGGCGCCGAGGTCGTCAAGGTCGAGCACCCCGCCAAACCCGACCCGTCCCGCGGCCACGGCCCGTCGAAGAACGGCGTGGGCCTGTGGTGGAAGCTGCTGGGCCGCAACAAACGCACCATCACCCTGGACCTGTCCAAGCCGGGCGGCCGCAGGACCCTGCTCCGTCTCGCCGCGACCGCCGACGTGATCGTGGAGAACTTCCGCCCGGGCACGCTGGAGCGGTGGGACCTCGGCTGGGACGAGCTGTCCGCCGTCAACCCGCGCCTGGTCCTGACCCGCGTCACCGGCTTCGGCCAGTTCGGCCCGTACGCGCACCGGCCCGGCTTCGGCACCCTCGCCGAGGCGATGAGCGGCTTCGCCGCGATCACCGGCGAACCGGACGGGCCGCCCACCCTGCCGCCGTTCGGTCTCGCCGACTCCATCGCCGCCCTGGCCACCGCGTACGCCGTGATGACCGCGCTCGCCGCCCGGGAGCGCACCGGCGAGGGGCAGGTCGTCGACATGGCCATCATCGAGCCGATCCTCACCGTGCTGGGGCCGCAGCCGATCTGGTACGACCAGCTCGGCCACGTCCAGCCGCGCACCGGCAACCGCTCCCAGAACAACGCCCCGCGCAACACCTACCGCACGGCCGACGGCAACTGGGTCGCCGTCTCCACCTCCGCCCAGTCGGTGGCCGAGCGGGTGATGCGGCTGGTGGGCCGCCCCGAGCTGATCGACGAGCCGTGGTTCGCCACCGGCGCGGGCCGGGCCCGGCACGCCGACGTCCTGGACGAGGCGGTCGGCGGCTGGATCGCCCGCCGCACCCGCGCCGACGTCCTGGCCGCCTTCGAGCGGGCCGAGGCGGCGGTCGCCCCGGTGCAGGACGTCCGGGACGTGATGGCCGACCCCCAGTACCGGGCCCTGGGCACCCTGGCCACCGTCGACGACCCGGAGCTGGGCCCGCTGCGCATGCAGAACGTCCTCTTCCGTCTGTCCGCCACCCCGGGCGCGGTCCGCTGGGCGGGCCGCCCGCACGGCGCGGACACCGACGAGGTCCTCGCCGAGCTCGGCCTGAGCCGGACCGACGTCAAGGCGCTGCGCGAGGAGGGCGCGGTATGAGCCGTACGACGACCGCCGTCAAACCCCCGGGCGCCGCGGACGGCCGGCGCCCGGGGGTTTGACGGCGGTCGTCGTACGGC
>NZ_WYCT01000404.1 GCF_011008945.1 Streptomyces harenosi
TTTGGCAGTGAGTTGTTTTTTTTTTAATGTGAGTGCGACCCCCGAGATCTACACTTCTAGCTTCGTCGGCAGCGTCAGATGTGTATAAGAGCCAGGGGGTGGACCAGCCGGGCCGGACCAGCCGGGCCCGACCAACCGCGCCGGGCCAGCCGGGCCCGACCAACCGCGCCGGGTCAGCCGGGCCCGATGAACCGCGCCGGGTCAGCCGGCCGGCTCCAGGAAGCCCTGCTCCACCAGCCGCCGGATCTGGGCGGGCGTGCGGTCGCGCAGCACCACCGGGTCCTCGCCGAGCAACTGGGCGATGGCGTCGAGGATGCGGCCGGCGCTCATGGTGCCGTCGCAGACGCCCGCGAAGCCCGCGGCGACCGTGTCGACCCGGGTGGCCCGGCGCATGCCGCGGTTCTGCCGCAGGACGACGTGCTCCGGGTCCTCCGCGCCGGGCAGGCCCACCTGTTCCTGGACGATCTCGTCGGCCAGCGTGAAGGTCGCCTCCAGCAGGGCGGCGTCGTCGCGGGCGCGCAGGTAGTCGAGCCGCTCGAAGTGGGCGCGCACGGTCTCGCCGAGCGGCTGCTCGACCGGGTGCGGCCACTCCTCCACGGTGACCGACGGCTCGGCGGCCCCGGTCCGGCGCAGCGTGATCCAGCCGAAGCCCACGGCCTTGACCTTGCGCGCCTCGAACTCGTCCAGCCAGGCGTCGTAGCGCGCCTGGTACTCGGCGGCGTCCCCGCGGTGGTCGCCCGCGTCCCGGAGCCACAGCTCGGCGTACTGCGTGACGTCCTGCGTCTCGCGCTGCACGATCCACGCGTCGCAGCCGCGCGGCACCCACGAGCGCAGCCGGTCCGTCCAGTCCTCCCCTTCGACGTGCTCCCAGTTGGCGAGGAACTGCGCGAACCCGCCCTCGTTCAGGCGGCCGCCCGCCTCCTGGACGAGCGTCCGGCACAGGTCGTCGCCGGCCATCCCGCCGTCGCGGTAGGTGAGACGGGCGCCGGGCGAGATCACGAACGGCGGGTTCGACACGATCAGGTCGTACGTCTCCCCCTCCGTCAGCGGCGTGAACAGCGAGCCCTCGCGCAGATCGGCGGCCGGGACGCCGGACAGGGCGAGGGTGAGGGCGGTGATGTGCAGGGCGCGCGGGTTGACGTCGGTGGCCGTCACGCGCGTGGCGTGCCGGGCGGCGTGCAGGGCCTGGATCCCGGAGCCGGTGCCGAGGTCGAGGGCGGAGGTGACCGGGGTGCGGACGGTGATGCCGGCGAGCGTCGTGGAGGCGCCGCCGACGCCCAGCACGACCCCTTCGGCGCGGTTGCCGATGCCGCCGGCACCGCCGACCGCGCACCCCAGGTCGGAGACGATGAACCAGTCCTCCCCGCCGGGCCCGCCGTACGGCCGGACGTCCACCGTCGCGGCCACCTCGTCCTCACCGGTCCGCACCAGCCACCCGCTCTCCAGGCAGGCGTCGGCGGGCAGGACCGCCGCGGCGCGCGCGTACGGCACCGGCTGCTGGAGCAGGAACAGGCGTACGAGCATCTCCAGCGGCGTGTCGCCGCGGGTCGCCCGGAGCGCGGGCACGGTCTCGCTGCGCGACAGGGCCGCGTAGGCCGGGGCGCCGAGCAGCTCCAGCAGGCCGTCGGCGGTGAAGGAGACCGCGAGCAGCGCCTCCCGGAGCCGGGTGGCGACGTCGGGGCGGTCGGAGGAGGGCAGGGGGGAGAGGCTGGCGTTACTCACGCCCCCATTGTGTCCGCCCGTACCGACATCGCACGCGCCGGGCGAGAGGCACGGGTGCCGCTTCCGCCGCACGGGGCGCCGGTGCCGCGCCCGCTGGGCTCACGCGCCCCGGCGGGAGGCGCCGGGACCGCCCGCCACCGAGCCGGGCGACGGCCGGACGGGCCGGGGCGCCGGGCCGGGAGCGTACGCCCGTCCGGGCGAGGGCGCCCGCGCGTGTGCCGGGTCACCACCACGGCACGCGCGCGGCGAAGACGAGGAGTACACCCCCGCCGCGTACGGCACGCGCGCGAGGAGACGGGACGTGCGGTCCGGCCGCGCACGGCACGCGCGCGAGGACGCGGAGCACGCCCCGGCCGCGTACGGCACGCGCGCGAGGAGGCGGGACGTGCGGTCCGGCCGCCCGCCCGCGTCCGTGCGGTCGCGGGCGGCCCGGGCCGGTCGGTGGCGTCGTACCGTCAGTTCGCCGTGGGCGACGCCGAGGCGGAGGCGGACTGGCAGCTCGGCTGCTTGGCCATCGCCCGGCCGACGTCGCCCTCCTCCAGGGTCTTCAGCGCGTTGCTGCCGGTCCTGCTCAGCTTGTTCAGCTCGGCGGCGATGTCCTTGAGGCCGTCGGCGAACTTCGCCTGGTCCTTGGTGTCGAGGGCGTCGACCTGCTTCTTGAGGGAGGCGTAGGCGGAGGAGAGGCTGTCGAGCTCCCGGACCGCGTCCTTCTGCTTCTTCTCGCCGTCCTCGACGTCCGGCGCGCCGGCCTTGCGCACCGCGGCTCCCATCGCCTTGTAGGCGTCGGACATGTCCTGGAACGCCTTGGCGTCGGTCCTGCGGACCTCCTCCGGCTTGCTGTTGTCGGAGGTCTCCTCCTGGATGGCGGCGTTGGCGGCCTCGATCTTCTTCGCCTGCGGCTGCACCCCGTCACAGACCTGCTTGGCCCAGGAGTCGAGCTTGTCGTTGCCGTCGTCGCCCCCGCATCCCGTCAGCGCCAGTACCAGTACCGCACCGCCGGACAGTGCGGCCGCGAGCTTCTTGTTCACCGGATTGGTCCCTTCCATGGCTCTCGGCCCCGGAACATACACGCCAGATGGGCGACGCTCGCGTGACGAACTTCCGTGATGACCGTTATTGCAGCCATTTGCACCAAGCGAGAGAAGGCTCACGGCGTCCGTCCACGATGCCGTACGGCGCGGGCGTACGGCACGTCAACGGGTGCCGTACGCCAGTGCCTTGGGCAGTCGCCCGTCCGGATGCCCGGTGCCGTCCGGTGCGGGGCGCTAGGAAACGACCGCCGGATCGGCCGACTTGGGCTTGGGACCGGCGTTGTCCTCGTCGCTCACGGCGATGCCGCGCCGCTTGGAGACGTACACCGCCGCGACGATGACGGCGAGCGCGACCACCGCGACCAGGACCCGCACACCGGTGCTCCTGTCGGCGCCGTAGGAGAACTGGATCACCGCGGGCGCGATGAGCAGCGCCACCAGGTTCATCACCTTCAGCAGCGGGTTGATCGCGGGGCCGGCGGTGTCCTTGAAGGGGTCGCCGACCGTGTCGCCGATGACGGTGGCCGCGTGGGCCTCGCTGCCCTTGCCGCCGTGGTGACCGTCCTCGACGAGCTTCTTGGCGTTGTCCCAGGCGCCGCCGGAGTTGGCGAGGAAGACCGCCATCAGCGTGCCCGCGCCGATGGCGCCCGCGAGGTACGCCCCGAGCGGGCCGACGCCGAGGGTGAAGCCGATGAAGATGGGCGCCATCACGGCGAGCAGTCCGGGGGTGGCGAGTTCGCGCAGGGCGTCCTTGGTGCAGATGTCGACGACCTTGCCGTACTCGGGTTTCTCGCTGTGGTCCATGATCCCGGGCTTCTCGCGGAACTGCCTCCGCACCTCGAAGACGACCGAACCCGCCGACCGGGACACGGCGTTGATCGCCAGCCCCGAGAAGAGGAAGACGACCGCCGCGCCCGCGACCAGCCCGACGAGGTTGCTGGGCTGGGAGATGTCCATCATCAGGCTCATCGGCGTCCCCGGCCCGCTGAGCTGTTCGCCCACGTCGCGCGCGCCGGTGGTGATGGCGTCGCGGTACGACCCGAAGAGCGCCGCCGCGGCGAGGACCGCGGTGGCGATCGCGATGCCCTTGGTGATCGCCTTGGTGGTGTTGCCCACGGCGTCCAGGTTGGTGAGCACCTGGGCGCCCGCGCCCTGGACGTCGCCGGACATCTCGGCGATGCCCTGCGCGTTGTCGGAGACCGGTCCGAAGGTGTCCATGGCGACGATCACGCCGACCGTGGTGAGCAGGCCGGTGCCGGCCAGGGCCACCGCGAACAGCGCGAGCATGATCGACGTACCGCCGAGCAGGAACGCCCCGTACACGCCGAGTCCGATCAGCAGGGCGGTGTACACGGCCGATTCGAGCCCGACGGAGATCCCGGCGAGGATCACGGTGGCGGGTCCGGTCAGCGAGGTCCTGCCGATGTCCCTCACGGGGCGCCGGGTGGTCTCGGTGAAGTAGCCGGTCAGTTGCTGGATCAGCGCGGCGAGCACGATGCCGATCGCCACGGCCACCAGGGCGAGGATCCGCGGGTCACCGCTCTTGCCGAGGATCGCGGTGTCGGTGACGCCGTCGAGCCCGGCGTACGTCCCGGGGAGGTAGAGGAAGACGGCGAGCGCCACCAGCGCCAGCGAGATCACCGCGGAGACGAAGAAGCCCCGGTTGATCGCGCTCATGCCGCTGCGGTCGGCCCGGCGCGGCGCCACGGCGAAGATGCCGATCATGGCGGTGATCACGCCGATCGCGGGCACCAGCAGCGGGAAGCCGAGCCCCGCGTCGCCGAAGGCCGCCTTGCCGAGGATCAGCGCGGCGACCAGGGTCACGGCGTACGACTCGAAGAGGTCGGCCGCCATGCCCGCGCAGTCGCCGACGTTGTCGCCCACGTTGTCGGCGATGGTCGCGGCGTTGCGCGGATCGTCCTCGGGGATGCCCTGCTCGACCTTGCCGACGAGGTCGGCGCCGACGTCGGCGGCCTTGGTGAAGATGCCGCCGCCGACCCGCATGAACATCGCGATCAGGGCCGCGCCGAGGCCGAAGCCCTCCAGGACCTTCGGCGCGTCGGCCGCGTACACCAGCACCACGCAGGAGGCGCCCAGCAGGCCGAGCCCCACCGTGAACATGCCGACGACACCGCCCGTGCGAAAGGCGATCTTCATCGCTCTGTGCGAGACGAGGGTGAGGTCCTTTTCCGGCTCGTCCGGTGCCGGTGTCGCCTCCCGTGCCGCCGCGGCGACGCGCACATTGCTGCGCACGGCGAGCCACATGCCGATATAGCCGGTGGCCGCCGAGAACGCGGCGCCGATCAGGAAGAACACCGACCGCCCGGCCCGCTCGTTCCAGTTGTCCGCGGGCAACAGCATGAGCAGGAAGAACACCACGACGGCGAATACGCCGAGCGTGCGCAACTGCCGGGCCAGATAGGCGTTCGCGCCTTCCTGCACGGCTGCCGCGATCTTCTTCATGGCGTCGGTGCCCTCACCGGCCGCGAGCACCTGGCGCACCAGCACTCCCGCGACCACCAGCGCCGCCAGCGCGACCGCCGCGATGACCGCCACCAGGACCCGGTTGCCGTCGGTCAGCACCGCGGCCGCGAACGTCGAGGGGTCGCCCAGCTCGTATGAAGCAGAAAGCCCCGCCATTCGTCCTCCTTGACGCTTGGGCTGAGCTCACGATGCGGACGGATCGTAGGTACCGGGACCCGACTGAAAGGGGCACGGTAAAAGGAATCGGCCTGCCATGCTCCTCGGTAAATGATCGCCGGGCGGCCATGGACCCGAAAACGGTGATGCCCCGAAAGCATTCAACCCGTGATCCATTTGTTCCGCGCGCTGCTGTCGCTCGTGAATGCCGTCAGGAATGCGTTCACGAAATGCGCGCTCGTGGGACCACTGTAGGCGCGGACCGGGACTTCCGCACACGCTCCGCACACGACGAAGGGCCCTACGTCAGTAGGGCCCTTACGGATCGGCGATCAACGGTCGGCGGATCGGCGAATCGACGGTCGGCGGATCGGCGGTCGGCGGATCGGCGGGGCGTGCCGGCCGGCGGCGGTGGCATCGTGCTGCGCCGGGGGCCGGGC
>NZ_WYCT01000405.1 GCF_011008945.1 Streptomyces harenosi
GCCGAGGGGGTGCCGGACGAGGGGGTGCCGGCGCGCGGCGCGGGCGGGCCGGGCGGCGGTGGCGTGCCCGCGTCCGGCGGGGCGGTGGCCGCGCGCCCGCGCCGCCACCATCCTTTCGGCACCGGCCGCGCTCCCAGCCGCGACACCTCCCCGTCCAGCTCCGGGAACAACGCCGTGTCCGTCACCCGCGTCTCGGGGCCGAACAGCGTCGACAGGGCGGGCCGGGCCCGGCCCGTCCGGAGCGCGACCACCTCGCGCAGCACACCCGTGAGCTGCTCCGCCATCTCGTGCGCGGAGGCGAACCGGCGCGCCGGATCGGGGTCGGTGGCGCGCACCAGGAAGCGGTGGAAGGACACGTACCGGCGAAAGAGCGCCACCGAGTCCGGTCCGGGCAGCGAATCGGCGTGGACGGTGGTGCAGCCCTGGAAGTCGAAGGTGAGGACGGCGAGGGTGCGGCCCACGGTGTAGAGGTCGGAGGCGACCGACGGGCCCACCTCGGCGACCTCCGGGGCCTGGTAGCCCAACGTGCCGTAGACGGCCGACTCCCCGTCGTCCATCCGGCGCACCGCGCCCATGTCGATCAGCTTGAGCTGATCCTCCGTCTGGAGGGCGTTGTCCACCTTGAAGTCGCAGTACAGCAGGTTGCGGCCGTGCAGGTGGCCGAGGGCCTCCAGCGCCTCGATGCCGTACGCGCACGCCTGTTCCACCGGCAGCGGGTCGCGCCGGCCCTCCGGGGTGCGGCGCGCGTTGGCCATCTCCTTCAGGGACCTGCCGCCGACGTACTCCATCACGATGTAGCCGTCGAGGGAGCCGGTGCGCTGGTCGAGGTGCTCGACGAAGTTGTAGATCCGCACGATGTTGGCGTGCTCGATCTCCGCGAGGAAGCGCCGCTCGGAGATGGCGGCGGCCATCGCGTCCTGGTCGCCGGTGTCCAGCAGGCCCTTGAGGACCACCCAGCGGTCGGAGACCGCCCGGTCCACCGCGAGGTAGATCCAGCCGAGGCCGCCGTGGGCCAGGCAGCCCGCCACCTCGTACTGGCCGTGCACCACGTCACCGGCCCGCAGCTTGGGGACGAACGAGTAGGGATGGCCGCACTCGGTGCAGAAGCCCTCCGTGCGTCCGGGGCGCCCGGCGCGGGCGCGGCCCACCGGCGCGCCGCAGTCGGAACGCGAGCAGAACCGCTTGCGCTCGGGCACCTCCGGACGGTCCAGCACCATCGTCCGGGGGTCGGGCCGCGGGACCGGCGGGACCTCCACGAGCCCGGCGCCCAGGCGCCCGCGCGCGGCGGAACCGGCGGCCGAGCCCGAGCTGCGCACCGACAGCGAGCGGCTGGTCGACCTGCCCGACAGGGCGCCCGGGAGCCGGCCCGACGCCGAGCGGTGCGGCCCCGGCGAGACCGGTGCCTGCGGCGGCCTCGGTGACGGTGGCGGCGAGGGCGTCCGCGGGCCGCCGCCGCCCGCCGGGCGGCGGACGTGGGTCACGCCGGTGGGGGCGGAGACCACCGTGCCGTCCCCGGGCGCTCCGCTCCGCCCGGGCGGCACGGACCCCGCCGGGACCACGGCCGGCGCGAGGCCGCAGGTGCCGCAGTACAGCTCGCCGCCGCCCATGTCCTCGTACGCGCCGTCGCAGCCGGGCCGCCGGCACGGCCGCCCCGCCTCGCTCATCGCGCCGCCTCCCCCGCGCCGCTCACCCGCCCGGCCCCACGTCCTCGCGGTCCCCGCGCGGGCCGCCCTGCCCCGGCACGCGCGGGGCCGCGCCGAGCAGCTCCGCCGCCGTCCGCTGGTAGCGCAGCACGGCCTGTTCGGCGGCGCGCAGGTCGCAGGGCGCGCTCCACAGCATGCGCCGCGCCTTCTCGTACCGCTCCACCAGCTCCGGGTCCTGCGCGAGGCCGTGCCGGGCCACCTTCGCCTTGCAGGCGTCCAGACGGCCGCGCAGCTCGGCGCGGACGGCCAGCGGCGCGGTCACCGCGGTCAGCGACTCGCGGGCGCGCAGCAGCTCCTCCTCCGCCTTCTGCTCCAGCGACTCCAGCAGCGGGGACAGCCGGTGCCACTGGGCGTGCCTGCGGTACTCGGCCGCCGCCGCGAGCTGCTCCTGGAGCGCGGTCGGGGGGCCGCTGACGACCGGCACCTCCGTCGCGGCGATCTTCGCCAGGACCTCGCCGCGCGCGGCACGCGCCTCGGCGAGCGTGCGGTCGGCGCGGCTGAGGAGGTCCCGCAGCTTCACGATCCGCTGCTCCGCGTCCTGGCGCACCGTCAGCACCGCGTCGATCTCGCGGCGTACGTCCTCCAGGGCGCGCGCCTGGCGGTCGTAGACCGTGGTGTCGGGCCTGCCGCCGCCCGGGGCGGAACTGCCCTCGGCCGGCCGCCAGAACGCCAGCGGGTCCGACACCACCTCCTCGCGCAGCCTCGTCAGGGTGCGTGTGATGCGTTCCAGGTCGTCGCCGGCCGGGTGCTCGCCGGGGCGGACGCCCACGGAGTGCGCCAGCCGGCGGGTGCGTCCGAGTTCGGCGGCGAGCAGATCGATGCGGGCGGGCAGCGCCGACCAGACCGCGTCCGCGGCGACGACCACGTCCAGCGAGGCCGCGTACAGCTCGTTGATCCGGTCCACGAGCGCGGCGAGGGTGAAGCGTGCGCCGGGGCGGTCCCCGGCGCCGTCGGGCGCGGGCTCCCCGGCGGCGCCGTCCGCGACCGTGACGCACTCCCCGCGCAGCAGTGCGGTCAGCTCCGCCAGGTCCTCCGGGCTGGACCAGCGCCGTCGGGCGCGGATCTCCCGGGCGGTGCGCAGCGCGCCCGTGTAGGCGTCGAAGTACGTCCACAGCAGGGTGATCGACGCCTCCGTGGCCCGCCAGCGCTCCTCGGTGACACCGGTCAGGGCGGCGCCTTCGAGGAGTCTGCGGCCCGCGTGGTCCTGGAGGGCGAGCAGCGAGGTCTCGATCGCCTCATGCTCCGCGCCGAGCCGCGCCAGCGCACGGTCCACCTCGTCCCGGTCCATCACCGGCCCGGTGGGTCCCGCGTCGCCCATCGATCACCTCTCACTGCTGTGGGTGGTTGCGGTCGGGTCCTGCTCCGGCGCCGTCAGCTCTCGCGCAGGTACGCGGGGGCCGGCGGTCTCGACCTGGCCGCGTCGTCGCCCAGTGTCGCCGACAGCCACCGGTCGTAGGACGCCTGCCAGCCGCCGGTCCGGTCCTCGCGGAAGTCCACCAGGATCCGGTTGACCCGGCGTACCAGATCGTCGGCGTCCTTCTTCATCGCCACGCCGTAGTACTCGGTGGTGAACGCCTCCCCCTTCAGCTCCACCGTGGGGTCCTGGGCGGCCTGGCTCGCGGCGAGCGCGGTGTCGGTGACCACCGCGTCCACCTCGCCGAGCTGGAGCCGCACCAGGCAGTCCAGCTGGCTGGGGACCGTGGTGGAGATGTCGGCGGAGGACACCAGTCTGCCGGTCGCGCGGTCCGCCTCCAGGGTGCTGTGCGCCGTCGAACCCGCCGCCGTGCAGATCCTCTTGCCGGCCAGCGTCCCGTCGTACCCCGTGACCGGCGAGGACTTCGGGGCCAGCACCTGCTGGCCGCTGCGGAAGTAGGGCGCGGAGAAGGCGACGTCCCGGATGCGGTCGCAGTTGATCGTCATGGTGCGCACGACCATGTCGACCCGGCCGTCCTGGACGGCCGGGACGCGCTGGTCGGTGGGGATCGCCTTGAACTGGACCGCGTCGCCATCGCCGAGGATGTCCTCGGCGATGCGGCGCACCAGATCGATGTCGAAGCCCTCCAGCTCGGCGTCGTCGCCGCCGTTGGGGTCGCGATAGCCCCAGCGGTAGCTGTTCTGGTCGACGCCGACGACCAGTTTGCGCCTCTCGCCCGGGCGTTCCTTGATCGTGGTGATGGTGGGGCCGTCCGCGCCGGACGGCGCCAGCGTCTGCTTCTCCGGCGCCGCGCACGTGCGCGGTACCCGCGCCTGGCTGCCCCGGGTGACGCCCTGCCCGCCCTGGGCACCGCCGCCGTCGCCGTGCGACCGGGTCACCGGCAGCAGCAGGGCGAACGCCAGCGCGAGGGCGCAGAGGACCGCCATCGCGCCCACCCCGCCCCAGCCCCTCAGGCTGGCCCGCAGCCGCCGGGCCCGCATCCTCAGGCCCCCGTCCACCGCTCCTCCTCTCCGGTACCCCGGCCGCGCCCCCGGGGCGCCGGCGCGCTCACCGGTACTCCGACAGTCTGCGGCCGATGCCCAGCACCACCCCGGCCGCGCCCAGGACGCCGAGGACCGCGGCGCCCGCCGGCAGCCCGGTCATGGCGTCCCGGCCCGCCCCGGCCGCCCGCTCGAACTCGTCCTCCTCGTGGCCGAGGGCGGCGGCGAGGTGCGCGTCGACGCCGTCGAAGCACTCGCCGGTGGCGCCCTTGCCGCCGATCACCTTCGCCAGCGCCTGCCGGTAGTTGCCGTTCTCGTCCTGGGCGCGGGCCGCGACGTGGCGCTCGCGCCACCGCGCCGCGTCGCCGGCCGCCGCGGTGACCGGCCGCCGGCCCGCCCGGTCGTCGGCCAGGCGCGCCGCGTCCGCCAGCCGGGCGGTGAGGACGTCCATCTCTTGCCGGTAGGCGAGGTCGTAGGCGTCGTACGTGGTGCCGCCCGCCTTCCGGGTCTCCGCGCCGCGGGCGACCAGGGTCAGGTTCTCGTTGCCGCGGGCCTTGAGGGAGGCCACGCGGGCGTCGTGCAGCACGTCCAGGGAGCGGACGCCGTGGTCGCGGGAGTCGCGCAGGTGGGCGCGGGCGACGCCGTGGCCGGCGACCAGCCACACCAGGGTCACGGTGGCGGCGGCGGTCGCGGCCACCAGGCCGTGGTTGAGGACCCGGTTGGTGCGCACGTAGGTGCGGCGCTGCGCCCAGGCCAGCGCGGCCAGGGCGAGGACGCCGAGGGCGATGGCGGCCCACGGGTAGGGCATGGCCTCGGCGTAGTCGCCGCGCAGGCGCCGGTTCTCGCTCTCGTACAGCTCCTGCGCGGCCGGGAGCATCTCGTCCCGCATCGTGGCGTCGGCGTGGCGCAGGTAGGCACCGCCCACCGGGAAGCCCTGGCGGTTGTAGGTGCGGGCGCGCTCGATCAGGCCCTTGTACCGGGGCAGCAGGCGGTTGAGCTCGGTGATGGTCGCGGTGGCGGGGGAGCCGGGGTCCGCACCGGCGGCGGCCGTCACCAGCTTGGCGGCGGCGGTGCGGACGTCCTCCTCGTAGCGCTCGCGGGCCGCCTCCGTCTCCTGGCCCCCGGCGAGGAACCCGCTGGAGGCCGCGGCGTTGGCGTCGGCCAGGGAGCGGTAGATGCCGGCGGCGTCCGAGCTGAGGGGCTGGCTGCCGGTGAGCACGTCGCCGGCGGCGGCGGCGCGGCCGGCGGTCTGCCAGGCGGTGACGCCGCCGAAGGCGACGACGAGGAGGGCGACGACGGCGCCGATGACGCGCAGCCGTCCCGGCTCGGTGGTGGCGGCGGCGCGCAGGCGGTCGACGCCCTCGGCGAAGGCGGTGCGGCGGGCCTCCGGCGGCGACGGCGGGGCGGGCGGCGCGCCGCCCGGCGCGGTGTGCGTCACTGCCGGCCTCCCCCGTGGTCATCCGTCGCCGCAAGTATCGCTGGCGGGACCGGTCCGCGCACTGGCCTTCGCGGGATCTTGCCGGAACTCGCCGGATCGTGGACCGGTCGCGGAGTTCCGCACCGCTTCCGTGCGGGAACACGCCCGGCCGCGGGGGTCCGGTTCCCCGGGCGCGAGGGCTCGCGGGGGCACGCGGCGGCGGGTCGGTGGCCTGCGGCGAGGTCGTCGAGGTCGGTCTGCGCG
>NZ_WYCT01000406.1 GCF_011008945.1 Streptomyces harenosi
ACCCCGGCTGCACCGCCCCCGACGGCGAGCTGCCGCCCTACGTCGTCCGGGCGCACGGCGGCCCCACCAGCCGGGCCCCGCTCGTCCTGGACCTGGAGACCGCCTACTTCACCTCGCGCGGCATCGGGGTCGTGGACGTCAACTACGGCGGGTCCACCGGGTACGGGCGGCGCTACCGCGAGCGGCTGCGCGAACAGTGGGGCGTCGTCGACGTCGAGGACTGCGCCGCCGTGGCCCGCGCCCTGGCCGACGAGGGCACCGCCGACCCGGACCGGCTCGCCGTGCGCGGCGGCAGCGCGGGCGGCTGGACCGCCGCCGCCTCGCTCGCCACCACCGACGTCTACGCCTGCGGCACCATCGTCTACCCCGTCCTCGATCCGGCCGGCTGGGGAGCGGGACAGACCCACGACTTCGAGTCGTGCTACCTGGAGACCCTGATCGGCCCGTACGCGCGGGTGCCCGAGCGGTACGCCGAGCGGTCGCCCGCCGAGCACGCCGACCGGATCACCGCCCCCTTCCTGCTGCTCCAGGGCCTGGACGACGTCATCTGCCCGCCCGCGCAGTGCGAACGCTTCCTGGCCCGCATGGCCGGCCGCGGGGTGCCGCACGCCTACCTCGCCTTCGAGGGCGAGGGGCACGGCTTCCGGCGCAAGGAGACCATGGTGCGCGCGCTGGAGGCCGAACTGTCCCTGTACGCCCAGGTCTTCGGGCTGCGGCCCGGCGACGTACCGGAACTGGAGCTGACCGGGTGAAGACCCCGCAGACCCTGCTGCGCCCGGCCCGGCTCGCGCCCGGCGCCCGGGTGGCCGTCGTCGCGCCGAGCGGGCCGGTGCCCGAGGAGCGGCTCCAGGCGGGGCTCGACGTGCTGCGCGGCTGGGACCTCGACCCGGTCGTGGCACCCCATGTCCTGGACCGGCACGGCACGTTCCCCTACCTGGCGGGCGCGGACGCGGACCGCGCCGCCGACCTCCAGCGGGCGTGGTGCGACCCCTCGGTGGACGCGGTGCTGTGCGCCCGCGGGGGCTACGGCGCCCAGCGGATCGCCGGCCTGCTCGACTGGGAGGCGATGCGGGCGGCCGGCCCGAAGGTGTTCGTCGGCTTCAGCGACATCACCGCGCTGCACGAGGCGTTCGCCACCCGGCTGGGACTGGTCACCCTGCACGGGCCGATGGCGGCGGGCGTCGACTTCCTCAAGAACGCGCGGGCGCAGGAGCACCTGAAGGCGACGCTGTTCGCCCCGGAGACGGTCACCACCCTCACCTCCGGCGGCACCCCCCTGGTCCCCGGGCGGGCGCGGGGCGTCACCCTCGGCGGCTGTCTGTCCCTGCTCGCCGCCGAACTGGGCACCCCGCACGCCCGGCCCGGCGCGCGCGGCGGACTGCTGTGTCTGGAGGACGTCGGGGAGGAGACGTACCGGCTGGACCGCTATCTGACCCAGTTGCTGCGCGCCGGCTGGCTGGACGGGGTCCGGGGCGTACTCCTCGGCTCCTGGGAGCGGTGCGAGCCGCGCGACGGGCTGCGCCCCCTGCTCGCCGACCGGCTCGGCGGCCTGGGCGTGCCCGTGGCGGAGGAGTTCGGGTTCGGGCACTGCGCGGGCGCGCTGACGGTCCCCTTCGGGGTGGCGGCCGAACTCGACGCCGACGCCGGCACCTTGACGCTCGCCGAACCGGCGCTGCGCTGACGGGACCCGGCGCCCCCGGTCCGGCACCGGCGCCGGGAGACCGCCGTCCCGGTGACCGGCCCGCGCCGGAGCCTCGCCGGCCTGCCGGACCCGGCGCCGTACGACACCGCAAGGGCATCCGCCCCGCCCGGCCCGGCGCACCGCCGGAGCGGCCCCGGACGTCGTCGGCGCGCCCCGGGAACGCCGGAAGCCGTCCGCCCCGCGGCCGGGCCGACCGGCGCGAGGAGACGGTGCGCCGGCGTCCGGGTGCCGTCGGGGCGATGCCGTACGGCTTGGCGAGGAGCACCGGCCTGCCGGCACGTCGCCGGGGTGCCGGCCCCGCCCCGCCGTCACGGGGGGATCGAGCCGGTGACCGCGGCCGGCGCGCCGGGGGACACCGGGGTGGCCGGCCGCCGGTGGCCGACGGGTGAAGGGGCCGGGGGCGTCGTAAGCTGGCGCCGTGCCGCACCACGCTTCCCGCTATCTCGCCGAGGGCCCCCGGGTAGGCGTACGCCCCTTCACCCACGACGACGGCGCGGAGTTCACCGCCCGTGCGCGGGAGAGCCGGGACCTGCACCGCCCGTGGCTCTTCCCGCCGCAGGACGAGGCCGCCTACGCGGCCTACGCGGGGCGGCTGATCGAGGACCCGGACAAGGCCGGATTCCTGGTGTGCGAGAAGGACGACGGCTCCCTGGCCGGGTTCATCAACATCAACAACATCGTCCACGGCGTCTTCCGCAGCGGAGCCCTCGGCTACGGGGCCTTCGCCCACGCGGCCGGACGCGGACTGATGCGCGAGGGGCTCGGCCTCGTCGTGCGGTACGCGTTCGGGCCGATGCGGCTGCACCGGCTGGAGATCAACGTCCAGCCGGGCAACGCCGCCTCGATCGCGCTGGCGCGTGCCTGCGGCTTCCGGCTGGAGGGCTTCTCCCCGAAGATGCTCTACATCGACGGAGCCTGGCGCGACCACCAGCGCTGGGCCGTCACCGCCGAGTCGGTGACCTCAAGTTGACCTGCGGGGTGCCCAGGCCGGGGACCGCGGGCCGCGGCAGCCGTGGCCGAGGACCCGCGGGGCGCCCCGGCGGCGCGACGCGTGGGACGGCCGCGCCGGGACGGTGCCGGACCGTGGCGCGGATCAGGTGCGGCGGTCGGCGTACTCGTACACCGTCCCGTCCGGATGCCTGACGATCAGGTTGCGGCCCACGGGGGTGGGGACCGGGCCGGCGATGATGTCGGCGCCGAGCCCGGCGAGGACCCGGTGGGCCTCCTCGACGTCCGTGACGGCGATGGTCGCGGCGACCTTGCGCAACACCTCCAGCTCGGACTCGGGGCCGCTCATCAGCAGGAAACAGCCCACCGCCGCGACCTGTACGCCGCCGCGCCCGAACCGGAGGGCCCGGCCGCCCGCGAGGCGCTCGTAGAAGGGGATCGCTTTCTCCAGGTCGTCGACGCACACACGCAGCGTCGCTCCGAGAATCTCCATGCGGGGGAGCCTAGTTGGACCCGGGCCTCACGCGCTCGCCGCCGCGGCCCGGGAACGCGGCGGCACCGGCGCGCGGACGGGTGCGCGGGGCCGGCCGCCCCGGCGCTCGCACCCCGCCCGGTCACACGCTCTGGAGCTGCGGCAGCACCTTCGTGCGGTAGAAGTCGAAGAAGCCGCGCACGTCCGGGCCGATCTGGTTGACGTAGACCCGGTCGAATCCGGCGTCGGCGAACCGCTTCAGCTCCGCGACGTGCTCGTCCGCGTCGTCGCCGCACACCCGGTTCTCCCGCACCATGTCCTCGGTGACGAGGGTCTGCGCCTGCTCGAAGTGCTTGGGGGAGGGCAGCACCTGGCCCAGCTCGCCGGGCAGCAGCTCGTTGGCCCACAGCCGGTGCACGGTCCGTACCGCCGCGTCCCGGTCGGTGTCGTAGCAGACCTTGGTGCCGCCGCTGACCAGCTTGCCGCCGCCTCCGCCCTTACCGTGTAGTGCGTGCCGTGGTGGTTGACCTCCTCGCCGGTGAACAGCCGCCGCATGATCTGGATGGCCTCCTCCAGCATCTCCAGACGCACATGCGCGGGCGGCCAGGTGTGGCCGACGATGTGCTCGTTGAGCGCCTCGCCGGTGCCGACACCGAGCCGGAAGCGGCCGCCGGTCATCACCGCGCTGGTCGCCGCGGCCTGTGCCACCACCGCCGGGTGGACGCGCACGGTCGGGCAGGTCACCGCCGTCTCGATCGGCAGGGACACCGCCTCGGAGAGCGCGCCGATCACCGACCACACGAACGGGCTCTGGCCCTGCGCGTCGTTCCACGGGTGGTAGTGGTCGGAGATCCACAGCGCCTGGAAACCGGCCTGCTCGGCCATGCGCGCCTGCTCCAGCAGCTCGGCGGGCCCGTGCTGCTCGCAGGAGAGGAAGTAGCCGTACTCGGGCATGGGGGTCTGCCTCCGGGGCGTGGGGGGTGTGTCTCCCGCCCCGGGTTACCCGCGGACCGGTCCGGAAACCGCCGGCCGGCCCCGGGGCGGGCCCCGGCCGACGTTTGGCCGCCCTGGTCAGGGGGACGCGGAAGGCTCCAGGTACGCGACAGCCCGGAGGCGAGACCGTGAGCCGACCCCGCATCGTGATCGTCGGTGCCGGCTTCGCCGGGTACCGGACGGCCCGCACCCTGTCCCGGCTCACCCGGCGCCAGGCCGACATCACCCTGCTGAACCCCACCGACTACTTCCTGTACCTGCCGCTGCTGCCCCAGGTCGCCGCCGGGATACTCGAACCGCGCCGGGTCACGGTGTCCCTGGCGGCCACCCTGCCGCACGTACGGCTGGTGCTGGGGGAGGCCGGCCGCATCGACCCCGACGGCCGCACCGTGCACTACACGGACCCCGAGGGACAGGACGGCACCCTGCGCTACGACCGGCTGGTGCTCGCCGCCGGCAGCGTCAACAAGCTGCTGCCCGTCCCCGGCGTCGCCGAGCACGCGCACGGCTTCCGGGGGCTGCCGGAGGCGCTGTACCTGCGCGACCACGTCACCCGGCAGGTGGAGCTGGCCGCCGCGGGCGGCGACCCGGCGCAGGACGCCGCCCGGTGCACCTTCGTGGTGGTCGGCGCCGGATACACCGGTACGGAGGTCGCCGCGCACGGCCAGATGTTCACCGACGCGCAGGTCCGCGGGCGGCCCCTGCGCGGCGGTCTGCGGCCCCGCTGGATGCTGCTGGACGTCGCGCCCCGCGTGCTGCCCGAGATGGACGGGAGACTGTCGGCCACCGCCGACCGGGTCCTGCGGCAGCGGGGCGTCGAGGTGCGGATGGGCACCTCCGTGAAGGAGGCCACCCGGGACGGGGTGCTGCTCACCGACGGCGAGTTCGTCCGCACCCGCACCCTGGTGTGGTGCGTCGGCGTGCGGCCCGACCCGCTCGTGGAGTCCCTCGGGCTGCCCACGGAGCGCGGCCGGCTGCTCGTCGACCCCTACCTCCAGGTCCCCGGCCGCCCCGAGCTGTTCGCCTGCGGTGACGTGGCCGCGGTGCCCGACCTCGGCAAGCCCGGCCGGTACACGCCGATGACCGCGCAGCACGCCTGGCGGCACGGCAAGGTGTGCGCCCACAACGTCGCGGCCTCCCTCGGGCTGGAAGGCGCCCGGCGGCGCCCCTACCGCCATCGCGACCTCGGCTTCGTGGTGGACCTGGGCGGCGCCAAGGCCGCCGCCAACCCGCTCGGCGTCGCCCTGTCCGGCCCGGCGGCGGGAGCGGTCACCCGCGGCTACCACCTCGCGGCGATGCCCGGGAACCGGGTGCGGGTCGCCGCGGACTGGCTGCTGGACGCCGTACTGCCGCGCCAGGCCGTGCAGTTGGGCCTCGTGCGGTCCTGGTCGGTGCCGCTGGACACCGCCTCCCCGGAGCTGGCGCGGACCCCGGCCGGAGCGGGGCGGGAGGGCGCCGCTGCCTCCGGGCCCGCCACGGGCCCGCCCGGCCGTGGACCCGCCGCGCGGCGGCCCGGGGGGTTCCGTCCCGCCCCGCGGCCGCCCGGCGGAACGGAACCCGCCGAGGGGGCCGGTGCGGGGCAGCCCGGGCGCCCGAGGCGCCTGGGGCACCTGGAACCCCCCGAGGGGCAGCCCCCGCC
>NZ_WYCT01000407.1 GCF_011008945.1 Streptomyces harenosi
GGGCCGTACCTGGGGGAAGCGCGGGGTGCGCGTTCGGGCAGCGCCGGGTCCCCGGCCGGCCCGCGCGGCCCGCTCCGGGCGCCGGCCGCCGGTGCCGGGCAGGGCCCGGCACCGGCGGTCCCGCGCGCCCTGCCCGGCCGCCCCCGGCGGTGTCCCCGGCCGCCCCGGCGGCGTGCGCCGCCGCCCGGACCGGTGGGGACGGCCAGGCCGTCAGATCAGGTCGTTGCGCAGCGCGTAGCCGACCGCGTGGGCCCGGTTGCGCAGGTGCAGCCGGGTGATGATCTCGTGCAGCACGTTCTTGACGGTCCGTTCGGAGTACGAGGTCTTGCGGGCGATCTCCGCGGTGTCCAGGCCCTCCGACACCAGGCGCAGCATCTCCGCCTCCCGGGTGGTCAGCGTGGACAGCGACAGCCCCCGGGTGTCGGGCGTGGAGCGCTGGAGGCTGCCCACGTGGGTGAGCAGCTTGCCGAGCAGGTCGCCGGGCAGCACCCCCTCGCCGTTGGCCATCGCCAGGACCAGGTGGAGCAGGCGGTCCTGGTCGGCCTCGCCGCGTCGCAGCACCGCCGCCACGCCGCACTCGAGGACGCGTTGCAGCGACCCGGACCCGAGGGAGCCCACCACGAGTCCCGTGCGGGTGGCGGTGTTGCGCCGCAGCCGGTGCAGCAGGGCCGCCACGTCGTCGTCGACGCCGTCGACCACCACCAGCGTCGCCTGGGCCCGCTCCGCGTCGGCGCCGTCGAGCAGCTCCACCTCCGGACAGGGGCGCAACTGCTGGACCACGCCCACGCGCAGAATCTCGTCGGCGGCGTGGACGGCCACGGTCACCCGGTCCGGACGGCCGTTCCGGGGCGTCCAGCGTGTGGTGCGGGCCGGAGCGGGTATCGGGGAGGGGTCGGCGGACGCGACCCGGTTCGCTTCTTCTGGAGCGTTCATGGGGAGTTACCTGTCTCGTGATCTCCAGGCCGGAAGCCGGTGACGGCGCACCCGACCGCGTGCGGCACGCGCGCGGCGGTGCGCGCCGTCACCGACTCCGGCCCGCCATGAAGTCGGACATGACTTCCCGGGCATCTCGACTGCCCGGATGTTGCCCTCGCGCTCCTCGTTGAGCCCCGGGGCACGGTCCTACCGTGACGGTGTGACGCCTTCTGCAGCCTCTTCCGGCGCCGGCGCGCCCGGCCTCGACATCCCGGCCGTCACGGTGGCACCCGGCGCTACGGCCGTGACCACGGTGACGGTCCGCAACGACAGCGACATCGTCGAGGCGTACGCCTTGGAGGTCGTCGGGGACTGCGCTTCCTGGGCCACCGTGGAACCCGCGCGGGTCTCCCTGTATCCGGGCACCTCCGAGACGGTGACGATCCGTCTGGAGCCGCCCCGGTCCCCGGAGATCCGGGCCGGCGAGGTGGCCCTCGGGGTGCGCGTCCTTCCGGCGGAGCACCCCGAGTCCGTACGCGTCCTCGAGACCACCGTGACGGTCGAGGCGTTCCACGAGCTGCACGCCGAGCTGGCCCCCCGCCGTCGGCGCGGCTGGCTGCGCGGCCGCTACCGGCTGGCGGTGCGCAACCAGGGGAACACGCCGGTACGGGTGGGCTTCACCCCCGGCCAGGCCGGTGACGAACTCGGGTTCGCCTTCACCCCGGCGGAGCGCGGGCTCGAACCGGGGGAGTCGGCGGAGGCGGGCCTGCGCGTCCGCCGGGGCGCGCCGGTGTGGTTCGGCGCACCGGTGGTGTGGCCCTTCACCGTGGACGCCGCCGAGCGGACCGAGGACGGGGAGGAGACGCCGCAGGACCCGGTCGCCGTCCGGCCGCCGCTCGACGCGGAGTTCGTCCAGATCCCGATCTTCCCGCGGTGGCTGCTCATCGTGCTCGCCGCGCTGATCGCGCTGCTGCTTGCCTGGTTCACCCTGGTGCGCCCCGCTGTGCGCAGCGCCGCCGAGGAGGCCGCCACCGAGGCCGTCCAGCCCCGGCCCGCCCCGGCCGAGGGTGAGGCCGGGCAGACTCCGGGCACCGGGCGCGGTGGTGGCGCCGGCACCGGGGCCGGCGGGCAGGAGACCGGTGCGGGCGCCGGCACGGCGGCGGGACCGGACGCGGGCGGCACGGCGACCGGACCGGGCGGCTCCGTGGACGGCGCGGGCCGTGCCCTCGGCCCCGGCCAGCAGAGCTCGGCCACCATCGACCTGGAGACGTCCACCGGACGGACCGAGACCGGCACCTACCAGGTGCCCCGGGACAGCG
Organism: Streptomyces harenosi; assembly: GCF_011008945.1. Taxonomy (GTDB): domain Bacteria; phylum Actinomycetota; class Actinomycetes; order Streptomycetales; family Streptomycetaceae; genus Streptomyces; species Streptomyces harenosi. Next base: position 2,235 of record NZ_WYCT01000407.1, read on the forward strand.
TGTTCCAGGTGACGGACATCGTCGTGGCCAACTTCCAGGGCGACGAGGGGGTGCTGACGATCAGCTTCGGGGACCGGAAGATCACCACGATCGCGCTGGAGACCTTCCGCAACCAGGACTACCACTGGGTGACCCCCATCAAGATCCCCGAGAACGACACGGTGACCATCGAAGTGACGTGCGAGAAGCCGGGCACACCGGCCAACGGCCGCCAGGCCCGGGGATGTCACGAGGTATTGAACGTGAGCGGGGTCCTGAGCCGCATCACGCAATAAGTCGTGTCTCATCTTTCTCGCACATTTTCGATCAACTTGAGAGTCGCTCGAAAGGCATAGCTCCTCTTCCGTCCGGAAATCGTTAAACCCGGTCCGAAACACATCCCCCCGGTCCGACCGCCGGTCACCGGCCGGCGCTCCCCGGCCGCGTGTGCGCGTGCGCACGCGGCCCCTGTGGGCCGGCCGGACACACGCGAGCGGCCCCGGGCGCTCCGGAAGGACCGGGGCGCCCGGGGCCGTGGCCGAGGGCGGCAGGGGGTGGCGCGGCTCAGGCGGCGACCGTCTCCCGGAGCCGTGCGAGGGCCTCCTGCCAGGTGCCGGGAGCGGCGGCCAGCGGCCGCAGGGAACGCGCCTGACGGGGCGTCAGCCCGATGCCCAGAACGCCGGTGACGCGGTCCGCGTCGCCGTACAGCGCGGCCAGCCGCAGCGGGTCCCCGCCCAGGCGCAGCACCTCGGTCCGCACGGCGCCGGCGAGGATGCCGTAGGCGTGCAGCTTCAGGTCGTACTGGTCGGACCAGAAGTACGGGACCGGTTCGAACGGGCTGCGCTGCCCGAAGCGTTCGCCGTCCAGTTCGGCCAGGAGGTTGCGGGCGGCGGCCAGCCCCTGTTCCCCGGCGTTCATCCGGTGCTCGATCCGGATGTGCCGCCCCAGGCCCACGTGGTACCAGCGGGCGACGTCACCGGCGCCGTACAGGCCGGGCGCGGCGGCGCAGTAGCGGTCGCAGCCCAGGCCGTCGGACAGGTCCGGGGCGGCGGGGCCGCGCAGCCAGTCGACGGCCGGTTCGGAGCCGATGGCGACCAGGACGTCGTCGGCCTCCACGAAGGCCCCGTCGGCGAGCCGGACTCCCCTCGCCCGCCCGCCGTCCACGGCGATCCCGGTGACCGTGCGGCCCGGGTACAGGGTGACGCCGTGGTCGCGGTGGACCCCGGCGAGCAGCGCGCCGACCTCGCGGCCCAGGACCCGTTCCATGGGCGTGTCCTGGGCGCCGATGAGCGCCACCTCGTGCCCGAGCCCGCGGGCCACGGCGGCGGCCTCGGCGCCGAGCACCCCGCTGCCGACGACCGCGAGCCGGCGGCCCGGCTCGGCGAGCCGCCGCCGCAGGGCGAGGGCGTCCTGGAGGGTGCGCAGCACGTGTACGCCCTCGACGCCCTCGGTGCCGGGCAGGGTGCGGGGGCGCACCCCGGTGGCGGCGACGACGCCCGCGCACTCCAGGACGGTGCGCTCGCCGTCGTCCAGCGTGACCTCGCGCCGCGCCGGGTCGTAGGCGACGGCCCGGGTGCCCAGCCGCAGGTCGAGCCCGAGGCCGGCGAGCCGGCCGGCGTCACGCAGCGCGGTGCGCTCGGGCGGCCAGGCGCCGGACAGCACCTGCTTGGACAGCGGCGGCCGGTCGTACGGCGGGTGCGGCTCGTCGCCGACGACGGTGATCACGCCGTCCCAGCCCAGGCGGCGCAGCCCCTCGGCCGCGGCGAGTCCGGCCGCCGACGCGCCGATCACGGCGATGCGAGGGCCGGCGGCGCTCATTCGTGGACCTGGATGGCCGCGGCCGGGCAGATGGTGGCGGCGTCACGGACGGCGGCGTGCAGGCCGGGCTCCGGCGTGGCGTCGAGCAGGACGACGATGCCGTCCTCGTCGCGCTGGTCGAAGACGTCCGGGGCCACCAGGACGCACTGGCCGGCGCCGCAGCACTTCGACTCGTCGACGGTGATGTTCATGAGGGGACTCCTCGGGACAGAGAAAGGTGGGGGGTGAGGGGATGGCGCGGGGCCGCGGTCACCAGGTGACCGGCAGGGCGTGGCAGCCGTAGATGACCATGTCGGTGCGGAAGGGGATCTCCTCCACCGGCACGGCGGGGCGCATCGCCGGGAAGCGGCGCAGCAGCGTGGTGATGACGATCTGGAGCTCGGCGCGGGCCAGCGCCTGCCCGAGGCACTGGTGGATGCCGTAGCCGAAGGCCACGTGGTGCTGGGCGTTGGGACGGGTGATGTCCAGCCGGCCGGCGTCGGGGAAGACGTCCTCGTCGCGGTTGGCGGAGGGCACGGCGACGATGACGCCCTCGCCCTTGCGGATGAGCTCGCCGCCGACCTCGACGTCCTCCAGGGCGGCGCGGCGGGGGCCGTTGCGGATGATGCTGTGGAAGCGCAGCAGTTCCTCGACCGCGCCGCGGACGAGGGAGGGGTCCTCGCGCAGCCGGCCGGCCGTCTCGGGGTCGAGCATGAGGGACAGGGCGCTCAGCCCGATCATGTTGGCGGTCGTCTCGTGCCCGGCGACCAGCAGCAGTACCGCGAAGGCGATGAGGTCCTCGTGGGTCAGCTCGCCCCGGGCGTGCTGCTCGGTGGCGAGCCGGCTGATGATGTCGTCGCCCGGCTCGGCCACCTTGGCGCGCACCAAGCCGTCGATGTAGGCGAGGAGTTCGGCGCGCGCGGGGCCGCGGACCTCCTCGCCGGTCTCGCGCGACAGCAGGGTGCCGGTCAGCCGCTGGAAGGTGTCGTGGTCCTCGTAGGGGACGCCGAGCAGCAGGCTGATGGCGAGCGAGGGCAGCGGCAGCGCCAGGGCCTGGACGAGGTCGACGGGGTGCTCGGAGCGGTCGACGCGCTCCATCTCGTCGCACAGTTCGTCGGTCAGGCGCTGGAGGGTGGGGCGCAGTGCCTCGACCCGCTTGACCATGAAGTCGCGGGTGACCATGCGGCGCAGCCGGGTGTGCTCCGGCGGGTCCATGCGGATGAAGCCGCGCGCGGCGTCCGGGCGGGGGCTGCCGCCGGTCATGCCGCTGACCGGATAGCCGGGGGTGGAGGTGTCGGAGCTGAAACGCTGGTCGCCGAGGATCGCCCGGACGTCCGCGTAGCGCGTGGCGAGCCATGCCCAACTGCCGTCGTCGAGCGTGACCTTGGACAGCGGCTCCTCCAGACGCAGCCGGGCCAGGCCCTCGGGCGGGTCGAAGGGGCAGCCGGACGGCGGCTTGACGGGCAGCGGGGGGAAGGGTGCCGGGGTGGGCATGCCGCTCCTTGTGGGGGAAAGGGATTGGCTAACGATTGTTAGCTTACACATGTATCCCTAAGGCGGCGGCACCCCGGGGGCGGTGAAGAAAACGTGAAATCCGGTCTACGATGCGGAAGTTGGGCATCACGGACGGCCGCCCGGCGGGGCGGGGAGCCATCGCGGGCCGTCCCGTCCCATGACGCGGTGCCGGTGCGGGGC
>NZ_WYCT01000408.1 GCF_011008945.1 Streptomyces harenosi
ATCTACGCTTCTAGCTTCGTCGGCAGCGTCAGAGGTGTATAAGAGACAGCCGCCGGGCCGGCCCGCGGCCCCGTACCGGGTGCGGCGCGGGTCCTTGCCCGGACGGACGGCGGGAGTACGACGAGCACCACGACAGGGCCCAGCGGACGAGTGACGACGAGGACCGGAACATGACCGAATCCAGCGAGTGGCTCATCTACCGGGGCGCGGGCGAACCGCACGACGGCATCGAACGGCTGCCCGATCCTCCCCCCTGGCGGGACTTCTCCGGCCGGGACGCCGCAGCGGGCTCGGGCGACGGCTCCGAGGACCGCAGGCTCGGGGCCCACCGGCACCTGGCCGAGCTGCACCGCCCCGGTGCCGAGGAGCTGGAGATGATCAACGCGGCGCTGTACCTGCGTCGCCCCCTGCTCGTCACCGGCAGCCCCGGCGCGGGCAAGAGCACCCTGGCCCACTCGGTGGCGTACGAGCTGGGCCTGGGCACGGTGCTGCGCTGGTCCATCGTCAGCCGCTCCACCCTCCAGGACGGCCTCTACCACTACGACGCCATCGCCCGCCTGCAGGACGTGCAGATCGCCGCGCAGGGCGGCTACGGCGCGGCCGCCGGATCGCCCGGCGCGGTCGAGGGCATCGGCAGCTACATCCGGCTCGGCCCCCTCGGCACCGCGCTGCTGCCCTCCGACACCCCGCGCGTGCTGCTCATCGACGAGCTGGACAAGAGCGACATCGACCTGCCCAACGACCTGCTCAACGTGTTGGAGGAGGGCGAGTTCGCCATCCCCGAACTGGAGCGCATCGCCGACCGGCTGCCGGACGGCGAGGCGGAGGTGCTCACCGCCGACGGGGTGAAGGTCCGGGTGCGCGACGGCCGGGTGCGCTGCCGCGCCTTCCCGTTCGTCGTGCTCACCAGCAACGGCGAACGCGACTTCCCGGCACCGCTGATGCGCCGGTGCATCCACCTGGAGCTGGGCCGCCCCCGTCCTGCCCGCACCCCTGGAACTCCAGCGGGCGCTGCGCCCGTTGCAGGGCTACCGCAGCGCCGCCCCGCCGCGGCGCACCGAACTCGACGAGGTCGCGACGGCGGAGGCGAGCGCCGAGGCCGGCGGGCTGATCCTGCCGGTGCGCCGTCATGTGCTGCGCGGCGACGCGCGGTTGCACCTGGTGATGGACGCCTCGTCCTCGATGCGCGTGTGGGACCGCCTGTTCACCGAACTGGAACAGGTGTTCTCCCAGCTCGGCGCCTTCTGCGACATCCAGGTCAGCCATCTGCACCAGGACCCGGGCGGCGCCCCGGCCGTCAGCCGCAGCCCCGACGCGTACGCCGCGCCGCTGCACTCGGCGGACCGGCTCAGCGACCCGACCGGACGCCGCATCGTCGTGCTGGTCAGCGACTGCGCGGGCCCGCTGTGGCACAGCGGCCACGCCCACCGGCTCCTGCACCACCTCACCCGGCAGGGTCCCATCGCCGTGCTCCAGCCGCTGCCGCAGCGCATGTGGAACCGCACCCGGCTCCCGGTCACCTTCGGCGAGCTCTCCCGGGGCGAGGCCCTGGGCGGCGCCGCCGCGCTGCGGGTGCGCACCGCCGCCGGGGTGCCGGCCGAGGCCCGCCGGGGCGCGGTGCCGGTGCCGGTGCTGCCGCCCGAGCCGGTCGCCCTCGGCTCCTGGGCGCGCCTGCTGTCCGGGGCCGGAGCCGGGCCGGTGCCGGGCGCCGTGGGCTGGGTCCGTGCCGACCAGCCGCCCGCCCCGGCCGCGCGCCCCGACCGGCAGCGGACGCCGTTCGAGCGGGTCAGCCGGTTCAGCTCCGGCGCCTCCCCGGCCGCCGGGCGCCTGGCCGTCTACCTCGCGGCGGCCCCGCTGTCCCTGCCGGTGATGCAGTTGGTGCAGCGCACCATGCTCCCCGACTCCGGTCCCGCCGAACTCGCCGAGGTCCTGGTCGGCGGCCTGGTCACCCGGGCCGGCGCCGACCACGGCGACGGCACCCACTGGTACGAGATCGAACCCGACGTACGGGACGCCCTGCTGTCCCGCCTCGGCCGGGACGAGGCCATGCTCGTGCTCAAGCACTGTTCGGAGTACATAGAGCAGCGCTTCGGCAAGGGCGGCCCCAACTTCCCCGCCCTCGCCCTGGCCCAGCTCGGCGACGCCGGCTCGGGACGCCCCCGCACCCACGGCACCGGCGACACCGGCGAGATGGGCGGGACCGGCGGCAACGGCGGGGGCGATCCGGTCCCGCAGCCCTTCGCCGAGATCGCGGCCCGGGTGCTGGAGCGGTTCATGCCGCTGCCCGAGCGGTTCGCCCCGTACGACGGCGGCCGGACGGACGCGCGGCCCGCCGCGGAACGGCCCCCGCACCGGGCGGTCACCCGGGCCCGCGCGCTGCTCGCCCGGTTCGACGCCGAGGGCATGATCCAGGACGTGATCGACGCGGTGCAGCTCCTGCGCGGCGCCACCGGACACGAACGCCCGCCCGGCGCGGACCCGCGGCTGTGGGCCGAGTACGCGCACTGCACCCTGCGGCTGTGGGAGGTGCAGGGCGGGGCGGCCCTGCTGCAGGAGGCGGAGCGGGCCGCCGAACGCGCCGCCGCGCACCCCCGCGCGCTGCGCGAACGCGCCGTCCTCGCGCGCGTGCTGCACGCCGCGGCCACCGACGCCCGCCGCCGCGGCGACCGGCCCGGCGCGCTGGAACTGCTGCGCCGCGCCGACCGGGAGTACGCGGTGGCCTGCGCCGCACCCGGCCTCGACGACGAGGAGGCGCTGCGGCTCACCCTGGAACGGGTCGGCGCCCTGGAGGCGCAGTGGCGCCTGGGCGGCGACAGCGCCCTCCTGCAAGGCGCGGTCGGCATGCTGGAGGCGTTCGCCGACGCCTGGCCCGACCGGGACGCCCGGCCGCCCGGACTGCCCCTGGCCCACGGCCGGATGCTGCTGCGCCTGTCGGAGGTCACCGCCGACCCGGCCCAGGCCCGCCTGTACGCCGAGCAGGCCGCCCGGTCGCTCGCCACCGCCCTGGAGACCGGCGACCGGCGGGACACCGCCGAGTCGGTCCGCGCCCGGGTGCGGATCCTGACCGACCTGGCCGACGCGCTGCTGGGCGCGGGCGGCCCGCTGGAGGTGGCCCAGGCGCGGGTCGACGAGGCCCTCGCCGCGGTACGGGAGCAGGGGCAGCGCGCGGCCCTGCTGGTCCGCGCCGGGCGCATCGCCGTCGCGCGCCACGCCGAGTCGGGGGAGCCGGCCGAACTCCAGCGCGCCGCCGACCGTTTCGCGCAGGCCGCGCAGCGGCTGCCGCGCGACGCGCCCACCCACGCCGACGTGCTCGCCGAATGGGGGGAGGCGCTGCTGAGGCTCGCCGGGCTGGAGACCGGCGAGCGGTCCCGGGAGCGGTTGTCCCGGGCCATCCGGGTGCTGCGGGACTGCCGGATGGAGACCCCGGCGGGCAGCCGCCGCCTGGCCCGCCGGCTGCTGCTGCTCGGGCGGGCGCTGATGCTGCGGTACGGGGCGCGCGGGGACCGGGTGGACCTGCGGGAGGCCGAGTACCTCTTCGGGCTGGCGGCGGCCGACGCGGACGACCCGCTGCTGGCCGCCCGGTGCCGGCTGGAACTCGGGCAGGCCCAGTACGAGGCGTACCGCAGCCTGGGCCGCGCGACGCGCCTGGACGTGGCGGTCGACGCCTTCCGGGCCGCCGCCGAGTCGGCCCGCAGGGCGGAGGAGGAGGCCGAGACGGAACGGCGGCGCCAGGAGTCCGTGGAGCTGGCCGCGCAGGCCCACCACTGGCGGGGTATGTCCTACGAAGCGGCCGGCCGCCCCCGCGCCGCCCGGGACGCCTACCGGGCGGCCCAGGCGCAGTGGGCGCGGCTGCCGGACGGCACCCTGGGCACGGGCGAGCCGACCGCGGGGCAGACGGCGCAGCGGCTGGCCGCGCTGGAGTGAGACGGGGGCCGAGGCCCGACACGGCAGGGAGAGGGGAACGGGGTATGGAAGCACGGAACGAGTCCTGGCCGCCGGCGGCGCCCGCCGCGTCGTCCGGGGAGCCGCCGCCGGCGGCGGCCCCGTGTCCCGCGGAGCCGCTGCCGGACCTGCTGGCCCTGGATCTGGCGGAGCTCGGCTCCATCGAACACCCGGTGCTGCGCGAGGTGGTGGGCGAACTGCGGGCCAGGGCGGCCGAGCAGAGCGAGATGCTCTGGGGCTTCGACAACTCCTTCTGAACCGGGCACCTGACGCCGCCGCGGTATCCGGGACACCGGGCCACCGGGACAGAAGCGGTGTCACCGCCGCCACCGGCCTCTCCCGCGTCACCTGTCCAGGAGGTCTCCCGCGTCTCGGGCGCCGACACGGCAGACCGTCGGAAATGACACGCTGACGGTCACCCGACGACCATTTTCGATCGCTTTTGGTCGATCCTTCGGACAAGTCTGATCGCCCCGCGTTTCGGCCGGGTGCCGCACGGGGATGCGGCCCCGTGCGGCGCCGCCCCGTGGCACGGGTGCCGCGGCAGCGCGGGCCGTACGGCATGGGGGTGCTGGAGTGTCGGGAGAAGCAGCCACCGATCCGCATCCCGCACTCCCCGGCCGGGCGGCGCGGCCCGGGGCCGCCGTCCCGTTCCGGCAGTTCATCGTCAAGGCGCACGGACGCTGCAACCTGGCGTGCACCTACTGCTACCTCTACGAGGGCCCCGACACCACCTGGCGCTCCCGCCCCGCCGCCGCCGGCCCCGAGGTCCTGGACCGCACCGCCGCGCGCATCGCCGAGCACGCCCGCGCCCACGCGCTGCCCGCCCTCTCCCTGGTGCTGCACGGGGGCGAGCCCCTCCTCGCGGGCGCCGGCACCCTCGCCCGCTTCGCCGCCCGGGTGCGCGAGCGCGTCCCCGGCGACTGCGCGGTCCACGCCACCGTCCAGACCAACGGCACCCTGCTGACCGAGGAGCGCCTCGCGGTCCTGTCCGGCGCCGGCATCCGCGTCGGCATCAGCCTCGACGGGGGCACCGCCGCGCACAACAGGCGGCGCGTCGACCACGCGGGCCGCCCCTCCTGGCCCGCCGCCGCACACGGTGCCCGCCTGACCGCCGCGCGCTTCCCGGAGTCGTACGCGGGCATCCTCACCGTCGTCGACCCGGCCCTGGACCCGGTGGGGACCTACGAGTCGCTCCTCGCCCTGCGCCCGCCCGCCCTCCACCTGCTGCTGCCGCACGGCAACTGGTCCGCGCCCCCGCCGCACCTGGGCGGCGTCCGCTACGGCGCCTGGCTCTGCGCCGTCTTCGACCGCTGGTGGGCGGCGGACCGCAGGGAGGTCCGGATACGGCTCTTCGAGGAGTGCGTGGCGCTGCTGCTGGGACTCCCGGCGGCCACCGAGGCGCTGGGGCTGGCGCCCTTCGACGCGGTCGTGGTGGAGACCGACGGCTCGATCGAGCAGGTCGACTCGCTCAAGTCGGCCTACCCCGGCGCCGCGCGGACCGGCCTGGACGTCTTCCGGAACTCCTTCGACGAGGCGCTGCGGCACCCCGGTGTGGCCGCCCGGCAGACGGGCGCGGCGGCCCTCGCCCCGCAGTGCCGGGCCTGCCCGCTGCTGCGGGTCTGCGGAGGCGGCCACTACGCGCACCGCTACCGCGCCGGGCACGGCTTTCGCAACCCCTCCGTGTACTGCGCCGACCTCCAGCACTTCATCCGCCACGTGGCCGCCCGCCTCGCCCGCGCCGCGGCCCCCGGCCCCTGT
>NZ_WYCT01000409.1 GCF_011008945.1 Streptomyces harenosi
GCGGCCCCGCGGGCGGCCCCGGCCACCCCGGCGGGTACGGCCCGCCCGGCGGCGGATACGGAACCCCGGGCCCCTACGGCGGCTGGGGAGGCTGGGGCGGTCCCCCGCCCGCGGCCAAGCCCGGCGTGATCCCGCTGCGCCCGCTCGGCGTGGGCGAGATCCTCGACGGCGCCGTCTCCACCATGCGTACCTACTGGCGCACCGTCCTCGGCATCGCCCTGACCGTCGCCGTCGTCACCGAGCTCGTCGTCGTACTGTTCCAGGGCCTCGTCCTGGACGACACCACGACCGGCACCCTCGACGACCCGAGCGCCACGTTCGACGAGGTGATCCGCGCCCTGACCGACGTCATGCTCGGCCTCGGCGTCGTCTCCCTGATCGGCCTCATCGGCACGGTCGTGGCGACCGCCCTGCTCACCACCGTCACCAGCCGCGCCGTGCTCGGCAAACCGGTGACCACCGGCGAGGCCTGGCGGGACGCCCGCCCGCGCGTGCTCCCGCTGTTCGGCCTGATCCTCCTGCTGCTGCTCATCACCGCCGCGATCGTCGCCGCCGGATTCGTGCCCGGCACCCTGGTGGCCGTCACCGTGGGCGGCGGTCTCGGCGTCGCCCTCACCATCCTGGGCGTGCTCGCCGCCACCGTGCTCTGCCTGTGGCTGATGATCCGCTTCTCCCTCGCCTCGCCGGCCCTGATGCTGGAGAAGCAAGGGATCAAGAAGGCGCTGACCCGCTCCGTCAAGCTGGTCCGCGGCTCCTGGTGGCGCGTCTTCGGGATCCAGCTCCTCGCGGTGATCATCACGAACGTCGTCGCGTCGATCATCGTCATCCCCTTCACGTTCCTCGCCGCCGCCCTCGGCAGCGACGGGCTCTCCGGCTTCGTCGAGGGCACCGGCACGCGGGGCTGGACGTTCCTCGTCATCACCGGCATCGGCTCGGTGATCGGCTCCGTGATCACCCTGCCGATCACCGCGGGCGTCACCGTGCTCCTCTACATCGACCAGCGCATCCGCCGCGAGGCCCTCGACCTGGAACTGGCCCGCGCCGCCGGCGTCCAGGGCCCCGGCGCCCCCGGCGCCACTCCGGGAGGCTGATGCGGTGATCCGGGCGGGGGGAGTTCTCACAGAGGTGCTGCCGCGCGCGGCCGTACGGACGTCGCTGCGCGCCGGCGACGTCTCCGTACGCGCGCTGCCGCGCTCCGGCGACGAGCCGCCGCTGACCGTCCCGCGCGACCCCGCGCGGGAGGCGGCACGGCGCGAGCTGTCCAAACGCATGTACCACGAGAACGACCCGAGCTGGTTCCAGCGGGCCCTGCGCGCCTTCTGGGAGTGGGTCGACGATCTCTTCGGCACCGCCTCCGGCGCGACCCCCGGAGGAGCACTCGGCCTGGTCGTCGTCGTCCTGGCCGTCGCCGCGGTGCTCGGCGCCCTGTGGTGGCGCCTGGGCACCCCCCGCCGCCGGCCCGCCTCCTCCGCCACCGTGTTCGACGACCGCCCCCGCCGCGCCGCCGAACACCGCGCCGCCGCCGAGGCGCACGCCGCCCTGGGCCACTGGAACCAGGCCGTCCAGGAACGCATGCGGGCCCTCGTCCGCGCCCTGGAGGAACGCGCCCTCCTCGACGTCCGCCCCGGCCGCACCGCCGACGAGGCCGCCGGTGAAGCCGGCCGCGCCCTGCCCGCCCACGCCGACCGGCTGCGCGCCGCCGCCCGCGACTTCGACGACGTGACGTACGGCGGCCGGACGGCGACGGAACAGTCGTACCGGCGCCTGGCCGGCCTGGACCGCGACCTGGAACGCACCACACCGCAGCCCACCGGCGCCGGCGCCCACAGCACGGACCACCACGGCCACCACGGCCACCCCGGAGCCGCCGGATGACCACCGAGGCCACGCTCCCGTCCACCTCGGCCTCGCCCACCGCTCGCCAGGTGTGGACCCGTACCCGAGGCATCGTCCTCGCCGTCCTCGTGCTGCTCGCCGGGGCCGTCGCGATCGCCGTCGTCCGCTCCGACGCCCGGCACGGCGAGCTCGATCCGCGCTCCGCCGACCCCCGCGGCAGCCGCGCCGTCGCCGAACTCCTCGCCGACCGCGGCGTGACCACCCGCGTCGTCACCACCCTCGGCGAAGCCCGCGCCGCGGCCGGCCGCGACACCACCCTCCTGGTCGCCGTCCCCGACCTCCTGACGCCACGCCAGCAGGACGAGCTGCGCTCGGCGGCCGCCGGCTCCGGCGGCCGCACCGTCCTCGTGGCCCCCGGCAGCCCGTCCGTCGAACGGCTCGCCCCCGGCGTCACCGCGGACCCCGCCACCAGCCCCGACTCGACCCTGTCCCCCCGCTGCGAGCTGCCCGCCGCCCGCCGCGCCGGCTCCGCCGACACCGGCGGCGTCCGCTACACCACCACCCACCTGGGCGCCGACGCCTGCTACCCCAGCCAGCGCCTGGCCACCCTGCTGCGTCTCCCCGACACCTCCGAAGGCGGCGACACCGTCGTCCTCGGCGCGCCCGACATCCTCCTCAACGACCGCCTCGACGAGCAGGGCAACGCCTCGCTCGCCCTCCAGCTCCTCGGCTCCCGCCCCCATCTGGTCTGGTACCTCCCCTCGCTCTCCGACGCCTCGGCCGTCTCCCCGGACGACCAGCGCGACATCTTCGACCTGCTCCCCCCGGGCTGGCTCTGGGGCACTCTGCAACTGTTCATCGCGGCAGCCCTCGCCGCCCTGTGGCGGGCACGCCGGCTCGGCCCCCTGGTGCCCGAGAAGCTTCCCGTCGCGGTCCGCGCCTCCGAAACCGTCGAGGGCCGCGCCCGCCTCTACCGCGCCGCGGACGCCCGCGACCGCGCCGCCACCGCTCTTCGTTCCGCCACCCGCACGCGCCTCGCCCCCCTCGTAGGCATCCCCGTGTCCCAGGCGCACGCGCCCGAGGCCCTGCTCCCCGCCCTCTCCGCCCACCTGCGCGGCGGACCCGGCGACGGACAGGGGCTGCACACCCTCCTCTTCGGCCCGCCGCCCAGCGACGACACGGCCCTGATCACCCTCGCCGACCGACTCGACGCCCTCGAAAGTGAGGTACGCCGTCCATGATGGACCCGACCACTGACAACGCCGGGCGGACCGGGGACGCGGACGCCGCCCGCGCCGCCCTGGAAGCCCTGCGCGCCGAGATCGCCAAGGCCGTGGTCGGCCAGGATCCCGCGGTGACCGGCCTCGTCGTGGCCCTGCTCTGCCGCGGTCACGTCCTCCTCGAAGGCGTCCCCGGCGTGGCCAAGACCCTCCTCGTCCGCGCCCTGGCCTCCGCCCTGGAACTGGACACCAAGCGCGTCCAGTTCACCCCCGACCTCATGCCGAGCGATGTGACGGGCTCGCTCGTCTACGACGCCCGCACCGCGGAGTTCTCCTTCCAGCCCGGCCCGGTCTTCACCAACCTGCTCCTGGCCGACGAGATCAACCGCACGCCCCCCAAGACCCAGTCGTCCCTCCTCGAAGCCATGGAGGAACGCCAGGTCACGGTCGACGGCACCCCCCGCCCCCTGCCCGACCCGTTCCTGGTGGCAGCCACCCAGAACCCGGTCGAGTACGAGGGCACCTACCCCCTCCCGGAAGCCCAGTTGGACCGCTTCCTCCTCAAACTCACCGTCCCCCTCCCCTCCCGCCAGGACGAGATCGACGTCCTCACCCGCCACGCCGCCGGCTTCGACCCGCGCGACCTGCGCGCCGCCGGCGTACGCCCGGTGGCCGGCGCCGCCGACCTGGAAGCCGCCCGCGCCGCGATCGCCAAGACCACCGTCTCCCCGGAGATCACCGCCTACGTGGTCGACATCTGCCGCGCCACCCGCGAATCCCCCTCCCTCAACCTGGGCGTCTCCCCGCGCGGCGCCACCGCGCTGCTGTCCACCTCCCGCGCCTGGGCCTGGCTCACCGGACGCGACTACGTCATCCCCGACGACGTCAAAGCCCTCGCCCTGCCGACCCTGCGCCACCGCGTGCAGCTCCGCCCCGAGGCCGAGATGGAGGGCGTGACAGCCGACTCCGTCATCAACGCGATCCTCGCCCACGTCCCCGTCCCCCGCTGATGGCGCTCACCGGACGCGCCGCGCTCCTCGCGGCACTCGGCTCGCTCCCCGTCGGCATCTGGGAACCCGGCTGGACCGGCATCCTCGCGGTCAACGCACCCCTGGCCCTGGCCTGCGCCTGCGACTACGCCCTCGCGGCGCCGGTTCGGCGCCTGCGCCTGACCCGTTCCGGCGACACCTCGGTCCGCCTGGGCGACACCGCCGACGTCACGCTCACGATCGCCAACCCGTCCCGGCGCCCGCTGCGCGCCCGTCTCCGCGACGCCTGGCCGCCCAGTAGCTGGCAGCCCGGCACGGAGCAGGTGGCCTCCCGCCACCGGGTCACGATCCCGCCGGGTGAACGCCGCCGCGTCACCACCCGGCTGCGTCCGACCCGCCGCGGCGACCGCCGGGCCGACCGCGTCACCGTCCGCTCCTACGGCCCGCTGGGCCTGTTCTCCCGCCAGGGCACCCACGAGGTGCCCTGGACGATCCGGGTCCTGCCGCCCTTCACCAGCCGGAAGCATCTGCCCTCCAAGCTGGCCCGGCTGCGCGAACTCGACGGCCGCACCAGCGTCCTGACCCGCGGCGAGGGAACGGAGTTCGACAGTCTGCGCGAGTACGTCCCGGGCGACGACACCCGTTCCATCGACTGGCGCGCGACGGCCCGCCAGTCCACGGTCGCGGTACGGACCTGGCGTCCCGAACGCGACCGCCACATCCTGCTGGTCCTGGACACCGGCCGCACCTCGGCCGGCCGCGTCGGCGACGCGCCGCGCCTGGACGCCTCGATGGACGCCGCCCTGTTGCTGGCGGCCCTCGCCTCCCGGGCCGGCGACCGCGTCGACCTCCTCGCCTACGACCGCCGCGTCCGCGCCCTCGTCCAGGGCCGTACGGCAGGCGACGTCCTGCCCTCCCTGGTCAACGCGATGGCACCGCTCGAACCGGAGCTGGTCGAAACGGACGCCCGGGGCCTCACCGCGATGGCCGTGCGGACCGCTCCCCGCCGCTCGCTGATCGTCCTTCTCACCACCCTCGACGCCGCGCCGGTCGAGGAGGGCCTGCTCCCCGTCCTCGGCCAGCTCACCCAGCGCCATACGGTCCTCCTGGCCTCGGTGGCCGATCCGCACGTCGCCCGCATGGCGAAGGCCCGGGGAAGCACCGAGGCGGTGTACGAGGCCGCGGCCGCCGCCCAGGCCCAGGCCGAACGGCACCGCACCGCGGACCAGCTCCGCCGCCACGGCGTCACGGTCGTCGACGCCCTCCCCGACGACCTGGCTCCGGCTCTCTCCGACGCCTACCTCGCTCTGAAGGCGGCGGGTCGCCTATGACGCGGAAAGCGGGGCACGGCCGGCCCCGCTGCCGCTCGAACCAACCCCCGAACCAACCCCGGAAAACAGAAAAACCCCGCACCAATCGGTGCGGGGTTTTCCCAAAAAATTGTTCGGCGGCGTCCTACTCTCCCACAGGGTCCCCCCTGCAGTACCATCGGCGCTGTAGAGCTTAGCTTCCGGGTTCGGAATGTAACCGGGCGTTTCCCCTACGCTATAACCACCGAAACACTA
>NZ_WYCT01000040.1 GCF_011008945.1 Streptomyces harenosi
CGGCCGGTCCCGGACAGGTCGTGCTGGCGATGGAGGCCGCCGGGGTCTCCTTCGCCGAGCAGCAGATGCGCCGCGGCAAGTACTACGACCAGCCGCCCTTCCCCTTCGTCCCCGGCTACGACCTCGTCGGCCGAGCCGTCGACGTGGGCGAGGGCGTCCCGGGCGAACTGCTGGGGCGGCGCTTCGCGGTCCTGACCAAGACCGGGGCCTGGGCCACCCAGGTGAGCGTCGACGCCGGCGACCTGACCGAGGTACCCGAATCCGTCGACTCCGCCGAGGCGGAGACCTTCGTGGTCAACGGCATCACCGCCTGGCAGATGCTCCACCGCCTCGCGAAGGTCCGCCCCGGCCACACCGTCCTCGTGCACGGCGCGAACGGCGGCGTCGGCTCCACCCTCGTCCAGCTCGCCCGCATCGCCGGCGCCCGGGTCGTCGGCACCGCCTCGGCCCGGCACCACGCCGCCGTCCGCGCCCTGGGCGCCGTCCCCGTGGACTACCGTGCCCCCGGCCTGGAGGACCGGCTGCGCGGACACGCCCCGCAGGGGTACGACGCGGTCTTCGACCACATCGGCGGCGAGGGCATCCTCACCTCCTACCGCCTGCTCGCCGCCCGGGGCACCCTCGTCTCCTACGGCACCGCTGCCACCCGTGACGTCCAGGGCTCGTCGAAGGCCCCGGTCCTCAAGCTGCTCGCCCGCCTGACGCTCTGGAACGCGCTGCCCAACGGCAGGAGCGCCCACTTCTACAACATCTGGGCCGGGCGCCGCCGGACCGGTGCCTTCCGGGCCCGGCTGCACTCCGATCTGGGCCAGGTCCTCGCACTCCTCGCTGCCGGGGAGCTGACCCCCCAGGTCGCCGCACGCATCCCGCTCACCGAGGTCGGGGAAGCGGTACGGCTCGCGGAATCCGGCACCGTCGTCGGCAAGGTCGTCCTGGTGCCGTAGACACGCGAAGCCCGAGGCACCCTGCCCCGGGAGGTGATCCGCACCCTGCGCGGGCCGAGCGTGCAGGCGGCTCAACCGCCGCCCGAAGCGCTCAGCACCGCCATCGCCGCCAGTTCCTCTGCCACGGTGTCGGCGATCAGCCGGGAGTCACCGGGGCGCAGGTGGCTCGTGACCGTGAGCAGGTAGGTGTCCGCGGTCTGGACGAGGCCGAGGTTGACGGTGCCGGGTGGAGAGAGGAGGGGAAGGGCGGCGATGCCGCTCAGGCGGCGGCCGTGCAGGCTGCTCCGGCCGTCCCGCCATTTGAACGCCGTACACACCGCTGTGGCCACGTCGGGCCGGGCCATCCGTCTGGCCAGCACTCTGGTCAGCCAGGGTGCCGCGCGCGAGACGCCCTCCAGGAGGGGCAGGGCCGCTCGGTGGGCGTGGCATCGCCGGTTCAGGGCCGACAGCAGGTGCTGGCAGGTCCGCAGGCGGTCGGCCGGGGAACCGGTGTCCACGGGCAGCGGGACACGGATCGCGGTGATGAGGGTGCCGAGCCTCTGCGCCTCGTGCGGGCTGCGCAGGTCCACGGGGACCCTCGCGTAGAGGGGCGCCATGCCGTGGCGCCGCGACGAGAGGGTGCCGAAGCAGGCGGGAAGGGCACCGGCCAGGGCGCCGAGGAGGAGTTCGTTCAACGTGGCGCCCCGTCCGGGGGAGGGCTGACGCCGTGCTGAGCGCATCACGGCGGGGTCGAGTCGGACGACGGTGACGCAGGGGTGGGAGGCGCCAGGTCTCAGCGGCAGGCGCTGTCCCGGGGCGCTGCTGTCATGCCACTCCCTGATCAGGTCGGTGGCCGGGACGCGGGGGCGGACCGGCTCTCGGGCGGGTCGCGCACGGACGCGGGTCCTGGGCTCGTCCATGAGCAGGCGAAGGAGGGTGGCGAGGGAGCCGCCGTCGAGGAGCGCGTGGTGGGCCAGCAGGACCAGGGGCTGTTCACCGCTCGGTGTGGCCTTCGGTACCAGTAGCTGCCACAGGGGCCTGTCGGGCGGTAGCCGCCGGGTCACCGCCGCGGTCAGGAGCGGCTGCAGTTCCTGTGCGCAGGCGGTGACGTGTGCGGCCGGATCGAACGGCCCCGCGAACGCCCAGCGGTGGCCGGACAGCGCCGCCGGCCGGGGAGGGGGTTGCAGGATCCGGTGCATCCGGTCCAGCGCGCCCCACCGCTCGACGACACGGGAGCGGAGCTCGGCCAGGTCGAAGGGCTCGCCCGTGTACAGCGCGGCGCAGCCGATCGTTCCGGGCAGCCCCTCGCGCAGGAAGCCTTCCTCCAGCCCTGACAGCCGCATGCGTATCTCCCTTCGCTGGTGATGGGCCCGGTCTCGTCCTCGGTTCGGCCGCCGCCGGTCAGGGCTGGGCGGTGTCGAGGACGAGGCAGGAGTTGTGCCCTCCGAAGGCGAAGCTGTTGCTGATGGCCGGTCCGGCGGGCAGTTTGCGCGGCTCGGTGATGACGACGTCCAGGTCGCACTGCGGATCGAGCCGCGTGGTGTGCGCGGTGGGCGGCACGATTCCCTCGTGCAGCGACAGGGCGGTGACCACGGCTTCCAGGGCTCCCGCCGCCCCCAGGGAGTGCCCGGTGACCGACTTGCAGGCGGTCACCGGGACGGCGGCGGGGCCGAAGAGGGCGGTCAGGGCGCGAGCCTCCGCCACGTCGTTCAGAGCGGTGCCGGTGCCGTGGGCGTTGATGTGCGTGACGGCGTCGGCGGGGGTGCCGGCGTCGGCGAGCGCCTGCTCCATGCAGGCTCGCGCACCGGTGCCTTCGGGATGCGGCGCCGTGAGGTGATGGGCGTCGGAGGTGCACCCGTATCCGGTGAGGGTGGCGTAGATCCGGGCGCCCCGGCGGCGGGCGTGGTCCAGCCGTTCGAGCACCAGGAAGGCCGCGGCCTCGGCGAGCAGGAACCCCTGCCGGTCCGTGTCGAACGGCCGTGAGGCACGGGCGGGGTCGTCGCACTCGGTGACCAGGGCACCGGACCGTCCGAAGGCGAGCGCGGTCGTCGCGGTCATCGGGCTTTCATGGCCGCCCGCCACGACGACGTCGGCGCGTCCGGCCCGGATCATCAGCATCGCCTCGCCCACCGCGTGGCTGCCCGAGGCGCAGGCCGTGGAGAGGGTCAGCGTGGGGCCCGTGGCGCCGAGCTTGGCGCTGAGCCAGTAGGCGCCGGCGTTGGCCATGAGCCGGGGGCCGTAGAGCACGTCCGGCCGCCCGATCCCGGACTCCTGGCTGATCACTCCGCCGTAGCCGGTGCCGGTGACGACCGCCCTGCGCGCCGCGGGGGCGTGCAGGCCGCCGGCATCAGCGACGGCGTCCGTGGCGGCGCACACCGCCAACTGCACGGACCGGTCCGTTCGCCGCACTTCTTTCGCGGTGAGGTAGCCCTCCGGCGTGAACCCGGGCATCGGACATGCGGGGAGGACGACGGTGCCTTCGGGATCGAAGGCGTGCATCCTCGCCGCGGAACGAGAGGTGAGCAGGCTCTCCCACAAGGCGCCCACGGTCGCCCCGGCCCCGCAGCGGACACCGAGGCCCGTGACCGCGACGGCGTTCGTGCGTGTCATCCGGCGACCACACCCGGGGCGCGGGTGGTGCGCAGCCTTGCGATGAGCTCGGCCAGGTCGCCGATCGTGCATACCGATGCGGGGTCGACACCCCGGAAGGACACGTCGAAGTGTTCCTCCGAGGCGGCCTGCAGTTCGGTGATGTCCAGGCTGTCGGCTCCGAGGTCGGCCACGAGCAGGGCGTGCGGTACGACGTCCCGCACCGGTACGGACAGGATGCTCGCGCACAGGAGACGCAACTCGTCCCAGTGATACAGCCGTTCTGCGTTCACGGTGCCTTCCTTCGTCCTGGTGCCGTCATGAGGGGCCTGGCCGGCCCGAACCGGTGCGGCCCGCGTGGTGGCCCGGCTCCGCCGTCCGTGCCAAGACCTCGAACTCCTCCACGACGGCGTCGGCGAGCCGCTGGGCGCTGCCGGGAAGGAGATGACAGACGGCGGTGAGCGTGCACGCGCTGCGGTTCTGCATCAGCAGGAAGCTGGCGCTGCCCGGCCGGTGCAAGGGGGGCAGACCCGCCATGTGCCGCAGCTCGCGTCCCTGGAAGGTGGGCGAGCCGGCACGCCACTTCGCCGTCGTCGTCACCGTCGCCAGGTAGGACGGCCGGCTTTCTCTGCCGGTCACCGGTGCGGCCGCCCACGGGGCCATCCGCCGCACCCGCTCCGCCAGGGGGAACAGCGCGGCGGCGTGGACGGCGGCTCGTTCGGGCACCGCCCGGAGCGCGCCCTGGCAGACCCGCAGGCGGGCCACGGGGTCGTCGAGGCCGAGGGGAAGCGCGACCCGCACGGCCGTGACCACGTTGCCCAGCTCGTCCTGGTTCTCCCGCGTACGCAGGTCGCACGGCACAGACGTGTACACGGGCCGGGCGGACGGCCAGTCGCTCGCGGGGCCGAAATGGGTCCGCAACGCTCCGGCCACCGCGCTGACCAGCAGTTCGTTCGGTGTGGCGCCGCGTGTGCCCCGGGGGTGCCGGCTCGCGGCACGCAGCGTGGGAACCGGCAGCGGGCGTACGGCGACCGAGGGCGACGCCCGGTGGGGCGGGGGAGTGGGGAGGGCCTGCCCGGGAAGGGCCAGCGCCCTGAGCTCCTTGGCCACGGCCACGAGCGGGACGCGGGGCCGCGGCACGTGGCCGGGGGTCCGCACCGGATCGGCGTCGTCCATCAGCACGCGCATCGAAACGATGAGGGAGTGCCCGTCCAGCAGCACGTGCTGGGCCACCAGCGCCAGCGCGAAGCCGCCCTCCGAGCCGCCCGGGACGACGAACAACCGCCAGGGCGGCACACCTTCGGGCAGCGGGCGGCTCACGACGTCCGCCCACAGCTCGTGCAGCTCGCAGTCCGCGGCGAGGACTTGCTCCCGGGGGCGGAACGGCCCCGGGACGATCCACTGCGCGCGGCGCCGACGCGGTGGCCGGCGCCCGCCCTCGCCGGCGCCGGGCGTGAGACGGAGCACCTGGCTCAGCCGTCGCATGGCCGTCCAGCGTTCGGCGACCCGTCCCCGGACCTCCTCCAGCGAAGGTCGTTCCCCCGTGAAGACCGCCGCCAGGCCCGTGACACCGGAGCACCCGTTGCGCAGGAGCATCTCATCGGCGAGGGACAGCCTCATGCGATACGCCACCTACCCGTCTTCCGTCGGTGATCTTCCCGGCGCCGGGCGCTGTCGCCCGGCGCCCGTCACCGCAACTGGAACGAAACCCAAAGCCACGGGTTACGTAGGCCGGTCACCGTGCCGGGCACGGAACCCGGTCACGCTGTGCGCGAGGGACGCCAGTTCCCGTCCGAACGCGTCGGCCAGGTCCCGGGCGTGGCCGCCAGGGGTGTGGCCCGTCACGGACAGGGTGAAGGCGCGCGCGTAGTCCGTGAGTACCACTCTGACCCCTCCCGGGGTCTGCATCGGCGCCAGCGGAATCACTCTCTCCAGTGACGCACCGTCCAGGGACCACGGCCCGCGAGGCCATCTGATGACGGTGCAGGCCACGGGGGCCCAGCGCGGCGAACCGGCCCGCCTGATCAGCAGGCGGAGCGCCCAGGGGCCGGCCCGGGAGGCGGCGCTGACCAGGCGCGTCGTGGTGTCCGCGCCATGTGCCGGACCGGTACCGGCCAGCAGGTCGCGGCAGGCCAGCAGCCGCTCCCGGGGGCCGTCGGCCGCCACCGGCAGGGGAAGGCGCACCACCGAGACGAAGTTGCCGAGTTCCTCGCCCTGGTCCGGCGTGCGCAGGTCCACGGAGAACATGCCGTAGAGCGGGCGGGCCGCGCCGGGCCAGCGGTCCGGGGCGCCGTGGACGGCGCGCAGGGCGCCCGTGGACGCGGCGAGCACCAGCTCGTTGAGGGTAGCGCCCAGCCCGGGCAGGGCCCGGCGGGCCGCTCGTACCGTGTCCGTGTCCAGGGCGGTCCAGGCGAAGTCCCCCTCCGGGCGGGGCGGCCCGGAGGCAAGGGGCAGGGCGCGCCCGGAACGCAGGGCGTCGAGCGGCCGGCCGGCACCCTTCAGCCGGCTGCCGGGCGCCTCGTGTGCGGGCACCGCGCCTCCAGGGGTACGTGCGGCCCGCACGCCGCCGTGGATCGCGCCGCCGCGACCGGTGCCTCCGTCGAGGAGCCGGCTCAGCAGGCGTTCCAGGGACCGCCCGTCCATGAGGGCGTGATGGGTGGTCAGGACGAGGGCGAACCGCTCCTGCGGTCCCCGGCCCGGGCCCGGGCGGACCAGCCGCAGCCGCCAGGGCGGCGGCCCGTCCGGCACCGGCTCGGCGACCAGGCGGGCGAGCAGTCCCGTGAACCCCGTGTCCCCCCTGCCGGCGCCCGGGACCGCGGCGCGGACCTCTGCGACGTGAGCGCGAAGGTCGATGTCCTCGGTCTGTTGCCAGCGGTGACGGCGCAGCCAGGAGGGTCGCCCCGGCCGCAGCAGACTGCGGCGCAGCAGCGGAATGCCGCCCCACCGTTCGGCCACGCGTTCGCGCAGGGCGTCGAGGAGCGGTGGTTCGCCCGTGAACAGCAGCGCCATTCCGATGGGCGGTTCGGGACGCGCGCTCTTCCCGCAGAGGAGTTCGTCTGAGGGAGACAGAACGACACTGTTCTTCATCATCCGGACTGATGCTCATGCTCTGCGCCTGGCGGCTCGCTCCGTGTCATGGTTCCGTCACCTCGGTGCCGGAACCGGAACCGGAACCGGAACCGGAACCGGAACCGGTGCCGGTGGAGCGCGAGGCGTCGATGGCGGCGGCGATCCGGCTCAGCGTCGTGTCCAAGGTGACCTGGTCGTCGTTGAACCGAAGTCCGGTCCGCCGCTCCAGGGCGACGGCGAACTCCACCTGCGCCAGCGAATCCAGGTCCACGTCCTCCATCGTGGTCTCGGGCGACAACTCGCCCTCCGCGCAGCCGAATTCGCCGACCAGAACGTCCACGACGACGCTGTATCCCGTGCCCACCACAAACACCTCGTGAAGTCGCTCGAGCCGGCTGCTGCCATCGGTGTGTGAATATTTATCTTTGCCGCACGACTCGAGAGAACCGGCTGACGGCGAACATTCCACTCGTATGGAGGCTCCCGCCCACGTCCCGGCGACATCCTGCGCCGGCCGCTCCGGACAGCCGGGTCGCCTACCGGCGCCGCGACGTCAGGGCGCGGAGGGGACTTCCGCGGCGAGTCCGGTGGCCGGTGCGGCGGTCACGGGGGATCTTCCGGCGTGCGGGTTTCAGGGGCGGGCGGTGAGCGCGGTGCGGCCGGCGTCGAGGAGGCGGCGGGCGCGGGGGAAGTCGCGCAGTTGTTCTTCCAGCAGGTCCAGGCCCGGCAGGAGGGAGCGGTCCGGGACGCCACGGGCGGTGAGGACCCCCGCGGTCCAGGCGAGGAAGCCGGTGAACAGGTCGGGGTCGTCCACGTACAGGGCGGCGGTGAGGAAGTCGACGATGTGGGCGATGTCCTCGGCGGTGCGTTCGCGCTGGTCGTCGTCGTAGTGGGCCATGGCGGGGAAGCGCTCTCGCAGGCGCTGGACGGTTGCGCGGACCAGGGTGCGGGAGGACTGGGTGACCAGGATGTATTCCTGGTCCGCCAGGTGCGGCAGGTCGTCGGCCATCTGGTGGGGCGGCCGGGGCTCGGGCAGGGGGCCGGCGGCGAGCCGGTCGGCGGCGGCGCGGGCTTCGGGCGCCCAGGCGTCGGCGCCCAGTCGGCGGGCGTAGCGGCCGTCGGCGCCGAAGGCGAGGCCGCCGACCATGACCGGTGTGCCGATGGCCTGGACGGCGGTGATGGCGGCGTGGGCCAGGGGCAGGCGGGTGGACAGCGCTGCGGACAGGCAGACGGCGTCCGCGCCGGTGCGGTGGATGTGGCTGATCAGGTGGGCGGTGGGTACCTGGGCGCCGAGGTAGGCGACCTGCCAGCCGCGCAGCCGGAGTGTCTCGGCGAGCAGGCGTGCGGGCAGGGCGTGCCACTCCTTGTCCACGCAGGCGACGGTCACCTTGCCGAGGAAGGTGCCGGGGCGTTGGACGGGCAGCGCGGCGATGACGCGGTCGTTGATGGCGGTGGCGGCGTGTTCGTCGGCGACGCTCATGCGGTCGGCGGCCCACTCGATGCCCACCTTGTGCTGGACGGCGCCGATCACCTCCAGAAGGATCGTTTCCGCATCCAGGCCGGCGCCCAGGGCGCCGGTGACGACGTCGAGGGCGGAGTACTCGTCCGCCGTCCGGACGGCCGCGAAGAGCTTGTCCGCCCATTCCCCGGCTTGCTCATGGCCGAAGGCGGGGGCGAGACGGGCCCCGATGCGGTGCGGGCCGGGCTCGTCGTCGAGGCCGGGAGCGGCGGCGTTCGTCATGCTGTGCACCTGCCCGGGATCGTTCCGTCCACGGCACCGGGGTGCGCACCGCGCGGGGCGGTGATGGCCAGGACGGCGATGTCGTCGTGGCTTCCGTCGCCGATCCACTCGCCGGCGAGCATCCGCACGCGCTCGACGACGGCCTCCGCGGGCATCCCGGCGCACCCGCGCAAAGCGCGCTGCAGGCGTTCCTCGCCGAACATGGTGTCGCCCAGCGGGCCGCCCTTGGCCTCGGTGACGCCGTCGGTGTAGAGCAGGCAGGTCTCGCCCGGCGCGAGCCGCAGCTCGGCGGTCCGGGTCACGATCTCGGGCAGGACACCGATCAGGGAACCGCCGGTGTCGGCTTCTTCCACGCTGCCGTCGCGGCGCAGGATCAGCGGCGGGGGGTGGCCGGCTGAGGTCAGGCGCAAGTGGACGCCGCGCTCCGCGCGGCGGGCGGACGCCAGAACGAGGGTCACGAAGCGGGTGGAGTGAGCGTTGCGCAGAGCGTTGTTGAGCAGCCGCAGCATCTGACCGTGATCGCCCCCCAGCGGAAGCAGGGCGTGCAGGGTGTTGCGGATCTTGCCGGTGAGGACCGCGGCCTCCAGACCCTTGCCGGCCACATCACCGAGCACGGCCAGCGACTCCGCCTCCGGGCCGTCCTGGCCGGCCAGGTGGACGTCGTAGAAGTCGCCGCCGATACGGTCGGTGTCGACGCTGGCCCGGTATCCGCCGGCGAACTCCACCCCTTCCACCTGCCGCAACGTGGGCGGCAGCAGGTCACGCATGAGGATGTCGGTGATCGCGTTCTGCTCGGCGTACAGGCGCGCGGCGGACAGCGCCACGCCGGCCCGGGCGGCGAACAGCCCGGCGAACGCCTCCTCGGACTCGCTGAACGCGGCCTGCGGGGCCCGGCGCAGCAGCACCAGTGCGCCGGCCGGCACGCCGTGGCCGGGAAGCGGGGTGATCGCCACCGAGCCGACCTCGCCGAAGCCGTCGGGGACCAGCCAGTCGGGAGCGGCGGCCGGGTCTATCCAGCGGGAGGGCACCGGCGGGAAGCCCCGCAGCGCTTCGGGCAGGCCGGGCACGCGTTGCACGGCGCCGGAGACGGTGGAGTGGACCAGGCGCCCGTGCTGGTCGCAGACGACCACCGGCAGCTTCTTCGCCGAGGTCGGTGCGATGACCAGCGCCGCGTCGGCCAGGTGCTCCGCAGCCAGACGCGCGGTGACCTCCATGCACCGCGGCAGGTTCAGCGACGCGAGCAGCGCGCTGGACGCCTCGACGAGGAACCGGGTGCGCTCGCGTTCGGTCTCCAGCTCGGAAACGGCGGACCGGTAGGCGGTCTCCTCCACCAGCCACCACGCCGTGTCCCCGCCGGTGAGCGCCGACGGATGCGCTGAGAAGAATCCTTCCCCCACCGCGCCGCTGACCGAGCCGGTGCCGGGAGCCGCGGCGGCGAGCCAGCCCGGCGACGACAGCGCCTCGCCGACGCGGGCCCGGGGCAGGAGAGCCTGCGCGGCGTCGTTGAGCTCCGCGACGTGCCCGGCCGCGTCCATCACCACCACCGGGTAGGGAGCGGCAGCAGCACTCACCGCACTGGAGGCGCGAGCGCGGGACCTGTCCGAGGACGCAGGCATGGGAAGGGCACCCTCCGGAGGAGAAGGCCCTCAATCTTCCTTAAGGGCGGAACATGGACTCGACGGCAACGGTCTCGCATGCCCGGCCCTTGGTGCAAGCCCGGCACCCGCGGCCCCGTCCGGTGGCGTGGGGGAGTGCGGTCCCGAAGGCCCCGGGTGGCGTGCGTCGGGCCCTACTCACCCGGGTCCCAGGCCAGAAGCCGGTCGAAGAGACGACGATCACCGTCGGCCTTCAGCGAGTCCACCGGAATACGGCCGTGCAGGGCCAGCACCAGCTCACCGGCCGTGCCCCGCAGGCAGGCGTCGGCCGCGTCCGGGACCTCGCCGGCAGCGGCGGCGGAGGTCGTGCCGGGCCCGGGGATGCGGGCGGCCTGTGCACCGTCGGCGGAGAGCGTGAGGCGCCAGCGGCCGCCCTCGGTGGCGTGGTAGTCGACCGTGGCGGGCTCGTGCGGCCAGGCACTCGTCGTTGCGCAGCACGTGGACAGGAACTCGTCGACACCGTCGAGTGCCACCTCCTCCGGCAGCGGCTGCCGGGCGCCCGCGGTGATCTGGGCGTCGTAGGTGTGCACCGCGATCTCCTGGAGCTGGTGCCGGGCGGCGGCACCGGCGGTCTGCGGCGTCTGCGACGTGGCCCACCAGGTCCAGCAGCCGCGGTCCGGGCCGGACTCCCGCAGTGCGTCCAGGAGCTGCCGCGCCGACGCGCTCCACCAGTCCAGCAGGGCCTCGCGCTCCTGAGGCGCGGCCGGGACACCCCATACGGACGTGTCCGGGGGAGCGGCGGCAGGCCCCGCGGCGACGATGGCGGCCCACTTGCGACGCCCCTCGCCCAGATGCCGCACCAGATCGAACAGCGTCCACCCGGGGCAGGTCGGCACCGGTACTTCGAGACCGGGCGCGGAAGCGACTGCCGCGCGGAAGGCGATCGACCGCTCGTCGATCAGACGCAGCAGGTCGGGGAACTCCAGAGTCTTTTCCACCTCGGGTGTCTATCACCGCGCTCCGGTCACCGGACAGTGATTTTCGCAGCCGGCGCGGCGGGCACGCGGCGTGGGCCGCGCGTCCGGACTTCCTCCCCGAGCTTCACCGCCGCGCACCGGCCGCGCTCACCGCGTTGGACCGCCGGCGTCCGGTGTGTCCATCGGTGCCGAACGACGAGGCCGGCCGCTGTGCGCGGAACCCGGTGAGAAGCGGACGAAGCCGGCGATGCGCGGGCTGAACGTCAGCTCACACTGCTCGCCGAGCGCCGACCGCACGCCCTCCGTCACATCGGCGTCCGGCTCACCGAACACCTCGAACCGCTCCACTCGGCAGTGCTTCATCACCTCTTGGATGTACGGATCCGCCAGCTTCCAGTGCGTGCGGACCGCGTCGGAGTCCTGATAGAGCTGGAAGCTGTGGGCAAGCATCTGCTTCTCGTCCAGGAAGGTCTCCACCATCAGTTGCGGCCCGTGCTGCTTTGCGAATGCCACTGCCCTGGAGACAGCGTCGCGGAATTCTTCCAGATGACCGTCGGTGATGCGCATGGTGTTCCGGAAGAGGAGAACGGTCGAGTCGTGAGTGGTCATGACCCGACCATCGCTCCTCAACCGAGGTTGAGGTCAAGTGTCGTTTTTTGCAGGGAGCGGGCCCAGCCGAGCAGCCCCATCCGATCGAAGTACCCGGCGAGGTGGCAGGCAGGGCCGGCCCGGCGACCGTCCCAGGCCGGTCACCGGCTCCGACCGGTGCCTTCTCCGGCCGGCCCCGTGCCTCCGCGCAGGCGGTACTCACTGGGTGCCATCCCGGTGAAGGCGTGGAAGGCGCGCGAAAAGGCGTCGGCCTGCGTGTAGCCCCACCGGCGGGCGATGGCATGGATGGGCCGGTGCCGTAGCGCGGGATCGGCGAGGTCACGGCGACAGTTGTCCAGTCGCTGCTGCCGGATGAAGGCTCTGGGTGTCGTGCCGTTCCGCTGGAAGATCCGGTGCACATAGCGCACCGAGATGCAGTGGGCGGCGGCAAGGGACCGAGGTCCCAGCTCCGGGTCGGCGAGGTGGTCGCCGATGTAGCGGGTGAGGCGGAGGAACAGCGCGTTGCCCGGCTCGTCCGGCAGGGTCGTGCTGCCCCCGAGATGGTGCCGCAGCATGGCCGTCAGCAGATCGAGGATCGTGCCTTGCAGTACGGCCGCGTCCCGTTCGGTGCACGCGCTGTACTGTTCGGCGGCTCCCTGCAGTACTTGGGCCAGGACACGGCCGATGCCTTCCGTCGCCGGCAGGGACTTGCCGCACAGGCCCACGAAGTGCCGCTCCGGGACTCGCAAAAGTTGCTTCGGGAACTGGAAGACGATCGTCCTGGTCGGAGTCGTCCCCGTGAAGCTCTCGAACGGCTGTGAGCTGTCGAAGAATCCGATGTCCCCGGGCCTGAGCAGGCTACTCTGCCGGTACTGCTCGATGCCGACCTCTCCGGCCACGACGAGCGCGGCGTGATACATCTCCGGGTCCGAGTGCCGGACGAGTCTGGGGGTCCCCTGCGCCACTACCGAGGCGTGCGAGAGCTCGGTGATCCGGCTACTCCCCAGAGGCATCACCGCCGGGCGCCCCTTCAAGCCCACTCCGTCCGGCAACCGGTGCGCCGTGTCGCCTGCTCCATGGTCACACCTGGGCCCAGGCGTCGGCGCGTTCCCGTCTCACCAGCTCGCCGGTGACGATCCCCCGTCGCTTCCAACGCCTTTCCTTCCGGTTTCGCGTTCATCCCCTGGATGACAGTGAAGTGCAGGAGCACAGCGCACGACAGTGCGTTATACGCCAACTACTGTGCGTTCAGGAGCAATGACGAGGGATGGGCGATTTGGAGAACCTGTGTCCGGTCCGCCACGGACCAAACGTTCGCATGAGCCGTACGGAAGGGGACCACCGTGAAACGGAGACTCGCTGCCCTGATCGGAGCGGCCGCGCTGCTGGCGTCGGCACCCCTCGCCTCCGCCGCTACCAACGGCGAGGCTGGAGCGACCGGTCTGAGTGACTGTCCCACGAGCTACGCCTGCTTCTGGGTGCACAACAACTACGGCGGCACCATGGGCAAGGTCGCGGGCAACAACACGAACTACATGAACCTCAACAACTCCTCCGGGTGTACGGCGTACCCCGGCACGTGGAACGACTGCATCAGCTCGATCGCCAACCGAGGCACGCAGTGCACCGTCTACTTCTTCACCAACGCCAGCTACGGCGGTAGGTGGCACAGCCTCAGCAGGGGTGACGAGGTCGCCGACTTCGCCACCGGGTACAACGACCCGGCGTTCAACGACGCCATCAGCTCCAACCGGTGGTGCAGCTAGCCATGCAGCGTCTGGCGCGAAGCCTGTGCCTCGCGCTGGTGGTCGCTGCCGGGGCGGTCGGATGCGCGGACACGCAACCGGCCGCCCCGGCGGCCACACAGTCGCGCAGCCCCTCCACTTCGCCGTCGGACGGGCGGCTCAGTGCACCGGCCGTGGATCTGGCCACCCGCTCAGGCAGCTGGCCGGCGACGGAACGGACCATCCAGTCGGCGCTCAACCGACTGACCCGCCGGTGCATGGAGGAGCGGGGGTTCTCCTACCCGGCCGGTTCCGCGCATCGGCTGCCCGACCCGGGGGACGACGCGGCAGTCGTGAACCTGCCGGGGCGCAGGGAGTCCGGGTACAGCCTCGCAGCCGAACCGGACGCGGCCGCCCGGGACACCGCCGCCGTCGACCGGTACTACGCGACACTGTCCACCAGCGACCAGCGCCGCTTCGACCTGGCGCTTTTCGGCCCCGACGACCGCAAGGCAACCGTGGAGATCCCGGGCAGAGGACGCTTCCGGGTCCCCCGCCAGGGGTGCGAGGCCGACAGCAGACGCCGCCTGGCCGGGGATGTCACCGTGTGGGCTCGCATCGCCTACACGCCGGAAGCGGTCGACATCGGGCTCTCCGACCGCTCGCGGACGGCACCGCCGTACCACGCGGCCTTGTTGCAGTGGCGCAGATGCATGGCTGCTTCGGGACACTCCTACGCCGACCCGGAGGCCGCCTATCGCTCCTTGCAGGAGGAGTTGCGGCGGACCGGGGCCACCTCCGCCTTCCGGAAACGGGAGACGGCCGTAGCCGTCGCCGACGGGGCCTGCGCGCTGCGCGTTGGACTGCCCTCGGCCGGTCTGGAAGCACGCCGCGAGCTCGCCGCATCACTGGACGAGGACGTACGCAGATCACTGAACGAACTGGCAGCCCTCCGCGCGACCGTCGTCGCACGGGCCGAGGAGGTGGATGCGGGCGAGGAGTGACGGACGCACTCCATCGGCGAGGCGGGACGGCCGGCCTCCCCGCACCGGCCCGGCATGCCGCCCGTGCCGCGTCGGCAACGGGACGACGAGGATCCGGCCACCCGCCACGACGAACTCGCCCGCCACGACCAGGCGATGGTCGTTTCTGCCTGCCTGGGGCCGGCAGCCCTGGCGTTACGGACGCGACCTAGCTCATCGGTGAGTTCCTCCGGCCGGGCGCCGGCGCCCGGCGCGGCCGCACCGTCATCTTGAGGGTTTGGGGGCGTACGGTGGCCCGGGCCACCGGCCGGACCGGCTCTCGGAGGCCGAGCCGTGTCCGGCGGACGATCGTCGCCAAGGCGGTGACCAGTTCGGTGAGGGCGAACCGGTCGCCGATGCATTTGTGCTTACCCGCGCCGAACGGGAGGAACGCGCTCGACGGCGGTTGCCGATCACTGTCGAGCCAGCGGTCGGGATCGAAGACCAGGGGGTCGGGGAAGAGCGCGGGGTCCCGGTGCAGGGCGTGCTGACAGTACGCCAGCTCGGTGCCCGCGGGCAGGGTCCACGGCCCGAGTCGTGTCGCGGTGACGGTGCGGCGGGTGACGAGCCATCCGGTGTGGTGCAGGCGCAGCACCTCGTCGAGCACGCGCCGCAGGTAGGGCAACTGCGTGATGTCCTCGAAGGTGATCGGCCTGTCGCCGAGGACACCGTCGAGCTCTGCCAGGACCCGGGCCTCGACGTCGGGGTGACGCGCGAGTTCGTACAGCGACCAGGACAGGACCGAGGCGGTGGTCTCGGTGCCGGCCACGGCAAGGGTCAGGATCTCGGAGCAGATCTCGTGCTTGGTCAACGGCTCGCCGTTGTCGTTCTTCGCGCGCAGGAGCATGGACAGCATGTCGCCGTTGCCGTGCCCGGACGCCTGCAACTGGTCGACTGCTCGGTGGATGGTGGCCCGTACGGCGTCCCGGGCCTGGTTGAAGCGGCGGTTGAAGGGCAGCGGCAGCTTCTCGGCCCAGTCGGGCAGCATGATGCGGGCGCCGACTCCGTTCATGACGACCGACAGGTCGCGGCGCAGCCGGCGGAAGGTCGTCTCGTCCAGGCTCCCGGAGAACACCGTCTTGGCGAGCATGTCGAGTGAGAGCTTGACCATGGCCTCGCGTACGTCGAGGACGTGGCCGGGCTTCCAGGTGTCGACGGCCGCGTTCACTTCGTCGCGCATGATGTCGACGTACCGGGCGATCTCACCACGGGCGAAGGCGGGCTGGAGCTGACGTCGCTTGCGGACGTGGTCCTGGCCGGCCGCGGTGACGACCGAGTCGCCGAGCAGTTGGCCCATCTTCTCGAAGAAGCGGCCCTTGTCGAGGCTGGGGCCGAGGTCGACCAGCATCGTGCGGATCAGCTCGGGGTCCTGGACGATGATCGTACGGGTACCTGGCTGCAGGGTGATCTCGACCAGGGGGCCGTAGTTCTGGCGGAGTGAGGCGATGAAGCCGAGGTTGTCGCGTACGAGCTGTATCGCGTGACCCAGAAGGGGCAACGATCCGGCCGCCCTGGGTATGGGGGGAGGCGCTACGAGCGTCACAAGGGTTCCTTTCGAGCCGATCACCGGGCGCCCAGATGACTTCCCTGCTGTTCCCCGTGCGCAATCCGGTGCGGACAGTGGCCTGCGCCACGAAGATCCCCACGCCGGGAAGGGGGGCCGGTCAGGTCACGGCCTTGGGGCGAGAGCCTGCGAGGACGAGGACCTCTTCCACCGGCGGGTGACGCCGGTGAACGGCGATAGGAACCAGGGCGTCGGCGTTTGTTGACCGACCGCCCGTGGTGGACTTGGATCTGAGCTTGGTGGAGGCAGGCACCGGTGAAGCCGAGTGCCGGATGTCCCCCCTTTCCTTGCCAGGGCTACTCGGTTGCGGCCGTGCGACCGGCCGTGCCGCGACGACCAGAAAACGGTGCAA
Organism: Streptomyces harenosi; assembly: GCF_011008945.1. Taxonomy (GTDB): domain Bacteria; phylum Actinomycetota; class Actinomycetes; order Streptomycetales; family Streptomycetaceae; genus Streptomyces; species Streptomyces harenosi. The sequence goes on from NZ_WYCT01000040.1 coordinate 16,145, forward strand.
TGACCAATCCGTCCCATGTCCGCCCCCATCACCGCGCAGCCCCCCTGCCCGCGACCGGGTGCCCGGTGCGCCTGGAACCCGTGCGGCTGGACAGCGAGGCTGTGCAGGGGTCGCTCGCCGACCTGTACGAACCGTGGCGCGAGGAGTACGGGCCGGTCGTACCGGTTGAACTGGACGGCGGTGTACCGGCCTTCCTCGTGATCGGCCACCGGACGCTGCGGGAGGTCTGCTCTCAGGAGAGCCTCTACAGCCCCGACTCCCGCAACTGGGCCGACTTACAGGCAGGACGGGTGCCGGACGACTGGCCGCTGCTGCCGCAGGTGGCCTACCAGGAAGGCTCCACCCGCTTCCTGAGCGGCCCGGAGCATCAACGGCTGCGTGGTGTCCTCGCCTCCGGGCTCACCCAGGTCGAGGCCGCGTCGGCCCGCCGCTACACGGAATGGGTGGCGGATCGGCTGATCAGCCGGTTCGCGCCGAAGGGACGGACCGAGGTCGTGGCCGACTACGCCGCGCCGCTTCCGCTGCTGGTGATGCTGCGCCTGCTCGGTCTGCCGCACGAGACCGGCGAGCAACTGCTGCCGGCGATCTTCCGACTCCTGGAGGGCGGGCCGGAAGCGCATCGCGCGAACGAGGAGATCTCGGACATCATCGGCCGTCTGGTCGTCGCTCGACGTGCCAAGCCTGACCGGGACCTCATCTCCTGGTTGATTCACGGTCCTGTCGACGGCGGCCCCGCCCTCAGCGACCTCGAAGTCCGGAACCTGGCCTGGCTGACGGTCATGGCCGGGGCGGGGGGAACCACCGGCTGGATCGGCAACGCCATCGAACGGCTCGTGTGCGACGAGCAGGTGCACACGCTGTTCCTCGCGGGCAAGGTGACGGTTGCCGAGATCATGAACGAGACGCACTGGTCGAATCCCGCCGTGCAGAACGTCATGGGGCGCTATCCCCTGCGCGAGGGCCGGCTCGGCAACTACCACGTTCCGAAGGGGGCTCTGCTGGTCCTGGGCCTGGCCGCCGCGAACGCGGACCCCGAGGTCCACGTCGACGACAGCGGGCACACCTTCACCAACGAGTCCCACCTCGCGTTCGGTGCCGGCCCGCACGAGTGCCCGACGGCAGCCCAACGCCTCGCGAAGATCGTCGGGCAGACAGCGGTCGAGCGCTTCCTGGCCCGCTGCCGCACGCCTCGCCTGCAGGACGCCGACGCTGTGCAGCACGGCGGCTCGGTGATCGTGCGGCAACTGACGAGACTGGCCGTCACCTTCGGCGCCGACACCCAGGCTGCGGTACGGCCCACCGCGTCGGGCACCGATGCGCTGGGAGAGTCGTCACGCAGCTCTCACTACCTCTTCCCGCCGAGGATGCTGACACAGCTGACATCGCACCTCACGGACTGAGCCGCGACGTGGGCTGGACCGCGAGACGGCTGAGCCCACGTCCGCCGAGCCGTGCGCGGGGCGCTGCTAACGGGGGGTGAGACAGACCGGGAGCCGTGCGGGGGCGTTGCTCGACAGCGACGTGATCCGCTCGACCGCGCCGAGTGGTTCCGCCGCGGTGAGTGTGAACCGCTCGAAGAGCCTCCGCAGGGCGATCCTGGACTCCAGGCGGGCCAGCGGAGCACCGAGGCAGTGGTGAGGGCCGTGCCCGAAGGCACGGTGCCGATGCGCGTCGGCCCGGTCCGGCAGGAAGGCGTCGGGGTCGGTGAAGACCTGGTCATCGCGGCCGATGGCGGCGGTGTGGATGAGGACGGGTTCGCCCGCGTGAATGGTCACGCCTTCGATCGTGGTGTCACGGACGGCGTACAGGAACATCGTGGTGGCGGCCGGCGCGTCGAGACGCAGGGCCTCCTCCACGACACCGCGCCACGCGTTCTCGCCGTCGCGTGCACTCAGTACGCGGGCGAGTCGCTCAGGGTTCTCCACGAGCCTTTGGATCGCGTTCGAGAGGAGGTTCTGGGTTGTCTCGTGCCCGGCGATCAGCATCAGGAACAAGGTCCCGGCGAGTTCTTCCGCGGACATCCCGCCGCTGTCGAACTCGGCGATGAGAGCGGTGGTGAGGTCCTCACCGGGCCGGGCACGCTTGGCGGCGATCAGTTGGGCCATGGTGCCGAAGACGGACGTCTGGGCGCCGAGCCGCTCGCCGGGGGGCGTGGTGCTGCTCAACAGCAGACTGGTGTCACTGGCCAACTGCCGACGCATCTCCGGTTCGTCGACACCGTACAGCTCGCAGATCACCGTCACGGGCACCTGGAAGGCGAACGTGCTGCGCAGGTCCACCGAGGTGCCGGGCGCGACGGCGGCGAGGGTGTCGAGCAGCTCCCGCACGATCTCCTCCACGCGCGGACGCAGTGCCTCGACGCGACGAGGAGTGAAAGCGCGCTGGATCGGCAGACGCAACCGTGTGTGGTCAGCGCCGTCCATGATCAGCATGGTCGGAGTCGTGATGATCTGCAGGAGCGGCCACGTCTCGGGTATCTGCCCGGCCTGGTAGGCCCGCCAGTGCTGCGGGTTCTTCCGCATGTCCGGATGGGTCAGCAACACGTCGGCGACCTGGCGCCTCGTCACCGCCCAGGCCGGTACCTGGTCGGGGAGCTCGACGGGGACGACCGGCCCGATTGCCTGGAGCGCTCGTCCCTCCGCAGGGAAGTCCTGGCCCAGTGGGTCGAGCCGGTAGACGGGGGAGGCGAGGGTGAGCTCGTGAGGGGCAGGGGTGTCGTCGGTGAGCCTGGGCTCGGTGACCGCCATGGGGTGCCTCCGAAACAGATGAGCAAGGAGCGTGAGGGCGGTGTGCACATCAACTCGCCCGGTGTGGTGCGCATTTCGCGCGGCGCGGGCACCGAGCGTACGCGATCTTCCCTCACGGGGTTCCTGGAGCACCGAAGTCACAGCGTCAACAGCGGTGAACGGTGCTCTGCGCCCTGTGGCCGTGAGGTCGCTCGATATCGGATCGCGTGACACGAATGCGGGGTGGCACCCTGCCTCTATGGATCAGGCGGAAGTGCTGCTGATCGGCGGGCGAGCCGGAGCCGGAAAGACGACGGTGGGGTGGGAGGTCTCGGCGTTGCTGCGGGCTGCGGCGGTCCCTCACGCGGTCGTTGATGGTGACTTCATGGGGCAGGTCCATCCGGCCCCGGAGGGGGACCCTCACCGCTCGGAGATCACCGAGACGAACCTTGCCGCTGTCTGGGCCAACTTCGCCCGGCGCGGCTACCGCCGGCTCATCTACACGAACACTCTCAGTGTGCTGCCCGAGGAGACCGGCATGTTCCAGCGGGCCATGGGGACGGATGTCCGCATTGTGCGGGTTCTTCTCACCGCCTCCGATTCCACCACCCGCGAGCGGCTGATGCGCCGGGAACTCGGCTCGGAACTGGAGCAGGAGCTGGAAGGCAGTGCCCGCAAGGCGCGGCTCCTGGAGCGGCGTGCCTCCGCCGAGACCATGCGGGTGGTGACGGATGGGAGGGCCGTGGTGGACATCGCGGGTGAGGTCGTGGCCGCCACGGGCTGGGTCGGACGCACTCCGTGACCGGGCCCTGAACGAGCCGCGGACTGGTCCTGACTTCTCACGCCGGGGACGCTGACCCGGCTCCCCGGGCCGTTCGTCCATGCGGTTACGCGGGGTGCCGAGGGGGGGTACAGGGCCGCGAACACCACTTGGCCCACCTGCGGCCGAGCGCGCGCCGCGGCATCGCCGCTCAGCGCCTTACGGCGAGGGCGGCCACGGCCGTACTCGTCATCGGCACGGTCACCACGATGGCCGCGCCGGCCGCCGGTGCCCCGTCGGCTCCGCACCCCGCCGCCGCGCCGTCCGCCGTCGCTCTGGTGCTCGTGAGTTGGTCGGCCATCATGGCTGAGACGGACGACACGGCTGATGTGCGGCGGGTCAGGCCGATGGCGCCCGGGCCGGGGTCCACGACCATGGCGATGTCCACGCCGGACGTGTGCCGGCCCGTGCCCGGCGGAGGCTCAGCGCTCGTCCGCGAGGCACTCTCCGTTCCCCGTCTGCGGCATCCCCCCGTCATGCTGCGCCGCCGGGCCGAGGAGGGTCTCGATGACGGCCCGCAGGTACTTCTCCAGCTTGGCGTCCGGTGCCGACCTGAGGGCCGGGGGGCGGATCTCCGTCAGCACGAGGCTGGTGCCGAGCATCCAGGCGGCCAGGAGTTCCGCCCTCAGCTCGGGGTCGGGACCGCCGAGACGGGCGGCCAGGCGCGTGGAGAACACGTCCCTGAAATCGGCCCGCAGCCGCGCCACCGCCTCGTCCCGGCCGGACGACCGCAGCACCGAGAGCACCGGGTGGGGGAACTCCCCGTCCTTCGGCGCCCCCAGAAGCATGGCGCAGAGCCAGTCGGGTATCGCCTCGACGGGCTCCTGAAGCAGCGGCTCGAATATCTTGCCGGCGCCCGTCACGTCGTTGAACAGCGCCTCCTTCGAGCCGAAATAGCGGTAGACGAGAGCCGCGTCCACGCCCACGTCCCCCGCGATGTCGCGCACGCTGGTCCCCTCGTACCCGTACTTGCCGAACCGGAAGGCCGCGGCGGTTCTCAGCGCCGAGCGCGTGGCCGTGGCCGAGCGCTTGCGAGCGGACCGGTCGGCCACCGCGTTCGACGCCTCGTCGTTCTGTACTCCCGTCACGTCACCAAACCTCCATCGTCAGGCGGCCCGCCCGCCAACCGCCCATGTTCCAGCCTGGGACGGCTGGCTCAAAGTCACCGACCGTTGTCACCAATCGTTGACTTCTGTTCGCACACCGTGCCATACCTGGAACAGATCAACGATTGATGACTTCACCTGCTCGCTGCCACCGGGGCCGTACGACGGGGTCGGCCCCTCGCGATTTGCCCGCACGGCGCGCGGCGAGCGCGCTCGCCGCGCGCCGCCGGGGCCGTCGTGCGGGTCCCATCGACCGGAAATGGTGATCTTCTGTGCCTGCTCAACGCGTCGCCGTGGTCGGAACCGGCTACGTAGGACTGACCACCGGCGCCTGCCTCGCCTCTCTCGGCCATGCGGTGGTGTGCGCGGACGCCGACCCCCGCAAGGTGGAGCGGCTGCGCGAGGGCCGGGTGGACATCCTGGAGCCCGGCCTGCCCGAGACCGTCCGGGACGCCCTGGAGGCGGGCCGGCTGGAGTTCACCGGCGACACCGCGTCGGCCGTCGCCGGCGCCGAGGTGGTGTTCCTGTGCCTGCCCACGCCCATGGGAGCGGGCGGTGCGGCCGACCTCGCCGCCGTGGAGGCCGTCGCGGAGCAGATGCGCGACGTACTGCCGTCCGGCTGCGTCGTCGTCAACAAGTCGACCGTGCCGGTCGGCACCTGCGAGCGCGTCGCCGTCCTGCTCGGGCGTCCGGACGTGGCCGTCGTGAGCAACCCGGAGTTCCTGCGCGAGGGCCGCGCCGTCCACGACTTCCTGCACCCGGACCGGATCGTGATCGGCGCCGCCGACCGGGACGCCGCCCGGCGCGTGGCCGGCCTGTACGCCGCGCTGGACGCACCGCTGGTGCTCACCGACCCGGCGAGCGCCGAACTGACCAAGTACGCGGCCAACTTCTTCCTGGCGATGAAGCTGTCCTTCGCCAACAACCTCGCCACCGTGTGCGAGCGGTTCGGCGCCGACATCGGGGACGTCACCGAGGGCATCGGGCGCGACCCGCGCATCGGCTCCTCCTTCCTGGTGCCCGGTCCCGGCTGGGGCGGATCCTGCCTGCCCAAGGACACCCACGCCCTGCTCACCGTGTGCGAACAGGCCGGGATCGACTTCCCCTTGCTGCGCGCCACCATCGACACCAACGTCACCCATCAGCGCCTGCTCGTCGAGCGGGTCGCCGCCGCCTGCGGGCGCGGTCCGGACGGTTCGCTGCACGGCGTACGACTCGCCCTGTACGGCCTGACGTTCAAGGCCGGGACCAGCGACCTGCGCGACTCGCCCGCGCTCGCCGTCGCCCGGCTGCTGCGCGAGCGCGGGGCCGAACTCACCGCCTACGACCCGGCGCTGTGCCACGAGCGGCCCGACCTGAGCGATCTGGCCGAACTCGCCGATGACCCGGTGCGGGCGGCCGAGGGCGCCGCGGCCTGTGTCGTCCTCACCGAGTGGCCGCAACTGCGCGACCTGGACTGGGCGGCCATCGCCGCGCGCATGGCCGGCCACGAGGTCCACGACTTCCGCAACCTGCTGGACCCGGACCGGCTCGCCCGGGCCGGGCTGAGCTGGCGGGGCATCGGACGCGCGAGCGCACCGGCACGGGTGGCATGAGGGGCAGGCGGCTGCCCGGCGCCCTGGCCACCGACGCCTGACCTCGCGCGCCGCTCGGTGCCGACGCGCGTCACCGTCCTTCTTTCGCCGGCCCCGGTGCTCTGGCGCTCCGATGTCCCGGTGCTCCGGTGCCCCGGTGCCCCGGTGCTCCGGTGCCCCGGTGCCCCGGTGCCCCGGTGCCCCGGTGCCCCAGGCCCGGGCCGGTGCGGCCGTGCCCGCCCCTCCGCCTGTGGTCCGGTCCGCGCCCGGCCGCTCCCCATCCGCCACCGCCCGACCTCCACGAGAGAAAGGTCCACCCCCATGCGCATCCTCTGCACCACCCTCGGCAGTCCCTCGCACGGACGCGCCCAGCTCCCCCTGCTGCGCGTCCTCGCCGAAGCCGGTCATCAGGTGATGGTGGTCACCACCGACGGCCTCGCTCCCGTCTTCCGCGACGACGAGGTGGAAGTGAACGCCGCTTTACCGGACTTCGACCCGGTCGCCATGCTCGGTCCGCTCCTCGGCGAACTCCGGGACAGCTCCGACCTGTCCCTCGCCTCGCCGGCACTGATGCGGATGCTGATGCGGGCCCTGGCCGGACCGGGCGTCAAGCCGCACCTGGACATCCTCCGCCCCCTCGCCCGTGACTTCCGCCCCGACCTGATCCTCCGGGACGGCATGGACATGGGAGCGGTGCTCACCGCCGAGCTGCTGGAGGTGCCGCAGTTGCCGACGCCTTCCGGCTTCTCCAACATCATCGAGCCGGCCGAGATACTGCCCGGGCTCAACGAACGGCGCAGGGAACTGGGGCTGCCGCAGCGGGACGATCCGCTGTCCTTCGTACCGCACGGCCGCGTCGACTACGTACCGCCCGCCTTCTCCTTCTCCCGGCACCTGCCGCCGGCGCTGTCGTACCGGCAGACGGTGGACGTCGAGCGGCACGGGGCGCTGCCTCCCTGGGCCGCCGCACTGCCCACCGACCGGCCCCTGGTGTACGCGGGGATCGGCACGGCCCTGCCGGTGATGCGGGAGCAGACCGAGCAAGGGGCACCTCAGCTGCCGGTGGAGCTGCCGAACGCCGCCGAGAGCCTGGAGACGATCGTCGGGGCGGCAGCCGAACTGGAGGAGTGCACCGTGGTCGTGTCGACGTCCGGGATCCCGCTGGACACCGCGGGACTGCCCGGGCACGTCCACGTCACCGAGCGGGTGCCGCAGCCGCTGCTGCTGGAGTCGGTGGACCTGTTCGTCACCCACGGCGGCTTCAACAGCGTCCGCGAAGCGCTGCGCACCGGCACACCGCTCGCGGTGCTGCCGCACTTCGGGGACCAGTACACCAACGCGGAGCGCGTGGCGGAACTGGGCCTGGGCGGTCACATCACCGACCGCAGCGCCCGGGGCATCGCCGAGATGTGCCGTGCGCTGCTCGCCGACCCCGCGCCCAGGGCCCGGGCCCGGTCCGCCCAGCTCGCGATGTTGACGCTGCCGGACATCGGGCAGGCGGTCGCCGACCTCGAGGGCATCGCCGCATAGCCCCGCCGTCCCACTGTACGGGCCGCGCCGCCGCACCGGCGCGGCCCCCGGCATCCCGCCCCCGGCCCCCACTCTCTAGGACGACAGGTGACCTCCTCCGAAACCCGACAGCACAGCGCCGACGGGGACGCGCCCGTGCGGCTCAGCCACCGGCAGATCACCACGGTCATGTCCGGTCTGGTGGTGGGCATGTTCCTGGGGGCGCTGGACCAGACGGTGGTCGCGTCCGCGCTGCGGACCATCGCCGACGACCTGCACGGGCTGACGGCCCAGGCCTGGGCGACCACCGCCTACCTCATCACCGCGACCATCGCGACCCCGCTGTACGGCAAGCTCTCCGACATCCACGGCCGGCGGCCCGTGTACCTGGCCGCGATCGGCCTGTTCACGGCCGGCTCGCTGCTGTGCGCGTGTGCCACGTCGATCTACGAACTGGCGGTGTTCCGGGCCGTCCAGGGGCTCGGCGGGGGCGGGCTGATGTCGCTGGCCATGACGATCGTCGCCGACATCACCACTCCGCGCGAACGAGGCCGCTACCAGGGCTACTTCATGGCGGTGTTCGGCGGCGCCAGCATCGTCGGCCCGCTGGCGGGCGGCGCCCTCGCGGACCGGGAGGCCCTGCTGGGCATCACCGGGTGGCGCTGGATCTTCCTGCTCAACGTGCCGCTCGCCGTCCTGGCCGCCGTGGCGATCGTCCGCGTCCTGCGGTTCCCGCACCAGAAGGTGCGGCACCGGCTCGACTATCCGGGAGCCCTCGCCCTGGCCGTCGGGATCGTGCCGTTGCTGACCGTCGCCGAGCAGGGCCGCACCTGGGGGTGGGGATCGCCCCCGGCCCTGCTGATGTACGCCGTCGGAGTGCTGGGGCTTGTCGCCTTCGTCCTGGTGGAGCGCCACACGGGCGCGGCCGCGCTGCTGCCGCCGCGGCTGTTCCGTGTCCGTACCTTCCGGCTGGGGGTCGGGCTGCACTTCGTGGTCGGCATAGGCATGTTCGGCGCGATGACGACGGTGCCGCTCTACCTCCAGCTCGTCCGCGGCATGAGCCCGATGACGGCGGGACTGGCCACGCTTCCCACGGTCGCCGCGAATCTCGCCGTGACGCTGCTGGTGGGCCGGCTGATCGCGCGCACCGGTCGCTTCAAGATCCATCTCGTCACCGGCATCGGCTCGTTCACCGCCGCGATGCTCGTCTTCGCGACCCTTCGGCTGGACAGCCCGCTGTGGCAGGCGGCCCTCGGGATGGCCTTGATGGGAGCGGGGCTCGGCGCGTCGATGCAGACGCTCACCACGCTCGCGCAGTCCGAGGTGCCCCGTACGGACATGGGCGCGGCGACGGCGTCGGTCAACTTCTTCCGCTCCAACGGCGGAACCGTGGGGACCGCGGCCTTCCTCTCCATCCTGTTCTCCACGGCGGGCGGCCGCATAGCCGAGCGGCTGGCCGAGGCCCGCCACGACCCGGAGTACCGCCGGCTGCTGGCCGAGCCCGGAAACGCCCACGCCCTCGGGGACGTCCTGCGCCCGGGCGGCGGTGTCGACCTGGAGGACTCGGCGTTCCTGCGGGAACTCGACAGGGGCGCGGCGCTGCCGTTCCTGGAGGGGTACGTCACCTCGATGCGGCTGGTCTTCCTCGCCGGTGCCGCGGTCGCCCTGGTCGCCTTCGTGATCGCGGCCTGGCGGGTCCCGAACCTGACACTCGCCGACGAGTGAGCCTGCCGCCCGGCGGGCCCGTGCCCCCGCCGGGCGGCAGCCCGTGATCGGCCGCGTCCGGTCCGCCACTGGATGCGCCGCGTGCGGGGGCGGTTTACCTTTGACTTAGGCCAGAGTCGCACCGTAATGGGTGCGAACAGGAGGCGATCCTTATGTCCGGCGTTCGCCGCCGGAGGAGGACGCTCGTGTCCCTCGCGACCGCGAGTATGCTTTCCACGGTCCTCCTGCCGGTGACCGCGACCCCGTCGAGTGCCCAGGAAACCTGTGCCCAGCTCGAGCGGAGCGGTTATTTCGACAAGCCCCCGAGCGAAACCGGTGTGTACTCCAGCGCCTCGGTGAGGTGCCTCATCAACGCCGAGCGCGCGAAGCGCGGACTTCCCGCCTACAAGGACAACAGCGCCCTGAGCGCAGCCGCGTTCAAGCACGCCCGGGCATCCAGGGACGGCAAGTGGTGGGGTTATGCCAACTCTCACGTCAATCCCTTCACGGGGTCGACGATCGGCAGCCGCATTACGGCGGAGAACTACTGCCCCAACCCGACGTACTGGAGGTATGCCGAGGTCACGTACAACGGCTGGGGAGGCGGGGGGACGCCGAGGTCGGCCGTGCACTGGTGGGTGTACGTCAGCACGTACGGCCACCGAGGAATCGTTCTCGACCCGGGGCTGAGCGACTTCGGGGTCGGCTCCATCGCGGGAGCCGCCGACGCGGCCGGGGCCGGGCGGACGGACGCCGGAACGTACGTGGTCGACTTCGGTGTCTGCCGGCGGTGAGCGACCGATTCCCCGCGGGGTGAGTCCGGGCGCGCGCGGCCCGCGTGGGGGAGCGGACAGAGTTCGTACGGGCATCAGCTCCAGACCTGCCGTTCCTCGCCGCGGGGGTCGTCGACCTGGGACCACTCGGCGTCGATGCGCATCGTGGCCCTGCGTTCGGTGTCGTACGGGTCCCAGCCGGGGTCGCCGGTGGCGGCGAACCGGATCCAGGTCTCGTGCATGCGGGCCGCGAGATCCGCGGGAGGCTCGTCGGGACCGAGCAGAGCGTCGGGGCCGTGGAGCCGCGGCAGGTGGGTGAGGTCGAAGACGAAGGGCAGCTCGACCGCGTGCGCGGCGCCGAGCTCTCCGTCCAGGGCGTGCGAGCGCCAGGCGAACTCGTAGGCGAAGGTGGAGGATCCGGTGTGGCCGCAGTGAGCGGTGGCCAGGGCCCTGCTGCCCGCGCCGAACAGCGCGTCGGTCATGATGGCGGAGCGCAGTGCGCCGTAGGACGCCTCGGGGCGTGTCCTGCGGTACGTCTCGACGAGCCGCGCCGGGTCGGGGTGCGAGCGGGCCGCCGTGTCGTCCACGTCCTCGGCGGTCGAGGTGGCGTACTCGCCCACGGGGACCAGATAGAGGAGTGCCTCTTCGGCGTTGGTGCCGATGAGCAGGTCGACGCCGGCGCCCTGTCCGGTGGCGACGGCTTCGGCGGGCTGGACGTCCATGACCAGGCCGAAGGGGCTGAGGCCGAGCAGCGGGTCGCGGTGGGCGGCGGTCCGCAGGTCGAGGCCCGCGAGCTTGGAGGCGGCCTCCACCAGACGCTCGTCGGGGATCTCCGCGAAGGCGTCCACGCGCGGCTCGACGCCCAGGACCTCGGCGGCTGCGGAGGTGACCCGGGCGGCTTGCCCGGTGGTGAACGCGCCCAGACCGCTGCCGCTCTGCATGATCACCCTGCGGAACAGGCCCTCGGCCGCCGCGGTGGCGAGGACGCCGCCGACGACGGTGGCCCCGGCCGACTGGCCGAAGAGCGTGACGTTGTCCGGGGCACCGCCGAACGCGGCGATGTTCTCCCGTACCCAGCGCAGCGCGGCGACGACGTCGAGCAGACCGCGGTTGGCGGGTGCCCCGGGCAGGTCGAGGAAACCGGCGATGCCGAGCCGGTAGTTGAGGGTGACGAGGACGACGCCGTCACGGGCGAAGGCGGAGCCGTCGTACAGCGCGGCCCGTGCCGAGCCCGCGACGAATCCGCCGCCGTGCACGAACACCATGACCGGCAGGCCGCCCCGTGCGGCAGCGGGCGTCCACACGTTGACGGTGAGGTAGTCCCCGCCGCGGCGCCGGCCGGTGCCGAAGTAGGGGACCATGTCGATGCCGCCGAGCCTGCGCTCGGCCTGTCGCGCGTCGGGGCCGGGCGCGGTGGCCTCCCGTACGCCGTCCCACGGCTCGTGCGGCTGCGGCGGCGCGAACCGGCCGGCGCCCAGAGGAGGAGCGGCGTAGGGGATGTTCAGGAAGACGGCGGTGCCGTCGTCCTGGCGCCGTCCGCGGACGGCGCCCCGCGCGGTGGCCACGACGGGACCGGAACGGTGGCTCATCCCTGGTTCCTTTCCGCGTACTTCAGCCCTGCCCGGTGTACTCGGGGTACTCGGTGTACGGGGTGAAGGGCGCCCAGCCCTTGATGGCGAAGGCGCTCCCCTCGCGTACGACTTCGGCGGCCCCGTGGCCGCCCAGGTGGGCCGGGATCAGCAGGGCGTTGTTGTCGGCCGCCCAGCCCAGCACCCTGCGGCGGGTGGCGCGGGCTTCGGCCGGGTCCTCGCAGAAGCAGCTGTTGACGTCCGGCTCCAGGATCTGCACCGGGCTGTGGACCATGTCGCCGACGAACACCGCGCGGTCGGTGCCGGAGGTGAGAGTCAGCACGGAGTTGCCCGGCGTGTGCCCGGCAGCGGCCTCCAGGCGCAGGTTCGCGTCGATCCGGTAGCTGTTCTCCCACAGCCGGGTCAGGCCGGCCCGGTGCACTGGGGCGACGCTGTCCTCGAAGACGTTCTGGTTGCCACGGCCGAGCAGCGACCGGTGGCCGTTCTCGGGGTTCCAGAAGTCGAAGTCGTCCTTCGGCATCAGGTAGGTGGCGTTGGGGAAGGTGGGCACCCAGTGCCTGCCGTCCAGGTAGGTGTTCCAGCCGACGTGATCGATGTGGAGATGCGTGTTGATCACGATGTCCACGTCCTCCGGCTGAACACCGCACCGGGCGAGATCGGCCAGGAAATCCGTCTCGAGGTGGCTCCAGACCGGCGCGTAGGGACGCTCCTTGTGGTTGCCCACACCGGTGTCGACCAGGATCGTCCTGCCCTCGCTGCGCAGCAGCCAGGTCTGGATCGCCGCATTCACCATGTTGGTCCCGGAATCCAGGAAATGCGGGACCAGCCAGTCGGCGCCGGCCTCCCAGACTTCCTTCGAGCTTTCCGGGAGGAAGGTGTCGGGCGTCATGGCGACAGAACCGAAGTATTCCCGCACCCGGGTGATGGAGACATTGCCGAGGATGATCTGTTCCATGGGGCGTCCTTGGAGTCCGGAGGATCTGCTCGATGAGCAAGTGGGTTCGGCTGCCCGGTTACGCGAAGGGCGGGCGCGCGCCGGCCCGACCGCTTCCGGTGAAGGCGAAGCCGGCCGCGTCCGGGCCTCGACGGGATCGCTCCCGGTGGTGGCAGTGGTCATGGCGGCCTCCTGAGCGAGTGCGGGGCACCGGATCGGGCACCTTCGACTTCACCCAGGACGCGGGCGCGCGACCAGACCCGTCTTTTCCTAACCACAACCGGGTCAGGCTCGGTGCGGCGAGACGGCGCATACTCGGAGCCGTGGACGGAAGGACGCAACTCGGGGACTTCCTGCAGGCGCGGCGCTCCCAGCTGCGACCGCAGGACATCGGGATACCCACCTACGGGGAACGCCGGCGTGTGCCGGGGCTTCGGCGCGAGGAACTGGCGCTGCTGGCGGGGGTGAGCACCTCCTACTACACGCGGCTGGAACAGGGGCAGTCGCTGAGCGCATCGCCCGAGGTGCTCGACGCGATCGCCGGGGCGCTGCGGCTGGACGAGTCCGAGCGGCGGTACCTGCACGACCTGGCCCGGGTGGGCAGACAGCGCACCCGGGGCCGGCGTCCGGCGCCGGAGGAGGTGCCGGAGGCGACACGTCAGTTCCTGGACGCGCTCGGCGACGTTCCGGCGATCGTGCTCGGCAGGCGCAGCGACGTGCTGGCGTGGAACCGGCTGGGCCATGCGCTGTTCGCCGGGCACCTGGACTTCGGCGCTCCCGACCTGCCGGCGCAGCGTCCCAACATGGCCCGGCTGGTGTTCCTCGACGGCCATGTCCGTGACCTGTACGCGGACTGGCCGAGCAAGGCCAGGGCCGTCGTCGGCAACCTGCGCCTGGTGGCGGCCCAGCACCCGGAGGACGCGGCACTCCATGCGCTCCTGGGCGAACTGTCGGCGAAAAGTCCCGAGTTCGCCTCGATGTGGGCCGACCACCGGGTCAAGACCTGCGCCGCCACCGACTACGAGATGCGCCATCCGCTGGTCGGGCCGCTGACCGTCATCCAGCAGGCCATGAGCAGCGGGCGGGGCCCCCTCGTCGTGGTCGCCACCGCGAAGGCGGGATCGCCGTCACAGGCCGCTCTCGCCCTGCTGGCCCAGATCACCGGCCAGGGTGCCGCGCGGGCCGATCCGCCCTCCGACGCGACACGACCGAGGTCCCGCACCGGCAGGGACTGACACCCACACCCGTCACCGATCCCGGCCGCAACGCACCGGAAAAGCGACGTTCCTCGGGATCTTCGAGTCGTCGAGGGCCGGCATAGAGGCACCCTCCGCCACTTGGTGATCATCACGGACCACTGCGCCGAGGGGACCGCCGGCGTCGCCGTCCGGGACCGGATCACCGACGCCGTTGACCTGCCTGCCGACCTCTGAGCACCGGCCCGGAACCCGACCGACGCCATGTTCGAAGCACCATCAGAGCCCCAGTGCGCAACGACGTGACAGCACCCGGAGGCGGTCACCGGGCGGCCCCGGGCGCCGGACCGCCAGGTCAGCAACGCGATGTTCAACGAGATGTTCTGCAAGCCCCGCACTGAACCGGACGAACCGGATGGTTCCAGGTGCTCCTGCCGGTGCGGGCGGGGATGGGGTGTGCGGCCACCGCACGGTCTTTCCGGTGTCACAGGGTCCGGGGTGATCGTGCGGTGGCCGCTATCTGGTTCCGGCCGGGTCCGCGACGAACGCGATGATCAGGAGGATCCGATGATCGCGGCGATCGCGGGGATCGCGGAGACGAGGACGTCCGCGGAGCCGGGCCGGCGTATCAGGTGGTCTTGCGCTTGCGCAGGAACAGGATGGTGATGCCGCCGGCGGCGACGAGCGCGACGGCGATGCCGGCGATGACCGGGGTGGCGCTGCTGCCGCCGGTGGCGGCCAGGTCGTCACCGGCGGTGCCGCCGGTGGTGTCGTCGTGGCCGCCGGCCGCGCTGGGCTGGGAGGTGGGCTGCTCGCTGCCCGTGGAGCCGCCGGTGCTCTCCTCGGCGGTCTTGCAGTCGAGGATGCCGGTGAAGGTCTGGTCCAGGGCGTTGGGCCCGGTGACCCGGACGCTGTAGGCGGCGTCTTCCTTCACCGGGTAGGTGACGGTCAGGTCCTGACCCGCTGCGACGGTGTGCTTCTTCCCGCCGATGGTGACGTCACCGGCCTCGTCTCCGCTGTTGGTGACCTTGATGTCGAGGCCGCCCTTGGAGCAGTTCTTCACCGCCTCGGCCGCCAGGACGGGGCCGGTGTGCTCCTTCTCGCCCCACGTGGCGGTGAAGGACGCCTTGACGTTGCTCTTGCTGGAGCCCGCGAGGATCTGGGTCTGGGTCTTGACACCGATACCGGTGAAGGCGCGGCCGACCGACAGGTCCAGGGACGCTTCCAGGCTCACCTGGGCGGTACCGGCGGCGGCGGACGCGGGCACGTCGAGGTAGAGCTCGGTGCCGTTGGCGGCGGTGGTGACCGGGTTGCCGGACGCGTCGACGACCTTGGCGCCCTCACCGGCGACCGTCACGGACGCGCTGGCCGCGTTGGTGCTGACGGTGACCGGGCCGAGTTTCTCACCGGCCTTGCCGGAGACGGCGGCGGTGCTCAGGGAGAGCGAGGCGGTCGGCTCGGCGATGTCCTGGGCCGCCTTCTCGAGGTAGTCGGCGAGCTGTTCCGCCTCGGCGTCCAGTGCCTCGGCCTTCACGTGGTCGGAGTAGCGCCAGATCGCCACCTGGGTGCCGGCGGCGGCGTCCTTCTCGGTGAACTCGCCCTTGATGCCGGCGGTCTGGGCCAGCTTGTCCAGATCCTGGACCTGCGGGTACGAGTTCTTCAGGATCCAGTGGATCCGGCCGGCGTCCGAGTTGTCGTGCAGCGAGGACTGGTCCCAGGACACCTCCTGGTAGCGGGCCTCGCTGACGGTGGGGGTGTGGGCGTCGATGCAGTAACTCTGCAGCGTGCCGCCGCCTTCCACCTGCATCTTGAACAGACCGGCATTGATCTTCTTGCCCTCGAGCACCGCGTCGCCGTAGACCGACAGGCCGTCGAGGCTGGCGGTGACGCCGCCGGCCGGGTTCTGGCCGTCCTCGGCGGCGGCTGTGCCGACCGTGGTCACCGCGGCCCCGGCCGTGAGACCGGCGACGAGGAGCGCGGCGGACAGCCGCGTGGTGGCACGTCTCCGTATGCCGAACATGTGTTTTCCCCTCCGGGCATGGCGGTGACGCGAAAACAGTAAGGGGGAGCGCACGCCAGCCCGCGGAATATGCAATTCCCCTAGTCACGGGGAAGCCTGTGAGTGATCGCCAGCGCGATCGGGAAGCCACATGATAGCCATACCCGGCCGCGGCACAGCCCGCCGGATGCGCCAAGTCCGTTTCGTCCTGCGCCCGTTGCGTCCGGCAGTGAGAACCGACGCCGACGACGACCTGCACCGCCACGGCCCCCGGCGCACCACAACCAACACACCGCGTCGGTCTGTCGCGCCGTCCCCTCGGGCAGGCGGTCGTCCTCGAACCGGATCGCGTATCGGTCGAACCAGCCGGACGACACCCGGTCGGCCGGCCACTTCGGCTCGCGGGCCGCCATGCTGTTCAGCGTGGCCCGCAGGGTGGTCATCGGGCGCAGCGTGGAACTCCTTCTCCGGCGCCCAGCTCGAGGACGAAGCCGACAGCGGTCTGGGGCGCCGGGCCGGATGGGCGCGCGGCCGTCGCCTGGCTGGTGCGTACCCGGCCCGGTGACGGGACGACGGAGAAGACGCTGCCCGGCCTTCGGCGCCCCTCTTGGACGCGGCCTACACCGGGGAGGCGTGGGCGGGCTGGAACCAGGCGGCTGGGTGATCGAGCGGGAGAGTCCGGTCCCACGCCGTGAGACATTGGGCGCTGGGCACGAACAGCGGGCCGGGCAACCTGTCCGTGGGCCAGAACCTCCAGGCCCCAAGGGCCTCCTCGCGCTGCTGTGGGGTGCCGGACCAGCGGGTGACCAGTACGGGTACCGTCACCCGCACCACATCGCCGACCCGGTCGAGGAGGGTGCCCAGCACCCGCACATGGCCGGGATCCGCCATGAGACCGGACTCCTCGGCGAGCTCACGTACGGCGGCCTCGGGGAACGTCTCACCGGGCTCCACCTTCCCGCCGGGCAGTTCGTACGTCCCGCGCCGGTGGCGGCCCAGCAGCACGCCGTGCGGGCCGTGCACGATCACGCCGACTCCCACGGCGGCGTTCGGCGGAGGGGGCGCGGGCGTGCGG
>NZ_WYCT01000410.1 GCF_011008945.1 Streptomyces harenosi
CCCCCGCCCCGCGTGCTCACGGCGTCCACATCGCGGGACCCCGCCGAATCGGTTCGCCTACCCACCCCCCTCCTCCCCTACGCTTGTCCCGTGACTCCCGTCGAGCTCTCCCGCACCGTGCTGCACGCGGTGCGTCGCGCCGTGGACGCGGGGGAGCTCCGTGTGGCGGTTCCCGAGCGTGCCGTGGTCACGGCGCCGGGGCCCGGGGGCTGCGGGGACTACGCCACCAACATCGCCCTCCAGCTCGCCCGGCCGTCCGGGCAGACGCCCCGCCGTGTCGCCGAGATCCTGCGGCCCCGGCTCGCCGGCGCCGAGGGCATCGGCGAGGTCGTCGTCACCGGGCCGGGGTTCCTCAACATCACTCTGCGCGGCGGCGCTCCCGCCGCCCTGGTCGAGGAGATCCTGCGCCAGGGAGCCCGGTACGGGCACGCCGGCGAGGGGAGCGCCGGGGGCATCCGGCTGCGCTGCCCCCGTGAGGTGCGCGCGCTCGTCGTCGCGGACGCCGTCGCCCGCCTGCTGCGCGCCCAGGGGGCGACCGTGCGGATCGCGTGCGACGGCCGGCCGGAGGACGCCTGGGGCGCCGTGCTGGGGGTGGCCGTCGACGCGGAGGCGTACGACGGCACGATCCCGGCAGGGGCGGGCGGTCCCGGCCGGGACGCCGTCGTCCGGCCCGTGCCCGCGCCCGCCGATCCCGTGCCGCTCGGCCGGGACGCCGGCCGCTGGGCGCTGCTGTACCCCGCCGCCCACGACCGCCCCCGGATCGGCGGCGAGCACCTCGTGCAGCGGGAGGGCAATCCGCTCTTCCGGGTCCGCTACGCCCACGCCCGCACCCGGGCCCTCGTCCGCAACGCCGCCGACCTCGGCTTCGGCTCGCAGGCCGGTGACGTGGCCGGTGCTCCGGGCAGCCGTGAGCTGCTCGCCGTGCTCGCCGACCACCCGCGCGTGCTGGGCGCCGCCGCCCGCGACCGCGCCCCCGACCGACTCGCCCGGCACCTGGTCGCCGTCGCCGACGCCGTCCTGCCGTACCTGCCCGCCGTCCTCCCGCGCGGCGAGGAGAAACCCTCGGCCGCCCACCGTGCCCGGCTCGCCCTTGCCGAAGCCGCCGGGACGGTGCTGGCCGGCGGCCTGTCCCTGCTCGGCATCGACGCACCCGACCACCTCTGAGAGCGAACAGAGAGTTCCGTAGAGCCATGAGCCGTTCCGCACACCCCGCCGGGCCCCGTCACGCCGACGTCCTCCCCGAGGGCCACTACGCCGCCCCGCCCGCCGACCTCAACGTCCTGGACCCGAAGGTGTGGGCGCGGACCGTCGCCCGCGGCGAGGACGGCGTCGTCACCGTCGCGGGCCTTCCCGTCACCCGGCTCGCCGAGGAGTTCGGCACCCCGGCGTACATCCTCGACGAGGCCGACTTCCGGGCCCGTGCGCGGGCCTGGCGCACCGCCTTCGGGGACGACGCCGACGTCTTCTACGCCGGGAAGGCGTTCCTGTCCCGCGCCGTGGTGCGCTGGCTGGCGGAGGAGGGGCTCAACCTCGACGTGTGCTCCGGCGGCGAGCTCGCCACCGCGCTGTCGGCCGGCATGCCCGCCGACCGGATCGCCTTCCACGGCAACAACAAGTCGGCCGCGGAGATCGAGCGCGCCGTGCGGGCCGGGGTCGGGCGGATCGTGCTCGACTCCTTCCAGGAGATCGTGCGGGTCGCCCACATCGCGCAGTCGCTCGGCAAGCGGCAGCGCGTGCAGATCCGGGTCACCGTCGGCGTCGAGGCGCACACGCACGAGTTCATCGCCACCGCCCACGAGGACCAGAAGTTCGGCATCCCGCTGGCCGGCGGGCAGGCCGCCGAGGCCGTGCGGCGGGCGCTGCGGCTCGACGGGATCGAGCTCATCGGCATCCACTCCCACATCGGCTCGCAGATCTTCGACATGTCCGGCTTCGAGGTCGCCGCCCACCGCGTGGTCGGGCTGCTGAAGGACATCAGGGACGAGCACGGGGTCGAACTGCCGGAGATCGACCTCGGCGGCGGGCTGGGCATCGCGTACACCAGCGACGACGACCCCCGGGAGCCGCAGGAGATCGCCAAGGCGCTCACCGAGATCGTGACGAGGGAGTGCCGGGCCGCCCGGCTGCAAACCCCGCGCATCTCCGTCGAGCCCGGGCGGGCCATCGTCGGGCCCACCGCGTTCACGCTGTACGAGGTCGGCACCGTCAAGCCCCTCGACGGGCTGCGGACGTACGTCTCCGTCGACGGCGGCATGTCGGACAACATCCGCACCGCGCTGTACGACGCCGAGTACAGCGTCGCCCTGGTCTCCCGCGCCTCCGAGGCCGAGCCGATGCTCGTCCGTGTCGTCGGCAAGCACTGCGAGAGCGGCGACATCGTGGTCAAGGACGCGTTCCTGCCGGCCGACCTGGCCCCCGGCGACCTCATCGCCGTCCCCGCCACCGGGGCCTACTGCCGGTCCATGGCCAGCAACTACAACCACGCGCTGCGCCCGCCCGTCGTCGCCGTCGAGGGCGGCGAGGCGCGAGTGATCGTCCGACGGGAGACGGAGGAGGACCTCCTGCGTCTGGACGTCGGGTGAGCCGACGGGCGCCCGGGGGGTCCGGACGGGAGATCTTCCGTCCGGCGTTCCACGGAAAATGAAATAAATGTCTCACGATCCGGACGATATGCAGAAAATCCCGTCCGGTGCGTGAGACTGGTCCCACCGTAGACGGTAAGAGGAAACGAGGTCGGATGATGCGTACGCGTCCGCTGAAGGTGGCGCTGCTGGGCTGTGGAGTGGTCGGCTCAGAGGTGGCGCGCATCATGACGACGCACGCCGACGACCTCGCCGCCAGGATCGGCGCCCCGGTGGAACTGGCCGGGGTGGCCGTCCGGCGGCCCGACCGGGTGCGCGAGGGCGTCCCCGCCGAGCTCGTCACCACCGACGCCACCGCCCTGGTCAAACGCGGCGACATCGACGTGGTCGTCGAGGTCATCGGCGGCATCGAGCCCGCCCGGACCCTGATCACGACCGCGTTCGAGCACGGCGCCTCCGTCGTCTCCGCCAACAAGGCGCTGCTCGCCCAGGACGGGGCCGCCCTGCACGCCGCCGCCGAGGAGCACGGCCGGGACCTCTACTACGAGGCCGCCGTCGCCGGCGCCATCCCGCTGATCCGCCCGCTGCGCGAGTCGCTGGCCGGCGACAAGGTCAACCGGGTGCTCGGCATCGTCAACGGCACGACCAACTTCATCCTCGACAAGATGGACTCCACCGGCGCCGGGTACCAGGAGGCGCTCGACGAGGCCACCGCGCTCGGGTACGCCGAGGCCGACCCGACCGCCGACGTCGAGGGATTCGACGCCGCCGCCAAGGCGGCCATCCTCGCCGGCATCGCCTTCCACACGCGCGTGCGCCTGGACGACGTCTACCGCGAGGGCATGACCGAGGTCACCGCCGCCGACTTCGCCTCCGCCAAGGAGATGGGCTGCACCATCAAGCTGCTCGCCATCTGCGAGCGGGCCCGGGACGGGGCGTCGGTCACCGCGCGGGTGCATCCCGCGATGATCCCGCTCAGCCACCCCCTCGCCTCCGTGCGCGGCGCCTACAACGCCGTGTTCGTCGAGTCGGAGGCGGCCGGGCAGCTCATGTTCTACGGCCCCGGCGCCGGCGGTTCCCCGACGGCCTCCGCCGTCCTCGGCGACCTCGTCGCCGTCTGCCGCAACCGGCTCAGCGGCACCACCGGACCGGGCGAGTCCGCCTACGCCGCGCTGCCCGTGTCGCCGATGGGGGACGTCGTCACGCGCTACCACATCAGCCTCGACGTCGCCGACAAGCCGGGTGTGCTCGCCCAGGTGGCCACGGTGTTCGCCGAGCACGGGGTGTCCATCGACACCGTCCGGCAGCAGGGCAAGGACGGCGAGGCGTCCCTCGTCGTCGTCACCCACCGCGCGTCCGACGCCGCCCTGAGCGGGACCGTCGAGGCGCTGCGCAAGCTCGACACCGTGCGGGGTGTCGCCAGCATCATGCGGGTTGAAGGAGAGTAACCAGCAATGACCCACCAGTGGCGCGGAATCATCGAGGAGTACCGGGACAGGCTGCCGGTCTCCGACACCACGCCGGTCGTGACGCTCCGTGAGGGCGGCACGCCGCTCGTGCCCGCGCAGGTGCTCTCCGAGCGCACGGGCTGCGAGGTCCACCTGAAGGTGGAGGGCGCGAACCCCACCGGGTCCTTCAAGGACCGCGGCATGACCATGGCCATCACCAGGGCCAAGGAGGAGGGCGCCAAGGCCGTCATCTGCGCCTCCACCGGCAACACCTCGGCGAGTGCCGCGGCGTACGCGGTGCGGGCCCGGATGGTCTCCGCCGTGCTCGTCCCGCAGGGCAAGATCGCGCTCGGCAAGATGGGCCAGGCCCTCGTGCACGGCGCGAAGATCCTCCAGGTCGACGGCAACTTCGACGACTGCCTCACGCTGGCCCGCGCCCTGAGCGACAACTACCCCGTGGCGCTGGTCAATTCGGTCAATCCGGTGCGTATCGAGGGCCAGAAGACCGCCGCGTTCGAGATCGTGGACATGCTGGGCGACGCGCCCGACATCCATGTGCTGCCGGTCGGCAACGCGGGCAACATCACCGCGTACTGGAAGGGTTACCGGGAGTACGCCGCCGACGGCATCGCCTCCGGGACCCCCCGCATGTGGGGTTTCCAGGCGTCCGGCAGCGCTCCGATCGTGCGCGGCGAGGTGGTCAAGGACCCGTCGACCATCGCCACCGCCATCCGGATCGGCAACCCGGCCTCGTGGCAGTACGCGCTCGCCGCGCGCGACGAGTCCGGCGGTCTCATCGACGAGGTGACGGACCGTGAGATCCTGCGCGCCTACCGGCTGTTGGCCGCGCAGGAGGGCGTCTTCGTCGAGCCCGCCTCCGCCGCGTCCGTCGCCGGTCTGCTGAAGGCGGCCGAGCAGGGCAAGGTCGACCCCGGGCAGCGCATCGTCTGCACCGTCACCGGCAACGGCCTGAAGGACCCCGACTGGGCCGTGGCCGGGGCCCCGCAGCCGGTCACCGTCCCGGTCGACGCGGCGACGGCGGCGGAGCGGCTCGGGCTGGTCTGACCGGGTGGGCGGCCTCCTGCCTCGCGGCGGGGGGCCGGTCCCGGCCGGGCCGTGGGTGACGGTTTCCGTGTCCTGAGGGCAGGGACGGCCGGGATTCCCCGCCGGGCGCGGCCGGGCGGGGAGGTCGCCGACGCTTTCGCGCCCGTCCGGCGCCCCGCGCGGAACGCTTCCCGGCCGGAAGCGACCGGAAGCAGTGGAAGGTGTCGGCGGCCGGAATCAGCCGAAGGCGACGGGAGGAGCCGGCGGCGGCCGGAAGCAGCGGAAGCGGCTGTGCCGCTTCCAGCCGCTACCAGTCGCTTCGGCGACGTCGGCCGTTGCGGCCCCGTCCGAGCCCCGTCCGGCCGTTTCCCGCCCCGTCCGGCCGTCTCCGGCCCCTTCCCGGGGCGCCCCGGCGCGCACCTGTCGCTTATACACATCTGACGCTGCCGACGAAGCTAGAAGTGTGGATCTCGGTGGTTGCCGTGTTCTACAAAAAAAAAGAAAGCGAGTGGAGCAAGTCAGAG
>NZ_WYCT01000411.1 GCF_011008945.1 Streptomyces harenosi
CTGCCCGCCGGTTCCGTGGTGTCCCCCTGCCACCCGGCGCGCCCCGCCCTTCCCCCCGCTGAGAGACGCGAGCCACCCACAATTCCGCGGCACCCACAACAACGGCTGCCCACCCTGCACCACTACGCCCCCGACCTCGCCGGGCACCGCACCGCCCTGTACCGGATCCCCTCGCAGGGGCCCTCGCGGCCGCGTCCTGGCTGCGCTGGGGCCCGGCAAGCCCGCCGCTGCTCGCGGCCCTGGACCGCGCCGACCTGACCAGCGCCCTGCACGACGTCACGCTGGCGCCCGGCACCGCGGCCCACACCGCGGCCGCGCTGCTGACCGAGCCGGCCCTCCTGGGCCAACCCACCGCCTGGTAGACGCAGTTGGCCGACATCGGCGACGGGACGGTGACGATGTCGCCGGGGTCTCGCGCCTGCTGAAAGCGATCGCCCTGCGCACCCCGCACCTCGCGCACCGACGCCGCAGGCCCGCGGCAGCGACGCGTCGGTCCGCTCCCCAGGCTCTTGGTGCCCCGCACCCGGCCGGGCCTCGCGGTACGCAACGCGGTGGGCCGCGCGGTCGATCGCACGAACCGGATCGCCTCTCGCGAAGCCGCGAACCGGTAGACCAAGTCCGCACCGACCGGTCACCGGTCGGTGCGCAGCTCCGCCGTAGTTCTCAGCCGGTCGGCGTCGCCATGTCCGACGAGCCCGGCTCGACGTGGTAAACCATCGCCGATGCAGCAGGGTCGGCTGCTGCCGGCCTCACCCACCGTTCCCGGCGCTCGCCACGACAAGCGTGCTGCCGGTGACTACCCCCCCGCGACGCGGAGGTGAAGTGCTGGGCGGACAAGGAGTATCAAGGCGTCGGCGGCATCATCCGGGGCGCCCAAGAAGCTCACAACCTGAACCCGCAGACAACGCGAGGCCCCGGGCGTTGCCATGACGGCCTGGGGTCCGGTCACGGCGCTGGGAGTGGTCAGAAGCTGTCCGGGGCGGCCTGGGGGTCCGTCACCGGCTTCGCCCAGTTCATGCCCAGCTTCGCGAGAGCGGTGAGCTGGTCGGCGTTCAGCCGGTCCCTCCTCGATTTCGTGTTGGAGATCCATACGCCCAGCTTCACGGTCACCGACTCGCCGTTCACCGTGATCTGTTCGCTGTACCCCCTTGGCACAGGCCGGTCGCCCTCACGTTCCACCCACTGCGTGAGGGCCGCCAGACCCCGCTGGAACGCCGCCTGCGCCTTGCTCGGGCCCTTCGTCATACGCGCGGCCACCGGGGCGGGAAACGGCGCCTCAGCGGGCTGCACACCCAGCTTCGACAGCCGCTCCTGCTGCTCGGGGAGGAGCTGCGCCCAGGTGCCCGGGTTCTTCTGCCGCTCCAGCCACCACCCGATGTCATCGCCCTCGAACAGTACCCCGGGCCGGATCTCGGGCAGGCCGCCGTCGGCGTCGACCAGGTCCGCGAGGATGCGGTAGTGCCGCTGCCAGTCCAGGGGCCAGGGGCAGTTCCAGTCCGGGTCGATCGCGGCCAGCTGCTGCGCGCGCTCCGCCGCGCGCTTCGGGTCCTTGCCGAGACCGCCTTTGCGGCGGAGGTTGGCCATGTGCTGCCCGATGGGCAAGGGGCCGCCGCCGGCCGGGTCGTCCCACACCGCGTCCTGTCGCGGCGCGAGATGCCCCGTGGCCCGCCGGTAGGACCGGAACGCGGCGAGCTTCCGCTCCCAGGCTTCCTCTCCAGGCTCCCAGACCATCCCGGCCTCCGGCGCGTCCAGCAGCGTCTTGCGCCGCTCCTCCAGCTCCCCGGCCCGCAGCGCCTTCCTCTGCTGGTGGACCCATCGCCCGAGGGGAAACGCCTTGGTCGCCCCGACTTCGACCTCGACGTCGTAGGGCACGGCGTAGAGGCCGGTGATCTCATTCTCCTTCCGCCAATGCAGCAGGGCCTGGTAGCCCTCCAGCCACACCAGCGACTCGGGCCGGTAGACCCGGGTGCGCAGGAAGGCCGCGATGGTGGCGGCGTCGCGCGGGGTGGAGAAGTGCAGCAGCGCGGACTCGGCAGCGGCTTCGGCGCCGTCCTGTTCCTGGTCCTCGCAGTCGCTCCCGCCGCCGGCCCCGACGATGCGTCCCTCTTCGTCGCGCTGGAGGTGGACCTTGCGCTTGCCGTGGGTGAGGCCGCGGGAGGCGAGTTGCTCGACCAGGTGCTCATCGTGGCTGCGCAGGCCCTGGAGCACGGCCACGAGCGGCTTGAAGCTGGCGGAGGCGACCATGCCGGTCGGGTCCTCGCCGGGCTCCAGGAACACCGGCACGATGATCCGCGCGACCTTCGTAGAACCGTCCTTGTTGAGCCTCAGCGCCCGGCCGATGTTCTGCACGATCTCCACCTGCGAGCCGCGGGTGTCCGCGAAGCAGATCGCCTCCACGCCCCGCTCGCCGGTGATGTCCACGCCCTCCCCGAGCACCCGCACCGAGGCGAGGAACGCCCGGTGCACCCGGCGCCCAGAGGCGTCGATTCCGTTGGCGAATTGCCGCAGGACCTCGCGCCGCTCGGTGACGAGGTGGTCGCCGCACAGCCATGCCGACCAGACCCGGTCCGGCGGAACATGGCGGCCGGCCTCCAGCTCGTAGAACTCCGCGTCGATCGACGACTTAGGCAGGGCCTCCGCCTTCGTCAGATCCTCGTCGGAGACGTCGTTCATGTACAACTCTGCGGCCGCCTCGGGCAGCTTCTCCGCGAACGCCGCCGCCTCCTCCACCCTCTGGTGGAACGTCATCACGGTGCGCAGATTCCAGGCGGCGGCGTGCTCCAGGAGCGCGGTCTGCAGCAGGGCAAGGCGCCGGCCCCGCTGCGCCTCCTCCGATTCCCCGGGGACCGGCGAGGGATCACGGATCTCCAGCACGTCGATCTCAAAGCCGGCGAGGATCCCCCGCTCGATCGCCTCCGACAGTCCGAGCTCGGCGATCCACGCGCCGTACGTGCCCTCCGGGTCGTCGGCCATGGTCGCGATCTCCGCCTCCTGGCCGTCCGCGCCCCTGCGCGGCTGGGGCGCCGCCAGGATACGCGGGGTCGCGGTCAGGTAGAGCCGGAAGTCGGCAGAGATCCGCGCGTTGTCGTGAATCGCAGCCCACGGCCGACCAAGATCACCAGCGGTGCCGTGGGCCTCGTCCACGATGGCGAGGTCGAAGCCCGCCATCTGCTGCCCGTACAGCCGCTCCCCGCCCGCCAGTGCGGCCTCCAGCGGCCCGCGAACCTTCCGCCGACCCGTCGGATCCTCCGGGTCCTCGCGGTCCACCAGCGAGGCGTACGTGGCGAACACGACCACCGGCCCGGACCCGGCCCACAGGGCAAGCTGGATCGGGTTGGTGGTGGTACGCACCCCCAGCGAGTTGAGCACCGGGTCGTTCTCCAGTGAGCACACCGCAACCATCGGGGCCCGGTGACCCACCAGGCGCCACGCCTGGGCGGTCTGCACGAGCAGGTCCAGGGTCGGCACGGTGACGAGGATCCGGCTGTCCGCGAACGCCTCCAGCGCACACGCGGCGGCGGTGATCGTCTTGCCCGAGCCAGTCGCGGACACGATCGTGGCACGGGCACCGCGCGGCGGCACAGGCGATCTTGCAGGAAATCCCACCCACTCACGGAAAGCCGACCGCTGGTCGACCTGGTGTTCCTTGAGCTGAAACGCAGACATTTCCTTGCCTCCCCTGGTGCGCATTTCCGGCAGCTATTCAGACGGCTGTGCGCGGATGTGAGTACGCGGCTGAGTCATCCCGGATGGATGAGTTGGCGAGGTGCCAGCCGCCGGGCGCCGCCGTCCGACCTCCGACGTAGTGGCCGGCCTGGCGCGTGCAGAGGATGACGTCACCGCTGGACAACTCCACCGCCCGCACCGTGCACAGACCGTCGGCCTCGCCCACTGTGCCTCCAGCACCCGGCGCCGCGCCGTGGTGTACGGGTGCGTGCGCGGCAGAACCGTCTCCCCCGTCTGAACGCCTCCAGGCCCACCAGATCGGCCCACTCACGCTGCCTCACGTCCGCGATATGTACGGCCAGCTCAGCGGCCCCAGCCGACCAACCGCCACACCGCGCCCAGTCCCGGTCCACGATGCCCACCAGAACCACGCTCACGGCCGCCACGGCGCCCTCCTTCCAGCCGTCCGCGAAAACCACGCTCCGAGAGGCTGGAGGCATGCCATCCAACTCAACGACCTCGCACTGCGCCCCGGCGACCGCCCCGGCCTCCAACGCCGCCACCAGGTCGTCCGCCTCGCTCGCGGGCACGCCCTGCGCCTCCAGGAGCGAGAACACCATCACCCGCCCGTTCACGCCCGCCGCTGGTACCGCGTCACCCGGCGCACGGAATCGCTGCTCAGCGTGGGACTTGGCCCGGTAGATGCATGGTGACCGGTCATCTACGGTTGTTCCTCTCGGATTCCAGGAAGGCCCAGACTGGTTGGAGGGTGTCCCATCTTTCCGCCAACTTTACATGCTGCATCACTTCACTCGGCATCAACGGGAATCTTCGCACAACATGGGGCGCCGTATCCCATTTGTTGGCGGCTGCCGCGTCCTGTCAGCAGCCGCCGTGTTCTGGCAGGCACTCCTGCCCACCGCGCAGGAGTGCCTGCCGTTGGTGGGTCGGCCCCGCGAGGAGCTGACCGGGGTGGCTGTCATGAGTTCGCATACTCATGCGCGTGGACTTGCCTGTGGGTCAAGGTGTCCTCGTCGTAACAGTTGGTCAGAGAGGGCGTGTGTGATGCGTGCGAAGAGTTTGTCCGTGATGGCGTTGCTGGCGGCCGGCGTGATGGCCGCCGCTGGTGCCGTACCTGCGGTGGCGGCTGGTGGTCTTCTTCCGCATCCGGGCCCGGAGGGTCTGGTGTGGGTGCAGGAGTCGGTCGGGGATGGGGGTGTGGCCTCCGGCGGGGCGTGGGAGGGGCTGCCCACGGTGCTCACGGTGGCGTGTGAGGGGGGCGGCGCTATGGAGGTGACGATGGAGTCGCAGGGGAGCCGAGTGGCAGACTTCACCGTCGACTGTCCTGCCGGCGCCCCGGGCGTGGGCTCGGTGACCATGGAGGCCGGGGTGGTGCAGTCAGGATCCTTCACCATCGGGATCGACGCCTCCGACGACAGCATCCGCTGGGCTTTGACAGTGACCCAGCCCGAGTAGAGCCCCCCAGCACACGACCCCATCCTGGTAGCCAGCCAGGCCCGCGTCAGCGGGCTCCAACGGTCCTGGAGGCGTAGCCGGAAGGACCGTCAGGCGGGGGAGCGTAGCGGACCCGCTGGCCGCAGCGGAGCGGAGGCCCGCCAGCGGGACACAGTCCCGCCCGGCTCGGGAGCGCAGCGGACGAGCCATCAACCCGCCTGCGCAGCAGGCGGGTTGCGCGGGTGGCGCAGCCACCCGCAGGCGCTCACGCGGAGCGGGAGCGCAACCACCGCGCGCAGCGCGGTGGTTCGCTTGCACATCGCGCAGCGATGTGCTACCCCTGTCTCTTATAAACATC
>NZ_WYCT01000412.1 GCF_011008945.1 Streptomyces harenosi
GCTGACCCGTGCGGTGGGGCGGCTGCACGCCCAGGGCACGGCGGTGGACTGGGCGGCCTACTGGTCCGGCCGCGGCGCCCGGCGGATCGACCTGCCGACCTACCCCTTCCAGCACCAGCGCTACTGGGCCGTACCCGCGCGGCGCGCGTCGGCCGGCGGGCTGGCCGCGGCCGGGCTCACCGAGGCCGGGCACCCGCTGCTGACGGCCTGGCTGCCCGCGCCCGAGGGCGACGAGGTCGTCTGCACGGGACGGCTCTCCGCGGCGACCCACCCCTGGCTGACCGAACACACCGTGCTCGGCACGGTCCTCGTCCCCGGCACGGCCTTCGTGGACCTCGCCTGCTGGGTGGGCGACCGGGCCGGCTGCCCCGAGGTGCGGGAACTGACCCTGGCCGCGCCGCTCGCCCTGCCCGGGGACGGCGCCGTACGGCTGCGGGTGGTGCTCGGGGCGCCGGACGGCACGGGATGCCGCCCCCTCGCGGTGTACGGGCAGCCGGAGTCGCCGGACGCCGAGTGGACCCGCCACGCCGAAGGCGTGCTCGCCCCCGGCGCCGCGGAGCCCACCGGCGACGGCGCCGAGCCCGGCACCTGGCCGGTCGCCGGCGCCGAGCCGGTGCCGCTCGACGGCTTCTACGCGGGCCTGGCCGAGGCCGGGTTCGACTACGGGCCGGTCTTCCAGGGGCTGCGGGCGGTGTGGCGGCGCGGCGACGAGGTGTTCGCCGAGGTCGCCCTGCCCCCCGGCGGCGACCCGGCGGCGACCGAGTTCGGTGTGCACCCCGCACTCCTGGACGCGGCCCTGCACGCCCTCGGCCCGGCCGCCCGCGCCGACGACGAACCGGGTTCGGCGCGGCTGCCGTTCTCCTGGAGCGGCGTCCGGCTGCACGCGGTCGGCGCCGACCTGCTCCGGGTCCGGCTGGTCCGCGACGACGACGGCACCGTGACCCTGCGCGCCGCCGACGCCGCCGGGCGGCCGGTGGTCACCATCGACGCGCTCGTACTGCGCTCCCTCTCCCCGGACCGGCTGCGCGGCGGCGGTACGGTGCCCGCCGCACTCGGCGACTCCCTCTTCCGCACCCGCTGGGAACCGGTGGAGACCCCGGCCGAGGACACCGCGCCCGCGCCCTGGGCGATCCTCGGCCCGGCCCCCGAGCCCGCCGGAGCGTGGCACCCGTACGCCGGCCTCGACGCCTACGCCGCCGACCCGCACGCCCCCGCGACCCTGCTCGCCCCCTGCCCGCGGCCGGACGGCGAGGACCCCGCCGCGGACGCCCTGCGGGCGACCCGGTGGACCCTGGAACTCCTCCAGCGGTGGCTGGCCGACGACCGGCTCACCGAGGCCCGCCTCGTCGTCGCCACCCGCGGCGCCGCCCCGGTGTCCGGTGCGGTGCCCGACCCGGCGCACGCCGCGGTGGCCGGGCTGCTGCGCTCGGCGCAGACGGAGAACCCGGACCGCCTCACCCTCCTCGACCTCGACCCCGACGGCACCGTCCCCGCCCCGGACGCGCTCGCCCGGGCGCTGCCGCCCGGCGAACCCGAGGTCGCCGTCCGCGGCGCCGTCTCCCACGTCCGCCGCCTGGCGCGGGCCGCGGGCGGCGGCGCGCTGGTGCCGCCCCCGGGCGACGGGCCGTGGCGCCTGGACAGCACCGGCCGGGGCACCCTGGACAACCTGGCCCTGGTGCCCGCCGCGGAGGCGGACGCGCCGCTCGGCGCGGGCATGGTCCGCCTCGCGGTGCGCGCCGCCGGCGTCAACTTCCGCGACGTGCTCATCGCGCTGGACATGTACCCCGGCGACGCCGACCTGGGCACCGAGTGCGCGGGCGTCGTCGTCGAGACCGGGCCCGGCGTGCGGGACCTGGCGCCGGGGGACCGGGTGATGGGCATGGTGCCCCGGGCCTTCGGGCCCACCGCCGTCGCCGACCGGCGGCTGCTGACCCGGATCCCGGAGGGCTGGTCCTTCCGGACCGCCGCGGCCACCCCGGTCGCCTTCCTGACCGCGTACTACGGACTGGTCGACCTGGCCGGTGTGCGCCCCGGCGAGACCGTGCTGGTGCACGCCGCGGCGGGCGGGGTCGGCATGGCCGCCGTGCAGCTCGCCCGCCACCTGGGGGCGGAGGTGTTCGGCACCGCCAGCGCGCCGAAGTGGCACGCGCTGCGCGCGGCCGGGCTGGACGACGCGCACATCGCCTCCTCCCGCACCCTCGACTTCGCCCGAGCCGTGCGCGAGGCGCGCGGCGGCGCCGGGGTGGACGTCGTGCTGAACTCGCTGGCCGGGGAGTTCACCGACGCCTCGCTGGACCTGCTCGGCGAGGGCGGCCGGTTCGTCGAGATGGGCAAGACCGACCTGCGCGCCCCCGCGGACGTGGCCGCCGCCCACCCCGGCGTCCGCTACCGCCCCTTCGACCTCGGCGAGGCCGGGGAGGACCGCATCGCCGCGATCCTGACCCGCCTCGTGGAGCTGTTCGAGCGGGGGGAGCTGGCCCCGCTCCCGGTCACCGCCTGGGACGTCCGGGACGCGGTCGACGCCTTCCGCGCCCTGAGCCAGGCCACCCTCACCGGCAAGGCCGTCCTCACCGTGGACGCGCCCGACCCGCTCGCCGGGGAGTTCGCCCCCGACGAGACGGTGCTCGTCACCGGCGGCACCGGGACGCTCGGCACCCTGCTGGCCCGGCACCTCGTCACGGAGCACGGGCTGCGGCACGTCACCCTGGCCGGGCGGCGCGGCACCGAGACCCCCGAAGTGGCCCGGCTGCGCGAGGAGACCGCGCACCTGGACGCCCGGATCGACGTCGTCGCCTGCGACGTCGGCGACGGACCGGCCCTCGCCCGCACCCTGGCGGAGATCACCGCCCGGCACCGGCTGGCCGGCGTCGTCCACGCGGCCGGCGTCGCCGAGGACGGGGTCGTGGCGACGCTGGACCCGGCCGGCCTGGCCGCCGTACTGCGGCCCAAGGCGGACGGGGCCTGGCAGCTCCACCGGCTCACCGAGCCCCTGGCGCCCCGCCTGTTCGTGCTGTTCTCCTCGGCCTCCGCCACGCTCGGCGCGGCCGGGCAGGGCAACTACGC
This sequence comes from Streptomyces harenosi, assembly GCF_011008945.1. Classification (GTDB taxonomy): domain Bacteria; phylum Actinomycetota; class Actinomycetes; order Streptomycetales; family Streptomycetaceae; genus Streptomyces; species Streptomyces harenosi. The sequence goes on from NZ_WYCT01000412.1 coordinate 3,064, forward strand.
CGCCGCCAACGCCTTCCTCGACGCGCTCGCCGAGCAGCGGCACGCCCGCGGCCTGCCCGCCGTCAGCCTGGCCTGGGGCCTGTGGGAGCAGGCCAGCGGGATGACCGGCAAGCTCGCCGAGCGGGACCGGCAGCGGATGAGCCGGTCCGGCGTGGCGCCCCTGGCCACCGCGCACGGCCTCGCCCTGTTCGACGCCGCCCTGCGCGACGGGCGGCCGGCGCTCGCCCCGGTCCGGCTGGACCTGGCCGGGCTGCGCGCCCCGGCCGCCGGCCGGCCGGTCCCCGCCGTCCTGCGCGGCCTGGTACCGGTCCGCCGCCCGGCGGCCACCGCGCCGGCCGCCCAGGCCGCCCAGGCCGGCCAGGCCGTCCCGGCCGCGCTCGCGCAGCGCCTGGCCCCGCTCTCCGCGGCGGAGCGGCAGCGGCTCGTCCTGGACCTGGTGCGCGGCCACACCGCGGCCGTCCTGGGCCACGGCTCGGCCGAACGGATCGACCCCGACCAGCCGTTCAAGGCCCTCGGATTCGACTCGCTCACCGCGGTCGAGCTCCGCAACCACCTGCGGGAGGCGACCTCGCTGCCCGTCCCGGCCACCCTCGTCTTCGACCATCCGACCCCCGCGGCCCTCGCCGGACACCTGCTGGAACTGGCCGCGCCCCCCGAGCACGACCCCGTGCGCCGGGTCATCGACGACCTGGAGCGGCTGGAGACCGGCGTCGAGGCGATCGGCCTCGGCGACGGCGCCCACGAGGAGGTCCTCACCCGGCTGCGCCGCGTGCTGCGCACCCTCGAGGCGGCCACCGCGCCGCAGGGCGCCGACGGCGCCGCGGACACCTCCCTGGAGGAGGCCAGCGCGGACGAGGTGCTCGCGTTCATCGACAGCGAATTCGGCGATCTCGCCTAGTACACATACGGAGTTGGTCGTAATGGCGGACGACGGCAAGCTCGTCGACTACCTCAAGCGCGTCACCGCGGACCTGAAGCGGACGCGGCAGCGGGTCCGGGAACTCGAGGAAGGAGCCGCCGAACCCATCGCCATCGTGTCGATGAGCTGCCGCTTCCCCGGCGGCATCGCCTCACCGGACGACCTGTGGGAGTTCGTGCGCTCCGGCGGCGACGCCATCGCCCCGTTCCCCGCCGACCGCGGCTGGGACACCGGGCGGCTGCACGGCGACTTCCGGCTGGCCGGCGGATTCCTCGCCGACGCCGCCGAGTTCGACGCCGGGCTGTTCGGCATCTCGCCGCGCGAGGCGCTCGCCATGGACCCCCAGCAGCGGCTGCTCCTGGAGACCTCCTGGGAGGCGCTGGAGCGGGCCGGCCTCGACCCCACCGGGCTGCGCGGCACCGACGGCGCGGTCTTCGTCGGCATGGCCGACCAGAAGTACGGGCCGCGCCGCCCCGAGGCGGCCGACGAGGTCCGCGGCCATCTGCTCACCGGCACCACCAGCAGCGTCGCCTCCGGCCGGATCGCCTACGCGCTCGGCCTGCAGGGGCCCGCCCTCACCGTCGACACCGCCTGCTCCTCCTCCCTGGTCGCCCTGCACCTGGCGGTGCGCGCGCTGCGCGCCGGGGAGTGCTCCTTCGCCCTCGTCGGCGGCGCCGCCGTGATGGCCGAGCCCACCCTGTTCGAGGAGATGGCCGAACAGGGCGGCATGGCCGGCGACGGCCGCTGCAAGGCGTTCGCCGCGGCGGCCGACGGCACCGGCTGGGGCGAGGGCGTCGGCGTGCTGCTGCTCAAGCGGCTGTCCGCCGCCCGCGCCGAGGGCCTGCCGGTACTGGCGACCGTGCGGGGCAGCGCCGTCAACTCCGACGGCCGCTCCAACGGCCTGACCGCGCCCAACGGGCCCGCGCAGCGCCGGGTGATCCGCCAGGCGCTCACCGACGCCCAGCTCAGCGCGGGCCAGGTCGACGCGGTGGAGGCGCACGGCACCGGCACCCGGCTCGGCGACCCGATCGAGGCCCAGGCGCTGCTGGCCACCTACGGCCGGGAGCGGCCCGAGGGACAGCCGCTGTGGCTGGGCTCGGTCAAGTCCAACATCGGCCACACCCAGGCCGCCGCGGGCATGGCCGGCGTCATCAAGATGGTGCAGGCGATGCGGCACGGCGCCCTGCCGCGCACCCTGCACGTGGACGAACCCACCCCCCAGGTGGACTGGTCGGCGGGCGACGTCCGGCTGCTCACCGAGGACCGCGCCTGGCCGGACACCGGCCGCCCCCGGCGCGCCGCGGTCTCCTCCTTCGGCATCAGCGGCACCAACGCCCACGTCGTCCTCGAACACGAGCCCGCCCCCGCCCTGTCTCTTTTACACATCTCCGAGCCCACGAGACACTCGCTTAAATCGTATGCCGTTTTCTGTTTGTAACAAAAAAAAGTAATAAATGTTAGTTTAGTTCGG
>NZ_WYCT01000413.1 GCF_011008945.1 Streptomyces harenosi
GTACCGCACCCGCTCGAAGGGGTAGCCGGGCAGCGGCACCCTGCGCCCCCGCACCCCGGCCCCCTGCCAGCGCAGCGTGACGCCGCGCAGGTACAGGGCCGAGGCCGCCTCGTACCACGCCCGGACGCCGTCCGTGCCGGCGACCGGGCTCGCGGCCCACCACGTGTCCGGCAGCACCGCCCGGCCCATGCGCGCCAGCGGATCGGCCGGGCCCAGCTCCAGGAACTCCCGGTGCCCCAGCGCGCCCACGCTTCTGAGCGCCGCGTCGAACAGCACCGGCCGGCGGGCCTGGCGCACCAGATGGCCGGCGTCCAGGAGCGTCCCCGCGGGCAGCACCTCCCCCCGCACGCCGTCCGCGCACGGCAGGCGCAGCGGGGCGAACTCCACGGCGGCGGCCGCCGCGCGCAGCCCGGGCAGCACCGGATCGATCAGCGCGGAGTGGAAGGCCCGGTCCACCGCCAGCGGACGGCAGGCGATCCCGCGGGCCTCCAGGGCCCGGCCCGCCTCCTCGACGGCGTCCGGCGGGCCGGACAGCACCACCGAGCGCGGGCCGTTGACCGCGGCGATCTCCACCGGCCCGGGGCAGACGGCGCGTACCGCCGCGGGCTCGGCGGCGACCGCCAGCATCCGCCCGGGGCGGGTGCCCTCGGCCATGAGCCGCCCCCGCGCGATCACGAACCGCAGCCCGTCGGCGAGCGGGAACGCACCGGCCGCGTACAGCGCGGCGATCTCGCCGAGGCTGTGCCCGAGCGTGAGCGCGGGCTCCACTCCGCACTCCCGCCACAGCCCCGCCAGCGCCGCCTGGAGGGCGAACTGGGCGGGCTGGGCGACCGGGCCGGCCAGCGGCGCGCCCCCGGCGTCGAGCAGCACGTCGAGCAGGCTGGTGCGCGCGGCGCTGCGGTGGACCTCCTCGCAGGCGTCCAGCACCTCCCGTACGGCGGGGAAGTGGGCGTACAGGTCGCGGGCCATGCCCGCCACGGCCGCGCCCTGCCCGGAGAAGGCGAAGACCGGCGGCCCCGGCTCGGCGGCGGCGCCCGGCCGCGGCGACCGGAGGAAGGCGTCCAGGGACGCGGCCAGTTCGGCGGCGGTCCGCCCGTGCGCCACCGCGCGGTGGGCGTGGTGCGGGCGGCCGAGCGCGAGCGTGGTGTGGACGTCGGCCGCGGAGAGGCCGGGGTGCGCCACGAGATGGTCCCGCAGCCGCTGGACCGCCTCCCGCAGGGCCAGCTCGGTGCGCGCGCTCACCGGCACCGGCACCGGCCGCCCGGGCACGGGGGAGGCGGGTCGCGCCGGGGGTTCCTCCAGGACCACATGGGCGTTGGTGCCGCCGAAGCCCAGGGCGCTCACCCCCGCCCGCCGGGGGGCGCCGTCCTCGGTGTGCCACGGACGGGCCGCCGTGGCGAGGCGGAACGGGCTGGACTCCCACGGCAGCCGGGGGCTGGGCCGGGTGGCGTTGACGGTGGGCACGATCATGCGGTGGCGCAGCATCAGGACGGTCTTGACCAGACCGGCCAGGCCGGCGCAGGTGTCCAGGTGCCCCACACTGGGCTTGACCGAGCCGAGCGCGCAGAACCCGGTGCGCCCGTCGGCCGGGCGGTAGGCCCGCGACAGCGCCTCGAACTCGACGGGGTCGCCCAGCGCGGTGCCCGTCCCGTGGGCCTCGACGTAGCCGACGGTCTCCGGGGCGATCCCGGCCCGCGCCAGGGCCAGCCGCGCGGCCTCCGCGTGGCCCCGCACGCCGGGTGCGGTGAAACCGGCCTTGGCGGCGCCGTCGTTGGTCACCGCCGATCCCAGGATCACCGCGTGCACGTGGTCGCCGTCGGCCAGCGCCCGGTCGAGCCGTTTGAGCAGGACCACGGCGACGCCGTTGCCGCCGACCGTGCCGTCGGAGGCGGCGTCGAAGGCGCGGCACACGCCGCTGGGCGACAGGATGAACTCCGGGTCGTGGGCGTACCCGCCGTCCTGCGGCAGGTGCACCGCGGCGGCCCCGGCCAGGGCCAGGTCGTTCTCGCCCGCCAGCAGCGACTGGACCGCCAGGTGGACGGCGACCAGCCCCGTGGAGCACGCGGTCTGCACGCCCACGGCCGCGCCGGTGAGCCCCAGCCGGTAGGCGGCGCGGGAGGCGAGGAAGTCGTACTGCCCGCCGATCAGGCCCTGCATCTCCCGGGCGGTGTTGGCCGAGGGATCCCCGAAGCCCATGCCGTGCCGCGCGTAGTACGGCAGCCGGGGCCCGTACAGGTTCATCCCGCCGCCCGCGTACACCCCCACGCGCAGCCCGTGGTCCGGGCCCGCGTAGCCGCCGTCCTCCAGGGCGTGGGCGCAGCACTCCAGGAAGAGCCGGTGGGCGGGGTCGGTCAGCTCGGCCTCGCGCGCGCTCATGCCGAAGTACGCGGCGTCGAACAGCTCGGCGCCGTCGAGGACCCCGCCGACCGGCACCCGGCCCTCCCGGCCGCCGGGGGCGAAGGAGCGGACGCTGCACACGCCGTCGCGCAGGTTGCGCCAGAACTCCTCCACATGGCCGGCGCCGGGCAGCCGGGCCGCCATGCCCACCACGGCCACCCGCCCGTCGGGGGCGGGTGCCGCGGCCGGGACGGCGGGGGAGCCCGCGGCGGGGGAGATGGCCCCGGGCGCCCCGGCCGCCGCCAGGTGCGCGGTCAGCGCGGCGACGCTGGGGTGCTCGAACAGGGTGGCCTCGCCGAGCGGGCGGTCCAGCTCCCGTTCGAGCCGCAGCCGTACCCGGACGAGCATCAGCGAGGTGAGACCCAGGTCGAGGAAGGGGGTGTCCGGGTCCGGTTCCCTGCCCAGCACCTCGGCCACGGCCGCGCCGACGCGCCGCGCCAGCTCCGGTCCGTCCGGTGGCGTCACGTCGTCCCCTCCCCGCGCAGCGCGGCGACCCGGGCGGCGACACCGCGGATCGTGGGATCGGCGAAGAAGACGGCGACGGGGACGCGCGGGCCCAGCTCGGTGCGCAGGCGCTCCAGCAGGCGCACCGCGGACAGGGAGTTGCCGCCCACGTCGAAGAAGGAGCGGTCCGGGGCGATCGGCCCGGTGCCCAGCTCGGTCACCCACAGGTCGTGCACCTGCCGCTCCAGCCCGGTCAGCGGGGCCCCGGCGTCCTCGGCCGGATCGCCGGCGCGCAGGCCCAGCAGCCGCTCGCGGTCCAGCTTGCCGTTGGGGCCGTGCGGGAGGCCGTCGAGCCGGATCCACGCCTGCGGCACGAGGTAGTGCGGCAGCCGCTCGGCCAGCCGTGCCCGCAGGGGGGCGCTCCAGTCGCCGCCCGCGTCCGCCGCCCCGGCCGCGTCCGGCCGCGGCACCACGAAGGCGGCCAGCTCCGTCTCACCGGCCGCGTCCGGGCGGGCCAGGACGACCGCGTCGCGGACCTCGTCGAGCTGGACCAGCGCCCACTGCGCCTCCTCCGGTTCCACCCGGTGGCCGCGGATCTTCACCTGGCCGTCGATGCGCCCGATGAACTGGAGCACCCCGTCGGAGCGCCAGCGCACCAGGTCGCCGGTGCGGTAGCGGCGTCCGGCGCCCTCCGGGCCGGCGGGGAAGGAGCGCGCGGTGGTCTCGGGGTCGCCGAGGTAGCCGCGGGCCACCGGGGCGCCGCCGATGACGAGCTCGCCCGGCGCGCCGATCGGCGCGGGCCGTCCCGAGCGGTCGGTGACGACGAGCGTGACGTTGTCCAGGGGCCGGCCGATCGGCGCGACCGTCTCCGTGGCGGGGTCGACGCGGTGGGAGGTGACGATGACGGACGCCTCCGTGGGCCCGTACTGGTTGTAGATCTCCAGCTGCGGGCACCGCTCGGCCAGGTCCCGCAGCGCGGGCGTGACGGTGAGCTTCTCGCCGCCGATGAGGAGCTGGCGCAGCGAGGGGACCTCCGGCAGCTCGGGGAGCAGGTACGTCAGCGGCGTGAAGGGCACGCTGAGCCGCTCCACCGAGTGGCGGCGCAGGTGCGCGGCCGTCGCCGCCGGGTCGTAGCGCGTCTCGTCGTCGAGGACGACCAGCGTGGCGCCCGAGCCGAGCGTGGTGAAGATCTCCTGCACGCTGACGTCGAAGCCGGCGGAGGCCCACTGCACGGTGCGCAGGGAGCCGAGGGCGCGCCGCTGCCAGTGGACCAGGTTGACCGGTCCGCGGTGCGGGACCGCCACCGCCTTGGGCCTGCCGGTCGATCCGGAGGTGTAGATGCAGTACGCGAGGTCGTCGGGGGCCACCGGGCGGCCCAGCGGCTCCTCGGCGCCCTCGGCGGTGTCCGGGTCGTCGATCCACTGCACCGGGCAGGGGAAGGCCTCCTCGCCGTCCACCGCGCGGTCGGCGACGACGAGCCGGGCCCCGCTGTCCCGCATCATGAACGCCCGGCGCTCGGCGGGCAGTGACCGGTCCACGGGGAGGTAGACCGCCCCGCACTTGAGCACCGCGAGGACGGCGACGACCAGGTCCGCGCCGCGGGGCAGGCAGACGGCGGCGGTGTCCCCGTGCTCCAGGCCGCGCGCGGCGAGCCGGCGGGCGAGCCGGTTGGCGGCGGCCTCCAGGTCCCGGTACGTGAGCGGTTCACCGCAGCCGTCCACGGCCACCGCGTCCGGCGTGGCCGCCGCCTGCGCCTCGACCAGTTCGTGGAGACAGGCCGCCGGGTGCTCGGTCCGCTCGCCCTGCCAGCCCTCCAGGGTCCGCTCGTCCCGCGCGGTCAGCGCGGGCAGCCGGGACAGGGCGGTGGCGGGCGCCTGCGCGGCGTTGCGCAGCAGGTCCTCGACGTACTCCAGGATCCGGCGCACCGTCCGGGCGTCGAACAGCCCCGCGTCGTACTCGACCGCGCAGCGGATGCCCTCCGCCCGGTCGGTGAAGTACAGCGTGAGGTCGAACGGCGCCTGCTCGCGCGGCACGTCGAGGAGCCGGGCGGCCAGCCCGGTGCCGTCGAGGACGGGCCCGGACTCCTCCTCGTACTCGACCATCACCCCGAACAGCGGGTTGCCGCCCGCCGAGCGGTCCGGCCGGACCGCCTCCACCACCTGGTCGAACGGTACGTCGTGGTGGTCGAGGGCGCGCAGCGCGCCGGAGCGGACGCGGTGCAGCAGCTCGGTGAAGGCGGGGTCGCCGGACAGGTCCAGCCGCAGCGCGACCGTCTCGACGAACATGCCCACGCTGTCCTGCGCGCCGGGCGGGCGGTTGGTGACCGCGGTGCCGAGCACCACGTCCTCCTGTCCGGCGAACCGGCCGAGGACCGCGCCCACCGCGGCCACGAGCACCATGAACGGGGTGCAGCCCGCGGCGCGTCCGGCGGCGCGCACCTCCTCGCTCAGCGCCGCGTCCAGCTCGTGCGCCAGGCTCGCGCCGCGGGCCGGGCGGCCGGGGTCGCGGGGGCGGTCCTCGGCCGGTTCGCCGGACAGGAGGACGTGGTGCTCGGCACCGCGGTCACCAACCGCCC
>NZ_WYCT01000414.1 GCF_011008945.1 Streptomyces harenosi
GGACGGGGCGGGTGCCGGCGGGAGCGCGAGCGCGGGTTCCGGCGGGAAACGCGAGCGCGGCGCCGGGAGCAGCGGGACCAGCGGGACCAGCGGGACCAGCGGGCCAAGGTAAGGGGCGCCCGCAATGGCGAGCGCCCCTTACTTCCACACCCCACGGGCGTCCCGGGCCTCGGCCGCGGCGCCCGGCGGCAGGCGCTAGGCCAGGCGCACGACCGCCCGGGACATCCCGAGGACCTTCCGGCCTTCGCTGGTCACCGTCAGGTCGACGCGGACGGTGTTGTCGTCCAGCTTGGCCGCGACCTTCCCGCTGACCTCGACGACGGCGCCCTCGTCGTCGTTGGGGACGACGACGGGCTTGGTGAAGCGGACGCCGTACTCGACGACCGCGCCGGGGTCGCCGGCCCAGTCGGTGACGACGCGGATCGCCTCGGCCATGGTGAACATGCCGTGCGCGATCACGTCGGGCAGGCCGACCTCCTTGGCGAACTTCTCGTTCCAGTGGATCGGGTTGAAGTCGCCGGAGGCGCCCGCGTACCGCACGAGGGTGGCGCGGGTCACCGGGAAGCTCTGGGCGGGCAGTTCGGTCCCGACCTCGACGTCGGCGTACGAAATCTTCGCCGTCATGGGATTGCTCACGCCTCCTCTGCCGCGCGGGCGACCAGCTTGGTCCAGGCGGTCACGACATGCTCGCCCGCCTCGTCGTGGACCTCGCCACGGATGTCCAGGACGTCGTTGCCGGCCATGGACTTGATCGACTCGATGGTCGAGGTGACCGTCAGGCGGTCGCCGGCGCGCACCGGGCGGCGGTAGGCGAACTTCTGGTCGCCGTGCACCACCCGGCTGTAGTCCAGGCCGAGCTGCGGGTCCTGGATGACCTGCCCGGCCGCCTTGAACGTGATGGCGAACACAAAGGTCGGCGGGGCGATCACATCGGGGTGGCCGAGCGCCTTGGCGGCCTCCGCGTCCGTGTAGGCCGGATTGGTGTCTCCCACCGCCTCGGCGAACTCACGGATCTTCTCCCGGCCCACCTCGTAGGGCTCGGTGGGCGGATAGGTCCGCCCGACGAAGGACTGGTCGAGCGCCATGGCTCGGCACCTCCTGCTGTCTGCTGTGGTTGACCGAATCCGGCCGGCCGCCCGGCCCAGGCGGCCGTCCGGCGAAACGAAACGACGCGAGGCCGCCCCCGGAGTGCGGGGACGGCCTCGTGTACGAGCCTGTTTTATCGCGTTTCGCGGTGCGCGGTGTGCGCATTGCAACGCGGGCAGTGCTTCTTCATCTCAAGACGATCCGGGTTGTTACGCCGGTTCTTCTTGGTGATGTAGTTCCGCTCCTTGCACTCCACGCAGGCCAGCGTGATCTTCGGGCGGACGTCGGTGGCAGCCACGTGAGTGCTCCTTGACGAACGGGTGGACTGATTTAACGCAAGAAGAGTAGCCGATCGAAGGACCGACCCCGCAATCGGCTACTAAGAGTAGCGGTGACCGGACTTGAACCGGTGACACAGCGATTATGAGCCGCTTGCTCTACCGACTGAGCTACACCGCTTTGATGCGATCCGGACCCCCGCCTCGCGACGGGGAGCCTTCCGCACCAGAGCCCCAAAACGGAATCGAACCGTTGACCTTCTCCTTACCATGGAGACGCTCTGCCGACTGAGCTATTGGGGCGAGCGATGAAGACATTACACGGTCAGCCGCCCTACTCCCAAATCCGTTCCCCGGCCCCGGTCCCGGCCCGTGCCCCGGACGCGTCCCCGAGACCCTGCCGCCCCGGCCGCCCGCCCGCTCCCGCGGGCCTGCCCGCGCCCCCGCCGCCGAACGGGGGCGCACACCGGTACGACTTTCCCGCTCCTGCGCCGGCCCGCGTGATCGCCGCCCTAGGCTCGTCTCACTCTGTGTGATCTTGCGTCTCCCTGTGCAGCCCCGAGCCCGAGGAGCGCGATGCCCGGCAGCCGGCCGCAGCCGCCCCACCCGCCGAACCCGTCGGGTCCGGGCGGTCCCGGGCCGCTGCTGCTGACGGGCGCCCGGCTCACCGACGGCAGGACCGTGGACGTACGGCTGTGCGGCGGGCGCATCGAGGCGGTCGGCACCGCGGGCAGCCTGACGGCGGGCACCGCGCCCGGCGCCGGCACCGGCACGCGCGTCGACCTCACCGGCTATCTGCTGCTGCCCGCCCCCGCCGACCCCCACGTCCACGCCGACACCGCGCTCACCGCCGGCACCGACGGCCCGGTCTCGTACGACGCCGGGGACGTCCGGCGCCGCGCCACCGAGGCGGCGCTGCTCCAGCTCGGGCACGGGGCGACCGCGCTGCGGGCCCATGTCCGCGTGGACGACGTGCAGGGGCTCGGCGCCCTGGCCGCCGTACTGCGGGCGCGGCGCTCGTTGCGCGGGCTGGCCGGGCTGACGACGGTGGCCGTGCCGGGGGTGCTGACCGGGGCGGCCGGGGCCGACGGGCGGGCGGTGCTGCGGGACGCGCTGAAGATGGGCGCCTGCGCGGTGGGCGGCCGTCCGGACCTGGACCCCGATCCGGCCGGGTACGTGGAGGCGGTCCTGGAGGCCGCCTCGGAGCACGGCTGCCCCGTCGACCTGCACACGGACGCCGCCGATCCGGCCCGCCTGGCCCGGCTCGCGGCGATGGCGGGCGGGCTGCGCCCCGGGGTGGCGCTCGGCCCGTGCGGGGGCCTGGGCCGGCTGCCCGCCGAGGTGGCCGCGCGCACCGCCGACCGGCTGGCGGCGGCCGGGGTGGCGGTGGTGTGCCTGCCGCAGGGCGGCTGCGGCGGCGTCGACCGCCGCGACGGCACGGCTCCGGTACGGCTGCTGCGGGCGGCCGGGGTACGGGTCGCCGCGGGCAGCGGCGCCCTGCGGGACCTCAGCAACCCGGTGGGGCGCGGCGACCCCCTGGAGACGGCCTACCTGCTGGCCTCGTGTCACGGGCTGCGCCCCGAGGAGGCGTACGACGCCGTGAGCGCCTCGGCACGGGCGGTGCTCGGCCTGCCCGAGGTACGGGTGGAGGCGGGCTTCCCGGCCGAGTTGCTGGCGGTGCGCGGGGACCGGCTGCCGGCGGCGCTGTCGCTGTCGTACAGCCGGGTCGTGGTGCACCGGGGGCGGGTGGTGGCGCGCACCAGCGCGGTACGGGAGTACGGCGACACGGCGACGGCGACCGTGACGGCGACGACGGAACCGGGGCTGCCCCGGCAGGGGCGGGGGGAGCTGTCCTGAGCGGGCCGCCGGGAGGGGCGGGCGGCGTGAGCGGGCGCGGCGGCAAGCCGTGGGCGGCGCGCGGCGAGTGGAGGTTCCGTCCGTGGCGGGACGGGCCGCCGGGGACCGTGCGGCGGAGGGCGCCTTCGGGGCGTACGGTCGAAGACATGCGCATTGTCATCGCTGGTGGTCATGGTCAGATCGCGCTGCGGCTGGAGCGGCTGCTCGCCGCGCGCGGGGACGAGGCCGTGGGCCTCATCCGCAAGCCGGAGCAGGCGGACGACCTGCGCCGGGCCGGGGCCGAGCCGGTCGTCCTGGACCTGGAGTCGGCGTCGGTCGAGGAGGTCGCGCAGCGGCTGCGCGGCGCCGACGCGGCCGTCTTCGCGGCGGGCGCGGGCCCGGGCAGCGGGGTGGCCCGCAAGGAGACGGTGGACAAGGCGGCGGCGGTCCTCTTCGCGGATGCCGCGGTCCGCGCCGGTGTACGGCGCTTCCTGGTCGTGTCCTCCATGGCCGCCGATCCGGCCCACGAGGGCGATGAGGTCTTCGACGTGTACCTGCGCGCCAAGGGGGAGGCGGACGCGTACGTACGCGGCCTGGGCGCCCTGGACTGGACGATTCTGCGCCCCGGTCAGCTCACGGACGACGCGGGTACCGGCCTCGTGCGCCTGGAGGCGCACACGGGCCGCGGTCCCGTGCCGCGCGACGACGTGGCCGCCGTCCTCGCCGAGCTGGTGGACACCCCGGCGACGGCCGGGCTGACCCTGGAGCTCATCGGCGGCTCGACGCCGGTGTCGGTCGCGGTGAAGTCGGTGGCGGGCAACTGAGGGAGCCGGGACGCCGGTCCCGTCGGCCCGTGCGAGCGGTCGCCGGGACCGCCGGGACGGATTCCTGCGAACTCCGAGCCGGAACATCGCGTCAACCACCGGGGCGGGCAACGGCCGGGCGCCGGACCGGGATCGGAGCAGATGTCGGACCGGAAGGTCAGAACAGCGGCATCTGACCGGGGAAATCGGGGACGACGTACCCGTCCAGCGACGGCTGCACGGCCCCGAGTTGGGCCGGCCGCCGGGATCCCGGACAGGACGTCAGCTCACCGCTCTCCCGCGCACCGGGCGGATCGTGGCGCGCGTACCGCCCGGCGACGACCGCGATCTCTCGGCGGCACTCGGGGCAGGTCCTGCGGCGGGAGGACGTGGTGGGCATGAGGCCAGTGTGCCGCAGCCGGCGCGGCGCCCGGCCCGAACCGGCGGGGACCGGCGGGGTCGGAGGGACCGCGTGAATCCGCGCGCGGCCCCCAGCCCGCCACCCGGCCACCGACACGCCTGGCGGGCACACCGGCGCCGCGAAACGACGGCGCCTCGGCTGGACTTGGCCGGCGCCCCGTCCCGGCCGTCCCGGCCGTCCCGGAACGTCCCGGCCGTCCCGGCCGTCTCGGCCGTCTCGGCGGTCCCGGAAGGTCTCGGCCGTCTCCGCCGTCTCGGACCGGATCGGACCGTCCCGGACCGGTCGGGTCACCCGGAGGGGGATCTTCGCTACGGTGCTGCACCGGACAGCGGACCTGTGGCGGGCGCGGGCGGGGGGCGTGGGTGGGCGACTACAAGATGACCGAGGAGTTCGCCTCGGCGATGGTGACGGTCATTCCGATCATCCTGCTGCTGGGCGGCGCCGAGATGCTCAAGCTCACCAAGCTGTACGTCGAGGCCAGGTTCCCGGAGGTCAACCGCGAGGTCTGGGAGGTACTGGACCTGCGCCCGGTCCACCCCGAGACGGGAGAGCCGGCGGAGATTCCCCTGCCGCGCCGGGAGAGCGACGGCACGGCGGAGCTGAGCCCGTGGGGTGCCTTCGAGATCGCGTTCGCCGGGCTCTGGGGTCTGGTGGCCGTGGCCCACGTGTACATGGAAGTGCGGCTCATCCAGTGGCTCGCCACCGCCGGGCGCCCTGCGGCTCCCGTCCTGGCGGAGCGGGTGACGTGGGTCGCCGGGGCGGGCTTCGTGATGCTCCTCGTGGGAGCCTTCCTGCCCATCGTCACCATCGGGAACATGTCCGTGCTGCTCCGGCTGATCCGCAAGGAGCCCCGCCTGGGCCGTCTCCTGGTCCCGGTGCTGAGGATGGCAGCGCGGCTGTCTCTTATAAACATCT
>NZ_WYCT01000415.1 GCF_011008945.1 Streptomyces harenosi
GGTCAGGCCGGTGATCTGGAGGGGGACCCCGCGCTCGCCGGCGTCCCCCTCCAGATCACCGGCCTGACCAAGCGGTACGCGGGCTCCGCCGACCGCTACGCCGTCCGGGACCTGTCCTTCCGCGTGGAGCAGGGCCAGGTGCTCGGCCTGCTGGGGCCCAACGGCGCGGGCAAGACGACCACCCTGCGCATGCTCATGGGCCTCATCCGGCCGGACGCCGGCGAGATCCGCGTCTTCGGCCACGCCGTCCGGCCCGGAGCGCCCGTCCTGTCGCGGGTCGGCGCCTTCGTGGAGGGCGCGGGCTTCCTGCCCCACCTCTCCGGCCGGGAGAACCTGGAGCTGTACTGGCGGGCGACCGGCCGCCCGCCCGGGGACGCGCACCTGGACGAGGCGCTGCGGATCGCCGGACTGGGCGACGCCCTCGCCCGCGCGGTGCGCACCTACTCGCAGGGCATGCGCCAGCGCCTCGCCCTCGCCCAGGCCATGCTCGGCCTGCCGGAGCTGCTCATCCTCGACGAGCCCACCAACGGCCTCGACCCGCCCCAGATCCGCGAGATGCGCGAGGTGATGATCCGGTACGCCGCCACCGGGCGCACCGTGATCGTCTCCAGCCACCTGCTCGCCGAGGTCGAGCAGTCCTGCACCCACCTCGTCGTCATGGACCGGGGCCGGCTCGTCCAGGCGGGCCCGGTCGGCGAGATCACCGGTTCCGGCGACACGCTCCTGATCGGCACCGGGGTGCCCGTGGCGGAGCCGGTCGCCGAGAAGGTCGCCGCCCTGCCGGGCGTCGCCTCCGTCGTGCGCACCGACGACGGGCTGCTGATCCGCCTCGGTGCCGAGGGCACCGCCTCCGCCGTGGTCGCCGAACTGGTCCGCCTGGGGGTGCCGGTGGAGTCGGCCGGCCCGCACCGCCGCCTGGAGGACGCCTTCCTCACCCTGATCGGAGGCTCCGCATGAGCCCGCTCACCGAGTCCGCCGCGGGCGGCGGCCCGCCCGCGGGCACCGGCCCCACGGACGGCACGCCGGCCGCCGCGGGGACCCTCGCCGAGGCCGCCCCCGGCTACCGGGCGGGCCGCACCCTGCCGCTGCGGGTCGAGCTGGTCCGCCAGCTCGGGCGCCGCCGCACGCTGATCATGGGCGCGATCCTCGCCGCGCTCCCCTTCGTCCTGCTGGCCGCCTTCGCGATCGGCGGTGAACCGGACGGGCCCGCAGACCGGGTGACACTGATGGACACGGCGACCGCCTCCGGCGCCAACTTCGCCGCCGTCAGCCTCTTCGTCTCCGCCGGCTTCCTCCTGGTCATCCCCGTCGCCCTGTTCTGCGGCGACACCGTCGCCTCGGAGGCGAGCTGGTCCTCCCTGCGCTATCTGCTGGCCGCCCCGGTGCCGCGCGCCCGGCTGCTGGTGTCCAAGCTCGCCGTCGGGCTCGGCCTCAGCCTGGCCGCGATGGTGCTGCTGCCGCTGGTCGCGCTCGCCGTCGGCACGGCCGCCTACGGCTGGGGCCCCCTGGAGCTCCCCACCGGCGGCTCGCTCGGCCCGGGGACGGCGGCATGGCGACTGGCCGTGGCCGTGGCGTACCTCTTCGTCTCCCAGTCGGTCACCGCCGGGCTGGCGTTCTGGCTGTCGACGCGGACCGACGCCCCGCTCGGCGCGGTGGGCGGCGCGGTCGGCCTGACCATCGCCGGCAATGTGCTGGACGCCGTCACCGCCCTCGGCCACTGGCGCGACTTCCTGCCCGCGCACTGGCAGTTCGCCTGGGCCGACGCCGTCCAGCCGCGCCCCGAGTGGTCCGGCATGATCCAGGGCGCGGCGCTCTCCCTCACCTACGCCCTGGTGCTGTTCGCCCTGGCCTTCCGCGGTTTCGCCCGCAAGGACGTGGTGTCCTGAGCCCCCGCCCCGTCCCGCCCGCCGTCCCCGGCGCCCGCCGCGGCCACCGCGGACGGGCCCGTGCGCGGTGACCACCGTGCACGGGCCCCCGTCCCGGGCGCCCCATTGACGTTTTCTTACGCACGAGTAAGTTGACTCACGGGTAAGTAAACGCGGCAGCACGTCAGTCACCCCCGCGACCGGGAGCCGTCATGGGTGTACGCAAGGACCTGCAACGGGCGAGGCGGCGCGGCGACCTGGCCGCCCGGTCCCGCCCCGAGATCGTCCGGGACGGCGGCGGCACCGTGCGCGAGGTCCGCACCGCCCCCCTCGCGCCCCGCGCCCGCACCGGCAGCACGGCCGACATCCCCTTCGTCAACGCCGCCGAGGACCCCGGCGCCGTGGTCCTGCGCC
Organism: Streptomyces harenosi; assembly: GCF_011008945.1. Lineage (GTDB taxonomy): Bacteria > Actinomycetota > Actinomycetes > Streptomycetales > Streptomycetaceae > Streptomyces > Streptomyces harenosi. The sequence goes on from NZ_WYCT01000415.1 coordinate 2,280, forward strand.
GGGAGCGCGCCGGCACCTGGCAGCCGGTGACCGCGGCCGAGTTCGCCCGCGAGGTGAGCGCCGTCGCCAAGGGGCTGATCGCCGCCGGCCTCGAACCCGGCGGCCGGGTCGCCGTGATGTCCCGCACCCGCTACGAGTGGACGCTCCTGGACTTCGCGGTCTGGGCCGCCGGCGGGCAGACCGTCCCCGTCTATCCCACCTCCTCCGCCGAGCAGGTGGAGTGGATCGTCCGCGACTCCGGAGCAGCGCACGTCGTCACCGAGACCGCCGAGCACACCGCCACCGTCCTGGCCGGCACGGCCGGCCACCCCGGCCCGCCGCGCACCTGGCAGCTCGACGCGGGCGCGATCGCCGACCTCACCGCCCTCGGCCGGGACCTGCCCGACGAGGAGGTCACCGGGCGCCGTGCCGCGCTGACCCCCGACACCGTGGCCACCATCTGCTACACCTCGGGCACCACCGGCCGCCCCAAGGGCTGTGTGCTCACCCACGCCAACCTGCACGCCGAGGCCGCCAACACCGTCGAGCTCCTCCACCCCGTCTTCACGGCGGTCACCGGCCGGACGGCCTCCACCCTCCTCTTCCTCCCCCTCGCCCACATCCTCGGCCGCACCCTCCAGATCGCCTGCCTGGCGGCCCGGATCGAGCTGGGCCACTGCCCGAGCATCAAGCCCGCCGAACTCCGCCCGGCGCTGAAGTCGTTCCGCCCCACCTTCCTCGTCGGCGTCCCCTACCTCTTCGAGAAGATCCACGACACCGGCCGCGCCACCGCCGAGAAGCTGGGCCGCGGCGCCTCCTTCGACCGCGCGCACCGCGTCGCCGTCCGCTTCGGCGAGGCGCACCTGAACAGGTTCCTCGGCACCGGCAAGGGCCCCGGCCCCGGTCTGTACGCCGCCTGGGCCCTGTACGACCTGCTGGTCTACCGCCGCATCCGCAAGGAACTCGGCGGCCGGACGCGTTACGCCATCAGCGGCGGCTCCCCGCTCGACCGCGACCTCAACCTGTTCTTCTACGCCGCCGGGATCGTCGTCTACGAGGGTTACGGGCTGACCGAGACCACCGCCGCGGCCACCCTCGTCCCGCCCCTCGCGCCGCGCCCCGGCACGGTCGGCCTCCCGGTCCCCGGCACGGCGGTGCGCATCGCGGACGACGGCGAGGTGCACATCAAGGGCGGCATCGTCTTCGGGTCCTACCGCAACGACCCCGAGGCCACGGACGCGGCCCTGGACGACGGCTGGTTCGCCACCGGCGACCTGGGCTCCCTCGACGACGACGGCTACCTCACCATCACCGGCCGCAAGAAGGACCTCCTCGTCACCTCCGGCGGCAAGAACGTCTCCCCGGCCGTCCTGGAGGACCGCCTGCGCAGCCGCCCGCCGGTCGCCCAGTGCGTCGTCGTGGGCGACAACCGCCCCTTCGTCGCCGCCCTGATCACCCTCGACCCGGAGGCCGTCGCCCACTGGCTGGCCGTCCGCAGGCTGCCGGCCGGCACCCCGATGTCCGAGGTGATCCGGGACCCGCGGATGCGCGCCGAGGTCCAAAGGGCCGTCGACCACGCCAACGAGGCCGTCTCCCGCGCCGAGTCGATCCGCGCCTTCGCCCTGGTCGAGGGCGAGTTCACGGAGGAGAACGGGCTGCTGACCCCGTCGCTGAAGGTCAGGCGGCAGGCGGTGGTGGCGGCGTACGCCGAGGAGATCGAGAAGCTCTACGCGCCCGGCCGCTGAGGTCCGGGCGCTCCCGTGCTCTGGGACATTCGAGTGAAATCTGCTGTGTCGTCCCTTCGGTGAGGTTTCTTCAGGTGCCTACTTCTCGTTAGCAGCCTGCGGGTCATGGTGCGAGCCGTTCAGTGCTCGCGCGGTTCCGTTCCGTCGTCCCAGGCATGACCGCAGAGAAGGGGAAGTCCATGAAGAGGAGCGCCGCAGTCGTCACGGGGACGGTCGTCGCCCTGGGCGGCTCCGCCGCCCCGGCCTTCGCCGACGCGGTGGCCGAGGGCGCCGGCACCGATTCCTCGGGTGGCCTGGCCGGTTACGTCGTGCAGGTTCCGGTGCACATTCCGGTCAACGTGTGCGGCAACACCGTGAACGGCGTCGGCCTCCTGAACCCGGCGTACGGCAACAAGTGCACCAACGACTGAGGTCGTCCCGCACCAGCCGCCCGGCTGCGCCACGGCCGGCCCTGGCCCCGCACGCGGGCCCGGGGCAGGCCTTCCCACAACCACCAGCAGGAAGACAACGAGAGTGCGACAGACCCTGAGCAGGGGAGTGTTCGCCGTCGCTGCGACGAGCGTTCTGTCCCTGTGCGGCAGCTCCGCCCTTGCCGACACGCAGGCGGACGGCAATGCCATGAATGTGCCGGGCGCCTCGTCCGGCAACACCGTCCAGGCCCCGGACCACGAGCCGGCGGACCCCTGCGGCGACGTGGTCGCCGCGGCCGCCGCGCTGACCCCGGTCTTCGGCGACATGTGCGCCGACGAGCCGGAGGAAGCCTCCGGCGACCACGACCCGGACCACGGCGAGCAGGCCCCCGACAGCCACGGCTCCGGACCCGCCGGCGCGACGCCGGACATCCTCGGCCTGGTCCGGTCCGAGGCCTCGGCCGACGAGGTGCGCAGCACCGCGCAGCTCGTCGACGAGGAGTCGGGCCTGGACTGCGGCGCCCTGGCCGACGCGGTGAACACGCTGAGCCTGGTGACCTGCGCCATCGAGGACGACGGCTACGGCACCGAGGAGACCGGTGGCTACGGCCACGAGGGCTACGGCGACGGGCCGAAGCCCCCCGTGAGCGACCCGCCGAAGCAGACCCCGCCGCCCGCGGACGACAAGGTGACCCCGCCGGCGGAGGCGAAGCCCCCGGTGGTGGAGGAGGCGCCGCCCGCCGACGGCGAGGACCCGCCCACGCTGGCCGAGACCGGCGCCGGCACGCTGCTGTCCACCGCGGCCGCGGGCACCGTGCTCCTCGCCGGCGGCATGGTGCTCTACCGCCGCGGGCAGCGCATGATGCCCTGGCTCTTATACACATCT
>NZ_WYCT01000416.1 GCF_011008945.1 Streptomyces harenosi
AGGTCGTGGGTGGGTCGGGGTCGTGGGGGTGCGGCGAGCCCGCCGCGGGGCGCGCCCCTCCGTGCGCTGCCAGGTGGGCCGGTGGTGGGACCGGCTAAGCGGCGGGCTGCGCCGCACCCCCACGACCCGCTCCCGCCGTCTCGCGGCTGCGGGTCAGTTTCCCGGGGGAGCCTCGGTCGGTCCCGTCTTCTGGGTGCGGGGCGTGGTCCCAGGGGGGTGGTCTTCGCCGTCCGGTGGGTGCGGGGCGCTTTCCCCCGGGGTGGCCTCCGTCGGCCTGTGGTTGCGGGGTGGTCAGGCGCGGGTGGGCAGGAGGTGGGTGGTGTGGCCCTGTGACGGGACCACGCGGGGCAGGGCGTGGGGCAGGGCGCCGTACCAGAGGCGGGCCACCGTGTAGCCGAAGGCGAGGCAGAGCATGCCGCCGACCGCGTCCAGCCAGAAGTGGTTGGCGGTGGCGACGATCACCACCAGGGTGAGCGTGGGGTAGAGCAGGCCGAGCACGCGGACCCACGGGACCGTGGCCAGGGCGAAGATCGTCAGGCCGCACCACAGGGACCAGCCGATGTGCATCGACGGCATCGCGGCGTACTGGTTGGACATGTTCTTCAGGTCGCCGGACGCCATCGACCCCCAGGTCTGGTGGACCATGACGGTGTCGACGAAGCGGCCGCCGTCCATCAGCCGGGGCGGGGCCAGCGGGAACAGGTAATAGCCGACCAGGGCCACACCCGTGGTGGAGAACAGGACCAGGCGGGTCGCCGCGTAGCGGCCGGGATGGCGGCGGTACAGCCACACCAGCACACCGAGGGTCACGACGAAGTGCAGCGTCGCGTAGTAGTAGTTCATACCGACGATGAGCCAAGTCACCGAGTTGGCGGCATGGTTGATGGTCTGCTCGACGGCGATGCCGAGCTGGTGCTCGACCTTCCAGATCCAGTCGGCGTTGCGCAGTGCCTGCGCCCGCTGCTCCGGTACGGCGTTGCGGACGAGCGAGTACGTCCAGTAACTCACCGCGATCAGCAGGATCTCGAACCAGAGGCGCGGCCGGCGCGGGGTGCGGAGCCGATGCCATACACTCTGCCCCGTTTCGTCCGTGACGGGCTGCGGAAGGGCCTCTTCCTGGCCTTCCAGAGTCGTCACGGTCGTCTCACCCATAGGCACAAAGTCTGCCAGAAAAGCCTTCGTCCACCGATCATCCCCCGGTCGGGTTCCGGTCGCATGTTCTACGCCCGTCCCGGACCCGGGGTTTCCCGCCCGGGCAGGACGATGGCGCCTTTCGCCCGGAGGGGGAGCCTCAGGAGCGGTTGCCCGGGGCCGACGCCGTGGAGCCGCGCACCACCAGCTCCGGCATGAACACGAACTCGCTGTGCGGCGCGGGCGTCCCGCCGATCTCCTCCAGCAGCGTGCGCACCGCCGCCTGGCCCATCGCCGGGACCGGCTTGCGCACGGTGGTCAGCGGCGGATCGGTGAACGCGATCAGGGGGGAGTCGTCGAAGCCCACCACGGAGACGTCCGTGGGGACCTCCAGGCCGCGCTGCCGCGCCGCGCGTATCGCGCCCAGCGCCATCATGTCGCTGGCGCACACCACCGCCGTGCAGTCCCGCTCGATCAGCGCCGTGGCGGCCGCCTGGCCGCCCTCCAGGGTGTAGAGGGAGTGCTGGATCAGCTCCGACTCGATCGTGGCGGGGTCCAGGCCCAGATGGTCCTGCATGGCGCGCACGAAGCCGTCGATCTTGCGCTGCACGGGCACGAACCGCTTGGGCCCCAGCGCCAGGCCGATGCGGGTGTGGCCGAGGGAGACCAGGTGCGTGACGGCCAGGGTCGTCGCCGCCCGGTCGTCGGGGGAGATGAACGGCGCCTGCACCTTCGGCGAGAAGCCGTCGACGAGGACGAACGGCACGCCCTGCGCGCGCAGCCGTTCGTAGCGCTGCATGTCGGCGGTGGTGTCGGCGTGCAGGCCGGAGACGTAGATGATGCCGGCGACGCCGCGGTCGACCAGCATCTCCGTCAGCTCGTCCTCCGTCGACCCGCCCGGGGTCTGGGTGGCCAGGACGGGGGTGTATCCCTGCCGGGTCAGCGCCTGCCCGATGACCTGGGCCAGGGCCGGGAATATGGGATTCTCCAGCTCCGGGGTGATCAGGCCCACCAGCCCCTCGCTGCGTTGCCGCAGCCGTACCGGGCGCTCGTAGCCCAGGACGTCCAGGGCGGCCAGCACGGACTGGCGGGTGGTGGCGGCGACGCCCGGCTTCCCGTTGAGGACGCGGCTGACGGTCGCTTCGCTCACCCCCGCCTGCGCAGCGATGTCGGAAAGCCGTGTGGTCACAGCACTGGACTGTAGCGGCCGTATCTGCGCTTGCACACCGATCGGACGCCTGGTGCGCGCCCTGGGCCGGCCCGCTGCGGGGTGCTGCGTCATCGCGATCCCTCTTGTCGTGGTCGGGGCGTCCAGCCGCAACGGATGATCGTCCGCCGCTGAAACGAATGGCAAGTGCTTGCAGAGTCTTGCACATGCGTCCGAGTCCCCGTCCTCCGGCGGAAACGGCGGTCTCGGCGCGGTCGAGGACGGGTCACGGAGGCATAACTCTCGGCGGGCCTTGCACTTTTTTTCTGCAAGGTCTTTCGGAAACCTTTCAGCGCTGTTACGTTCACGTCGCCCGGCGGCCGCAATGGCGCAGTCGGCAAGTCGGCAGGAACGGCGACGGGACCGTCCCCTGCACCACTCGGGCTTTCACCCTCAAGGAGAACTCATGCGGCGTGGCATAGCGGCCACCGCGCTGGTGGCGTCCCTGGCGCTCGCGGCTACGGCCTGCGGCGGCGACGGCGGCAGCGACAGCGAGTCGGGCGGACCGGTCACGATCACCTGGTGGGACACCTCCAACGCCACCAACGAGGCGCCGACGTACCGCGCCCTGGTCGAGGAGTTCGAGGCCGCCCACAAGGACATCAAGGTCAAGTACGTCAACGTCCCCTTCGACCAGGCGCAGAACAAGTTCGACACCGCCGCCGGCTCGAAGGGTGCCCCGGACGTGCTGCGCTCCGAGGTCGGCTGGACCCCCGCCTTCGCCAAGAAGGGCTTCTTCGCGCCGCTGGACGGCACCGAGGCCCTCGCCGAGCAGGACAAGTTCCAGCCCAGCCTGATCGAGCAGGCGAAGTACGAGGGCAAGACGTACGGTGTGCCGCTGGTCACCGACACCCTCGCCCTGGTCTACAACAAGGAGCTGTTCCGGAAGGCCGGCGTCGAGGTCCCCAGGACCTGGGACGACCTGAAGAAGGCCGCCGCCGCCATCAAGGACGAGACCGGCGTCGACGGCTACTGGGGCTCGACCGCCGGCTACTACGCGCAGCCGTTCCTGTACGGCGAGGGCACCGACACGGTCGACGCCGAGGGCAAGAAGATCACCGTCGCCTCGCCCGAGGCCCGGAAGGCGTACGGCACCTGGCTGAGCCTGTTCGACGGCAAGGGCCTGCACAAGGCCGACACCACCGCCGACGCCTACGCCCACATCCAGGACGCGTTCGTCAGCGGCAAGGTCGCCGCCATCATCCAGGGCCCGTGGGAGATCACCAACTTCTACAAGGGCTCCGCCTTCAAGGACAAGGGCAACCTCGGCATCGCCACCGTCCCGGCCGGCTCCACCGGCAAGGCGGGCGCCCCGACCGGCGGCCACAACCTCTCCGTCTACGCGGGCTCGGACGAGGCGCACCAGAAGGCCGCGCTGAAGTTCGTGAAGTTCATGACCTCGGCGAAGGCCCAGGAGACCATCGCCCTGAAGAACTCCACCCTGCCGACGCGCGAGGACGCCTACACCGCCAAGGTCAAGGCCGACCCCGGCATCGCGGGCTACCAGACCGTCCTGTCCGCGGCCCGGCCGCGCCCGGCCCTGCCCGAGTACAGCTCGCTGTGGGTGCCGCTCGACGACGAGCTGCCCAAGATCGCCGGCGGCGACGAGTCCCTGGACAAGGGGCTGCGCAACGTCGAGACCGCGATCACCAAGCTGGTGCCCGACTTCGCCAAGTGAGTCCGCCCGGCCGCCGGATCCCCCGGGAGGGGGAGGGGATCCGGCGGCCGCCGGCCCGCCGCCCCGGCCGGCCGCCGGCCCGCCGCCCCGGCCGGGCGCCGGTCCGTCGCGGCCCGCGGCCCCGCTCCCCGGTCTCCCCGGTCTCCTCGATCCCCGGTCCCCGGGCCGCGTGATCCCCGGCCCGCGCCCCGGCCGGTGGACCCCCGGTCCTCCTGATCCTCCAGAAGGTGTCGCACCATGACAGTCGCCATCGACCGCGCGACCGGCAAGCGCCGCGGTGACCGCGCGCCACGTCCCGGCCTGGGCCGGCGTCTGAAGCACGGCTATCAGAAGCACTGGTACGCCTACGCCATGATCGCCCCGGTGGCCGTCGTGCTCGGCGTCCTCGTGCTGTATCCGCTGGCGTACGGCTTCTACCTCACCCTCACCGACGCCGACAGCCTCAACAGCGCCCGCACCATCGGCGTCAACGAGATCGAGGCCACCTACAAGTTCATCGGCCTCGACAACTACGCCGACATCCTGTGGGGCGAGACGGCCTACGAGCGGTTCTGGTCGCACTTCATCTGGACGGTGGTGTGGACGGCCGCCTGCGTCGCCCTGCACTACGGCATCGGCCTGGGCCTGGCCCTGCTGCTCAACCAGAAGCTGCGCGGACGCACCTTCTACCGGCTCGTCCTCGTCCTGCCGTGGGCGGTGCCCACCTTCGTCACCGTCTTCGGCTGGCGCTTCATGCTCGCCGACGCCGGCATCATCAACTCCGGCCTCGACTTCCTCGGCCTGCCCAGCCCGCAGTGGCTGGAGGACACCTTCTGGCAGCGCTTCGCCGCGATCATGGTCAACACCTGGTGCGGGGTGCCGTTCATGATGGTCTCGCTCCTGGGCGGCCTGCAGTCCATCGACGCCTCGCTGTACGAGGCGGCCGAGATGGACGGCGCGAACGCCTGGCAGCGCTTCCGGCACGTCACCCTGCCCGGGCTGCGGTCGGTGAGCTCCACCGTCGTGCTGCTCGGCATCATCTGGACCTTCAACCAGTTCGCCATCATCTTCCTGCTGTTCGGCAACACCGCCCCCGACGCGCAGATCCTCGTCACCTGGGCCTACCAGCTCGGCTTCGGGCAGCAGCCGCGCGAGTTCGCGCAGTCCGCGGCCTACGGCATGCTGCTGCTGGCCGTCCTGATCGTCTTCACCTCCTTCTACCGCCGCTGGCTGAACCGCAATGAGCAGCAGCTCGCGATCTGAGGCAGGAGCCCCCATGAGCACCACGACCCTCGGCGAGGCCACCGCTGCGGCGGACCCGGCCTCCGCGCCCCCCGCCGC
>NZ_WYCT01000417.1 GCF_011008945.1 Streptomyces harenosi
GCCTCGACGAACAGCCCGTACTCCTGCTCGGCCAGCGACCGCACCACCGGCTCGAACGCGACCCGCTCCCGCAGATTCCGCACCCAGTACCCGGCATCCAGCCCCACCGTGTCCAACCGCTCACCCGACACCGTCGAGTAGAAAGCGACCGACGACGAACGCGGCGCGATGTCGGCCAGCTCCCGCAGCAGGTCCTCCGCCAGCGCGTCGACCTGCGCCGAATGGGAGGCGTAATCCACGGCGATACGACGGGCACGTATCTCCCGCTCCTCGCACAGCGCCTGCACCGCATCCAGCCCCTCCGGATCACCGGAGACCACCACCGAGGACGGACCGTTGACCGCGGCCACCCCCACCCGGCCCTCCCACGGAGCCAGCAGCTCCTCCACCTCGGCGACCGGCAGAGCGACGGACATCATGCCGCCCTTGCCCGACAACCGCTCCAGTACGAGACGTGAACGCACCGCGACGACGCGGGCACCGTCCTCCAGGGACAGACCCCCCGCCACACAGGCGGCGGCGACCTCGCCCTGGGAATGCCCGATCACCGCGGCGGGTTCCACGCCGAACGACCGCCACAGCACCGCAAGCGACACCATCACCGCCCACAGCACCGGCTGCACCACATCCACCCGCTGCCACAGCGGGTCTTCGACCGGACGGGACACCACGTCCCGCAGCGACCACTCCACCCACGGCGCCAGCGCCCGCTCACAGGCGGCCATCGACTCGGCGAACACCGGGGAGGAGTCCCACAGTTCGCGTCCCATTCCGGCCCACTGCGACCCCTGACCGGGGAAGACGAAGACGGCTCCGGAGCCGGTGTCTCCGGCTCCGTGGATGAGGCCGGTCAGGTCCTGGCCTTCGGCGAGGGCGTCCAGCGCGGCGGGACGGGGCTCTCCGGGGCCGCTGAAGAGGACGGCGCGGTGGGCGAGCCGGGACCGGGTGGTGAGCAGGGAGTACGCCACGTCGGCGGCGGCGAGACCGGGGTGCTGTTCCAGGTGGGCGCGCAGCCGGCCGGCCTGGGCGCGCAGCGCGGCCTCGGTGCGCGCCGAGACCAGCCAGGGCACCACGGGCGGGCTGAGGGTCAGGGGCGGCTGCGGCGCCTGCGCACCGGTGTCCGGGCCCGGGGCGTCCCCCTCGGTCCCGGCCTGGGCTTCGGGCGCCTGTTCCAGGATGACGTGGGCGTTGGTGCCGCTGATGCCGAACGAGGAGACACCGGCCCGGCGCGGGCGGTCGGTCTCGGGCCACTCCCGGTTCTCGGTGAGCAGCTCGACCGCACCGGCCGACCAGTCGACCTGGGTGGTCGGTTTCTCCGCGTGCAGGGTCTTCGGCATGACGCCGTGGCGCAGGGCGAGCACGGCCTTGATCACACCGGCCACGCCGGACACGGCCTGGGTGTGGGCGATGTTGGACTTGAGGGAGCCGAGCCACAGCGGGCGCCCGTCGGGCCGGTCCTGGCCGTAGGTGGCGAGCAGGGCCTGCGCCTCGATGGGGTCGCCCAGGGTGGTGCCGGTGCCGTGCGCCTCGACCAGGTCCACGTCGGCGAGGGTGAGCCCGGCGTTGGCCACCGCCTGCCGGATCACCCGCTGCTGGGCGGGGCCGTTGGGGGCGCTCAGGCCGTTGGAGGCGCCGTCCTGGTTGACGGCCGAGCCGCGGATGACGGCGAGGACGGGGTGGCCGTTGCGCTGTGCGTCGGAGAGGCGTTCGAGCAGGACCATCGCGACGCCCTCGCCCCAGCCGATGCCGTCGGCGTCGTCGGAGAAGGCTTTGCACCGGCCGTCGGCGGCCAGCCCGCGCTGCCGGGCGAAGGTCACGAAGGCGGAGGTGGTGGCCATGACGGCGACGCCGCCGGCCAGGGCCAGCGAGCAGTCGCCCTGACGCAGGGACTGCACGGCGCTGTGCAGGGCGACCAGGGAGGAGGAGCAGGCGGTGTCGATGGTGACCGCGGGTCCTTCCAGGCCCAGGACGTAGGAGACGCGGCCGGACATCACGCTCGCCGAGCCGCCGGTGATGGCGTACCCCTGGTCGGTGGGCGAGTTCATCAGCTTGACGGTGTGCTCGATGGCCGTGCCGCCCACGAAGACGCCGGTCCTGCTGCCGCGCAGCGAGTGCGGGTCGATGCCGGCCCGCTCCAGGGCCTCCCAGGACGTCTCCAGGAGCAGCCGCTGCTGCGGGTCCATGGTCAGGGCCTCGCGCGGGGAGATCCCGAAGAACCCGGCGTCGAAGTCGCCCGCGCCGCGCAGGAAGGCGCCCTCGTGGGTGTAGGTCGTTCCGAACCGGTCGGGGTCGCTGTCGAAGAGGCCGGTGAGGTCCCAGCCGCGGTCGTCGGGGAAGCCGCTGACGGCGTCGACGGCGCCGACGACCATCTTCCAGAGGTCTTCCGGGGATTCGACCCCGCCCGGCAGCCGGCAGGCCATGCCGACGACGGCGAGCGGCTCGCGGTTGCGTTCCTGGCTGTCCTGAAGCCGCTGGCGTGTCTGCTGCAACTCCGCCGTGACACGGCGCAGGTAGGTACGGAGTTTGTCCTCAGTCATCGTGAAACCCCACTCTGGAGCGGTAGAAGCCCGGAAGCTGCCTGGTCAGGACACGCCTAGGTCGCGGTCGATGAAGTCGAAGATCTCGTCGTCCGACGCGCTGTCGAGATCGGTGGTGGCGTCCCGCTCGGCGGCGCCGAGCCGGGCGAGGAGGTCGCGTAGCTGCCCGGCGATGTCCTCGCGGGCGCCCGGGTCGGTGGCCACGCCGTCGAGCGCCTCGCCGATGCGGCCCAGCTCCCGGCGGATGTCCAGGACGTCGTCGAGGCCGCCCCGGCCGTCCTTGCCGAGTTCGGCGAGGACGTGTTCCGCGATGCGCTGGGGGTTGGGGTGGTCGAAGACGAGGGTGGCGGGCAGCCGCAGCCCGGTCGCCCGGTTGAGGCGGTTGCGCAGCTCCATCGCGGTGAGCGAGTCGAAGCCGAGGTCGCGGAAGGGCCGGGCCGGGGTGACCTCGGCGGTAGAGGCGTGCCCCAGCACCTGCGCGGCCTCGCCCCGGATGAGACCGAGCAGGTGCGACCGCCGTTCGGCCTCGGTCAGCCCGGCCAGGCGCGCCCGCAGCTCGGTGCCCGCCGAGCCGTCCTGCGCGTCCTCCTGCTCCTGCTCGGCGTCCTTAAGGACGCGCGCGACCTCGGGGATGTCCTCGATCAGGGGGCGGCGGCGGGCGAGTGTGTAGCCGGGTGCGAACAGGTTCCAGTCCATGTCCGCGACGGTCACGGAGGTCTCGTCCGTCTCCAGGATCTGCCGCAGGGCCTGGCCGGCGAGCTCGGGCGGCAGCAGCCGTACGCCGCGGCGGGAGAGTTGGGCCGCCGTCTCCCCGCGTGCCAGGGCGGTGCCCTGCCAGCCGCTGAAGGACACCGACACCGCGGCCAGTCCGCGGGCGCGGCGCCGGCGTGCCAGGCCGTCCAGGTATCCGCCCGCGGCGGCGTTCGCCCCGTTGCTCGCGCTGCCCCAGACGGCGGCGCCGGAGGAGAACACCGCGAAGGTGTCCAGCTCCCGTCCGGCCGTCAGCTCGTCCAGGTGCCGCGCGCCCGCCACCCGGGCCGCCAGTTGCCCGTCGAGCGCGGCCGGGTCGAGTTCGCTCAAGGGGCCGTGGGCGGCGGCACCGGCGGTGTGGAAGACGGCGGTGAGGGGGTGCTCGTCCGGCACGGCATCGATGACCTGGGCGAGGGCGTCGCGGTCGGTGACGTCACAGGCCACCAGCTCCACCGCCGTACCCAGCGCCTCGATCTCCCGCGCCAGCTCCGCGGCCCCCTCGGCGCGGTCACCGCTGCGGCTGAGCAACAGCAGCCGCTCGGCACCCTCCCTCGCCAGCCACCGCGCCAGATGGGCACCCAGTCCGCCCGTGCCACCGGTGATCAGCACCGTGCCGCGCGGCGACCAGGAACGGGACGGCGCGGTCCCGGCCAGCGGCGCGCGCACCAGACGGCGTCCGAAGACACCCGTGGAACGGACCGCGACCTGGTCCTCGCCCGCACCGGCCGCCAGTACGTCCACCAGCGCGGCGGCGACCCGCTCGTCCCACTCCTCGGGTACGTCGACCAGACCGCCCCAGGCGCCGGGAAGTTCCAGCCCGGCCACCTGGCCCAGCGCCCACACCTGCGCGGCCTCGGGACGGACCGCTTCCTCGTCGGTGACACCGGCGGCGCCCCGGGTGAACAGCCACAGCGGTGCCTCTCCCCCGGCGTCGGCGTGTGCCTGGACGACGGTCAGGGTGTCGGCGAGCGGCCGGTCGTCCAGGGCGAGCAGGGAGACCACTCCGGAGGCTCCGGCGACCTCGGCGGCCAGCCGGTCCCGGTCCCGGGTCACGACGGTCCCGGTCTCGGCCCCGGCCGCGGCCAGTGCCTCCCGCACCCGGGCAGCGGTGGCGTCCTCGGCCGCGGTGACGATCACCCACCGGCCGCTGAGCCCGCCGCCGGACGGCACGGACACCGGGCGCCAGGCCGTGCGGTAGCGCCATCCGTCGAGCGTCGACTGCGCCCGCCGCCCCCGGCGCCAGGCCGCGAGCGTGGGCAGCCAGGCGTCGATACCGGTGGTGCCGTCCGGCGCGGATTCGCCGGTGGTCTTCAGGACCGTGGCGAGGTCGGCGAGGTCCTCTCGTTCCACGGCGTCCCAGAAGGCCGCGTCGACCGCGTCGGCCGAACCGCCGGAGGTGTCGCCGATGACGACGCCGTCGAGCCAGTACCGCGCGTGCTGGAACGCGTACGTCGGCAACCCGACCCGCCGCGCCCCGCTCCCCGCGAACAACACCGACCAGTCCACCGCGACCCCGGCCACGAACGCCTCGGCCAACGACAGAAGGAACCGGTCCGCACCCCCCTCGTCCCGGCGCAGCGAACCCACCACCGTCACCGGACGATCAACCACATCCCCCGTCTGCGCCACCGCCAGCGACAGCACCGCATGCGGAGAGCACTCCACGAAAACCCCGCTGCCCCGCTCCACCAGCGACCGCACCACCGGCTCGAACGCGACCCGCTCCCGCAGATTCCGCACCCAGTACCCGGCATCCAGCCCCACCGTGTCCAACCGCTCACCCGACACCGTGGAGTAGAAGGCGACCGACGACGAACGCGGCGCGATGTCGGCCAGCTCCCGCAACAGGTCCTCCGCCAGCGCGTCGACCTGCGCCGAATGCGACGCGTAATCCACGGCGATACGACGGGCACGTATCTCCCGCTCCTCGCACACCGCCTGCACCGCGTCCAGCCCCTCCGGATCACCGGAGACCACCACCGAGGACGGGCCGTTGACCGCGGCCACCCCCACCCGGCCC
>NZ_WYCT01000418.1 GCF_011008945.1 Streptomyces harenosi
GCGTCCGCCCCGCCTGCCCCGGCCGCCGCGTCCGCCGCCCCGGCCGTCGCGGAGCCCGCCCGTCCCGCAGCCGCCGCCGCGCCCGCCGTTGCCACGGCCGCGCGCCGGGTGCTGCGCCCCCGTGCCGACGCGGAGCTGTCCACCCATCCGCTGTCGGAGGGCCAGCGCGCGCTGTGGGTGATCGAGCAGATCGCCCCCGGGAACCACGCCTACAACCTGCCGCTCGCCTTCTGGCTCGACCGGGACACCGACGTGCTCGCCCTGCGCGTGGTGCTCCAGGACCTGCTGGACCGGCACGAGGAGCTGCGCGCCACCGTACGGACCGGCGAGGACGGCCCGTACGTCCGGATCGCGGCCGAGCCCGAACTCCCCTTCCGCCAGGTGTTCCTCACCTCCGACGCCGACGGCGACCTGCGCGACCGCATCCGCGCCGACATGCGGGAGCCCTTCGACCTCGCCGGCGGTCCGCTGCTGCGGGCCACGCTCTACAGCCTGGGCGACGGCAGGCAGGCGCTGCTGCTCGACGTGCACCACCTGGTGCTCGACGGGTTGTCCATCCCGCTGCTGGTGGCCGAGGTGGAACGCGGGTACCGCGCCCTCAGCCAGGGCCGCCCGCTCCCCGCCGGCCGGCCCGCCCGCACCTTCGCCGACTACGTGGCGTGGCAGCGTGACCTGCTCGCCGGGCCGGAGGCGGAGCGGCTGCGCGCCTACTGGGTCGAGCGGCTGCGCGGCCGGCGCACCGGCACGCCCCTGACGTTCGACCGGCCGCGCCCGTCCCTGCCCAGCTTCCGCGGCGCCAGCGTGGAAGGACACGTCCCGGCCGCGGTCACGGACCGGGCGCGCGCCCTGGCCGCCGCCGAGCGCACCTCGCTGTCCAGCGTCATGCTGGCGGCCTTCTTCACGCTGCTGTACCGCTACAGCGACCAGGCCGACGTCACCGTGGGCACACCGACCGCGGGCCGCCCGGCCGACGGCTACGACGACGTGCTCGGCTACTTCATGAACATGGTCGTACTGGCCGAGCGGGTGGAGGACGACGAGACCTTCCGCGACCTGGCCCGCCGCGTCCACCGGATGGTCCTGGGCGCGCTGGAGCACAGCGCGTACCCGCTGATCACCCTCGCCGAGGAGCTGAAGAGGCAGGAGCCCGGCAGCCCGGACACGCTGTTCAACGTCGCCTACTACTTCCACAACTGGGCGCGCGACCTGCGCGGCGACGGCGTCGTCCGGGGCCGGGTCGAAGGCGTCCACCAGGAAGGCGAGTTCGACCTGACCCTCGATCTGGTCGAGGAGGCCGAAGGCTGCCGGTACACGCTCAAGTACAACCCCGACCTGTTCGACGCGGCCACGGTGGAGCGCCTCGGCGACCACTTCGTCACCCTGCTGGCGTCCGCGGTCGGCGCGCCCGGCACCCCGGTCGGCGAGCTGGAGCTGCTGACCGAGGGCGAGCGCGCGCGGCTCGCCCCGCCCGAGCCCGCCGGCTATCCGGCGGACACCCTCGTCTGGGAGCTGGTGCGGCGCCAGGCCGAGGCCCGCCCGGAGGCGGTGGCCGTGCGCCACCGGGACACCGAGCTGACCTACCGCGAACTCGCCGAGCGGGTGGACGCGCTCGCCGCCCGCCTCACCGCCGCCGGTGTCGGCCGGGGCCGTACCGTGGGCGTCCTGCTGCCGCGCGACGCCGGCCTGCCGGTGGCCCTGCTGGCCGTACAGGCCGCGGGCGGCACCTACGTCCCGCTCGACCCGGCCTACCCCAGCCGGCGCCTGGCCCACATGGCCGAGGACGCCGGGCTGCACCTGCTCCTGACGCACTCCGCCGTGGAGTCCGCCGCCGGTGGTGCGGTGCCCCGGCTGCTCGTCGACGGGGACCGGCAGCCGCCCGCGGCGCCCTCGCCCGGCCCGGCCGGGCCGCTGGACATCGCGTACGTCATCTACACCTCCGGCTCGACCGGCCGGCCCAAGGGCGTGCGGGTCCCGCACCGCGCCCTGACCAACTTCCTCTGGTCGATGGCGCGGGAGCCCGGATTCGGTCCCCGGGACACGCTGCTGGCGCTCACCACGGTCTGCTTCGACATCTCCGGCCTGGAGCTGTACCTGCCGCTGATCAGCGGCGGCACCGTGGAGATCCTGCCCACCGAGGTCGCCCAGGACGGACTGCGCCTGCGGGAGGCGGTCGAGCGCAGCCGGGCCACCGTGATCCAGGCGACCCCCGCGACCTGGAACATGCTGCTCGCCGCGGGCTGGCAGGGGGACCCGGAGCTCAGGGTCCTGTGCGGCGGGGAGGCGCTGCCGGCCGCCACGGCGCAGGCGCTGCTGGCCGGCAACCGCGAGGTGTGGAACCTCTACGGCCCCACCGAGACCACCATCTGGTCGGCGGTGTGCCGGCTGGCGCCGGGCGAGCGCGTCACCATCGGCTCCCCGATCGCCAACACCTCCCTCCACGTGCTCGACACGGCGGGCAGGCCCGTCCCGACCGGGGTGGCCGGCGAGCTGTACATCGGCGGCCACGGTGTCGCGGACGGCTACCTGGGCCGCCCTGAACTTACGGCCGAGCGCTTCCTCCCCGATCCCTTCGCGGCCGGTCCCCGGGCGCGGATGTACCGCACCGGCGATCTGGTGCGCGTCCTGGCCGACGGGCGGATCGCCTACCTCGGGCGCATCGACTCCCAGGTGAAGGTGCGCGGCTTCCGGATCGAGCTGGAGGAGATCGAGTCGACGCTGCGGCGGCTGCCCGGTGTCCGCGACGCCGTGGTGGTGGCGCGTGGCCAGGACGGCGGCGACCGCTCGCTGCTGGCCTGCTACGTGCTCGACGAGGGTGCCGCCGAACCGGCCCGGGAGCAGCTCGCGGCCTGGCTGCCGGCCCACATGATCCCGGACGCGATGATCCGCGTGACCGGCTTCCCGTACACCCTCAACGAGAAGGTCGACCGCAGGACGCTGGCGACCTTGTCACCGGCCGAACTGCGGGCCCGCTTCGGCGTCGCCGGCAGCGAGCGGCCGGCCGCCGCCGCGGCGCCCGCGGGCCGCACCGAGGCGCTGATGGCCGAACTGGCCGGGATGGTGGGGCGCCTGGCGGGGCTGCCGCCCGAGGACATCGGTGCGCGGGTGCCCTTCGGCGAGGTGGGGATGAACTCGGTGAACCTCACCGCGCTCAGCACCGAACTGCGCAAGGCGTACGGCATCGAGGTCTACCCGACCGTCTTCTACCGCCGGGGCACGCTCGCCTCGCTGGCGGAGCACCTGTGGGAGCAGTTCCCCGCCGAACTGACCGCGCGTTTCGGCGCCGCCGTCACGGGGCCGGCCGTCGCGGCTCCGGCTCCGGCTCCCGCTCCCACGGCCGCGGACGCCGCGGCGGCGCCCACCGCCGCGCGCGGTCCCGCCGCCACGGCCCCGGCCGCGGCGGCACCCGCCGGGGCCGCGCGGGAGTCCCGCCGCGGTGACGCCGTCGCGATCATCGGCATGGCCGGGCGGCTGCCGGGCTCCGACGACCTCCAGGAGTTCTGGGACCACCTCGCCGCGGGGCACGACCTGGTGGGCGAGGCCCCCGCGGACCGCTGGGGCGGCGACGACCGGGCCCGCCCGCACGCCCACCGGGGCGGCTTCCTCTCCGGCGTGGACCGCTTCGACGCCGCCTTCTTCGGCATCTCCCCGCGCGAGGCGGAACTGATGGACCCGCAGCAGCGGCTGCTCCTCGAAGTCGTCTGGTCCGCCGTCGAGGACGCCGGCTACCGCCCCTCCGACCTGGCGGGACGGCGCGTCGGAGTGTTCATCGGCGTCGCCAACGCCGAGTACCTGGAGGCGCAGCGGGCGGCCGGCGTCGCCCCCCAGGGCCACACGGCCACCGGCGCGGCGCTGTCGGTCATCCCCAACCGGGTCTCCTACCTGCTGGACCTGCGCGGACCCAGCATCGCCGTGGACACCGCCTGCTCCGGCTCGCTCACCGCCGTCCACCAGGCGGTCGCCGCGCTGCGCGACGGCACCTGCGACCTGGCGATCGCGGGCGGGGTCAACCTCATCCTCGCCCCCGGCGTGTACGACGTCCTCAGCCAGGGCGAGATGCTCAGCCCCGACGGCCGCTGCAAGACCTTCGACAGCCGGGCCGACGGCTACGCACGCGGTGAGGGCGTCGGCGTGGTCCTGCTCAAGCCGGAGGAACGGGCGCGGCGCGACGGCGACGCCGTGCACGCGGTGATCAAGGCGGTCGCCGTCGGACACGGCGGCCGCACCACCTCCCTGACCGCCCCCAGCCCGGACGCCCAGGCCGACGTACTGGTCGAGGCGTACCGCGCCGCGGGCGTACCGCCCCAGACCGTCGGCTACATCGAGGCGCACGGCACCGGCACCGCGCTCGGCGACCCCATCGAGACGGCCGGGCTGAGCACCGCCTTCCGGCGGCTGCGCGCGGAACACGGGACGACCGAGGCGCCCGGCTGCGTCATCGGGTCGGTCAAGACCAACATCGGCCACCTGGAGGCCGCAGCCGGGATCGCCGGGGTCTTCAAGACGGTGCTCGCGCTGCGGCACGGCACCATCCCGGCCAGCCTGCACCTCACGGAGCAGAACCCCTACCTGGAGCTGGACGGCGGACCGTTCGAGATCGCCGCCACCGCCCGGCCCTGGCCGCGCCGCCGCGATGCCGCCGGACGGGAACTGCCGCGCCGCGCGGGCGTCAGCTCCTTCGGCTTCGGCGGGGCCAACGCGCACATCGTGCTGGAGGAGTCCCACATGCCGGAAGACCGCGAGGAGCAGGCGGCGCAGCAGCAGTTGTTCGTGCTCTCCGCCCGCACCCCCGAAGCGCTGCACCACGCCGCCCGCAGGCTCGCCGACCACCTGGCGGACCACGACCTCCCCGCCGGCGACCTCGCCTACACCCTCCAGACGGGCCGTGAGCCGATGGCGCACCGGCTCGCCGTGGTGGCCGACGACGCCGCCGGGCTGCGGGCCGAACTCCTCGGCCACCTGGCCGGACGCGCCTCGGCGGTGCGCACCGGGCAGGCCGGACCGCACCCGGTCCCGCCGGCCGGCACCGCCGGCGCGGACCTGGCCGCCCTCGCCCGCGCGTGGCTGACGGGCGCCGACGTCGACTGGGCGTCCCTGCACCGGGGCGCGCGGCGGCGCCGGGTGCACCTGCCCGCCTATCCCTTCGCCCGCACCCGGCACTGGTTCACCCCCCAGGCGGCACCGGCCGCGCCACCCGCACCGGCCCCCGC
>NZ_WYCT01000419.1 GCF_011008945.1 Streptomyces harenosi
AGATGTGTATAAGAGACAGGCCGTCACCGTGGTCGGGCCGCCCTCGGGCGAGTCGACGACGAACAGGCCGTCCACGGCCCCCAGCCGGTCGGCGAGCCCCTTCATCCCCGTACCGCCGTCCAGGCGCGCGCCCCCACGGCCGTCGTCCCACACCTGTATGAGCAGCCGGTCCTGTGTGCGCCAGACCTCGACGGAGGCCGACGTCGCCCCGCTGTGCTTGCTGATGTTCTGCAGCAGCTCGGAGACGGTGAAGTAGGCGATGCCCTCGATGGCCGCCGCCGGCCGCTCCGCCAGGTCCACCGTCACCGCGACCGGCACGGTGCACCGGGAGGCGACCGAGGACAGGGCCGCATCCAGGCCCCGGTCGGTCAGGACGGCGGGGTGGATGCCCCGGGCCAGGTCCCGCAGCTCCTGGAGGGCGAGCTTCACCTCGCCGTGCGCCTCCTCGACCATGGCCGCGGCCGTGTCGGGGTCCTCCAGCAGCTTCTCCTTGGCCAGGCCCAGTCCCATGGCCAGATTGACCAGGCGGGCCTGCGCGCCGTCGTGCAGGTCCCGCTCGATACGCCGCAGATCCGCCGCGGCCGTGTCGACCACGGTCCCCCGGCCGGCCTCCAGCTCGGAGATGCGCCGCTCCAGTTCGTCGGAGGGCGACAGCAGCCCGCGCACCATCGCCCGATCGGCGTTGGCCAGCCCCCGGGCGACGAACGGCAGCACCGGCCACAGCACGAACAACGAGGTCAGCGTGATGGCGAAGGTGAGGACGCCCCAGGGCAGCCGTATGACGTCGTACAGGACCGTGCGCCAGCCCACCGGGTCCTTCAGCGCCATCCACAGCCGTGGGAGGAATCCGCCGGCCCCTCGCAGCGGCAGCCGGCTCGGCTCGTCCACCCGCACTCCGAGCAGCGCCCTGGCCCGCGCCCGTTCCAGCCTGCCCAGGTGCCGCGCGCCCAGCAGCCCGGCCGCCACCAGGGGGACGCCGATCACCGTGACCGTCAGCCCGATGCCGACGGACAACACCGTCACCACGTAGATGAACCCGAACAGCGCAACCGGAAGGTTCGACAACAGATGGGCGATCTCTTTCCAGGTGTGCCGGTCGTAGGCGAACCGGGCCGGGGGCGGAGCGTCGTCCGCGTCGGGGGCGTGACCCCGGCCGCCGGCGGTTCCGCCCGCCTGTCTCATTCGGTCCGCCCGCTGCACCGAGCCTGTCCGGGCTGCCTGACCCGGCTGGCCCGTCCGGCCTATCCGATCCGCCCGGTCCTTCCGGTCCTTCCGGTCCTTCCGGTCTGTCCGGTCCCTCCGGTCCCTCCGGTCCCTCTGGTCCGTGCGGTCCGTGGCGGCATTCGCCGTACCAGCTGCGGGTACTCCGCCGGTAGGGGCGGCGACGGCTTGCCCGGTGAGGCCGGGGGCGGCTTGCCCCGTACGGCCCGGGGCGTCTTTCCCCGTGAGGTCCGAGGACGAGAGGCGTTCGGTCATACGGATCAGCGTGCCGCCTGCCGGGGCACCGCGCCATGAGGTGGGCCGCCGGGATGCCCTGAGGAAAACCCCACCCCGCGGGTCTCAAGGGGCGACGGGCTGCTTACGGCTTCTTTAGCAACGCCTAGACTCCCATGCGTACAGACCGTCGAACAGCAGCGTTCAGGACAGGGAGCGAGGGAAGGACGTGCGGACACCGACCGTCGTCGATATGCCCGTCGTCGTCGCGGCGGAGTACTTCCAGTCCTACTCGGTGGTCGGACTGCTCGCCGTCGTCGGCGTGCTCTTCGTCGCCGTGGCCTTCTCGGCGGCGCGCCTGCTGCGGCCGGTGGTCCCCACCCCCGAGAAACTCCTGACGTACGAGTGCGGCGTCGACCCCGTCGGCGAGGGCTGGGCCCACACCCAGGTCCGCTACTACGTCTACGCCTTCCTGTACGTCATCTTCGCGGTCGACTCGATCTTCCTGTTCCCGTGGGCGACCGTCTTCGCCGACCCCGGCTACGGCGCGGCCACCCTCGTGGAGATGTTCATCTTCCTCGGCTTCCTGGCCGTGGGCCTGCTGTACGCATACAAGAAGGGCGTCCTGGCATGGACGTGACCCCGACCCGATGAAGGTGATCCTCAACTGGGGTCGCCGCTACTCGCTGTGGGTCTTCAACTTCGGCCTGGCCTGCTGCGCGATCGAGTTCATCGCCGCGTCGATGGCCCGCCACGACTTCATCCGCCTCGGCGTCATCCCGTTCGCGCCGGGCCCCCGCCAGGCCGACCTGATGGTGGTCTCCGGCACGGTCACGGACAAGATGGCCCCCGCCGTCAAGCGCCTGTACGAGCAGATGCCGGAGCCGAAGTACGTCATCTCCTTCGGCGCCTGCTCCAACTGCGGCGGTCCCTACTGGGACTCCTACTCGGTGACGAAGGGCGTCGACCAGATCATCCCCGTGGACGTCTACGTCCCGGGCTGCCCGCCCCGTCCGGAGGCGCTGCTCCAGGGCATCCTGAAACTCCAGGAGAAGATCGCGCGGGAGTCGCTGGGGGATCGGTACGGCTCCTCCCCCCGGCCGTCGGCGGCCGCCCTGCAGAGCGGTCTGGTGCAGCCGCCGGTGCCCGGTGCGGCGTCCGGCCCGGCCGTCGCCGCGCCGTCCGCGCCCGCCTCCGGCCCGGCTGCCGAGGAGGACCGATGACCACGGCCGGCTGGCTGCCCGCGGACGTCGCGGAACTCTTCGGTCCGCAGGCCACGGCCGAGGAGGCGTACGAGGTCCTCACGGTGGACGTACCGCCCACGGCCTGGACCGCCGCCCTGGAGACCGCGCGCGACCGGCTGGGCTGCACCTATTTCGACTGGCTGAGCGCGGTCGACGAACCGGGCACGGGCTTCCGCGTCGCGGCGCACGTCGCGGCACTGTCGCCGGTGCGGCGGCTGCTGCTGCGCACCACGGTCCCGCACGAGTCCCCCGTCCTGCCCACCGCGGTCGGGGTGTACGCGGGCGCGGCCTGGCACGAGCGCGAGACCCACGAGATGTTCGGCGTGGTCTTCGAGGGCCACCCCGCGCTGGACCACCTGCTGCTCCCGGAGGGTTTCGAAGGCCACCCGCTGCGCAAGGACTTCGTCCTGGCGGCGCGGGTCGCCAAGGCGTGGCCCGGGGCGAAGGAGCCCGGCGAGTCCGACCACGGCGGCCCGCGGCGCCGGCAGATGCTGCCCCCCGGTGTGCCCGACCCGAACGAATGGGGCCCCTTGAAGGGGCAGCTCCCGCCCGCACCGGCCCGGCCCGCCCGGGGCGCCGGCCGCACGGGAGCCGCAGCCCGCGCGGCGGGCGACCGCCCGGTGCGGCGCACCCGTACGGCCGCGCAGGGCTCCGCGAGCCAGGAGTCCCCGGCCGCCGCCACCGAGGAGACCGCACCGGCGCCGGCGCCTCGCCGCGCTCGCAGCGCGAGCGAGGGATCGGCGTCCCAGCGGGCGGCCGCAGCGCCGGGCCGCCCGGCCGGTCCCCGCCGTGCCCGCAGCGCGTCCGAGGGCTCCGCGAGCCAGCGTGACGCGTCGCCCGGGACCCCGGAGCCCGGTGACGGCCCTCGCGGCGAGGCCGCTCCCGGACGCGGCGCCGCGGGCGGCGTGACGGGGAGCGCCCCGGTCGGGGCTCCGGAGGAGACGGCGTCCACCCGCTCCGGGGAAAGCGCCGCCGAGTCCCGGACGACCGCCCCCCGCGCGACTCCGCGCAGCCCGGACGCGCCCTGGCACCACGCCCGCCCCGCCTTCGGGGAGCCGGGACACGAGCCGGATCCGCGCGATCCGCAGGCCACGCCGGACCAGGCGGGCGCCCCCCGCTCACAGGACGCGTCCCGCGCCCCCGCACCTGCCCCGGAGCAGCCCCAGCGGCCCGCCGAGGCCGGTGACGGGCATCCCGCGCAGCCCGAACGCCCCGCGCCGGAACAAGCAGCGCAGGAAGAACACACAGGAAAAGCAGGACAAGCAGAACAAGCAGAACAAGCGGCGCAGGCAGGACAAGACCGCCAGGCCCAACAAGCCCGGCAAGCAGAGCAACCGGAACGGCCGGGACAGCCGGAACGGCGACCGGAACAGCCGGCTCAGCCGGTGCAGCCGGAAGAACCCACAGCCCCGCGACCCCCGGAAGACCCCCGGGAAACCCGCGAAGCCCGAGAAGGAGGACCGCAGTGACCGACGCGCTCGACGTCACCCTGCGCCTCCTTGCCGTCTTCGTCGTCTTCCTGGTCCTCCCCCTGGTGGTCGGCCAGACGGAGCACAAGGTGATGGCCCACATGCAGGGCCGCCTCGGACCGATGTACGCCGGTGGCTTCCACGGCTGGGCCCAGCTCGTCGCGGACGGCGTGAAGTTCGCGCAGAAGGAGGACGTGGTCCCCGCGGGCGCGGACCGCCGTATCTTCCAGCTCGCTCCCGCCGTCGCCCTCCTGCCGTACCTCCTGGTCCTCCTGGCCATCCCCATCGGGCCCGGCGAGGGAGCCGTCGGCCAGGTGGTGGACGCCGGCATCTTCTTCGTGCTCGCCGTGATGGGCGTCGGTGTCCTCGGCTCGCTCATGGCCGGCTGGGCCTCCGCCAACAAGTTCTCCCTCCTCGGCGGCCTGCGCACCGCCGCCCAGCTCCTCGCCTACGAACTCCCGATGCTGCTCGCCGCCGCCTCCGTCGCGATGGCGGCGGGCACGGTCTCCCTGCCGGGCATCCTGGACGCCTTCGAGTGGTGGTGGCTGCCCTGGCAGATCGTCGGCGCGATCGTCTTCTTCGTCGCCGGCCTCGCCGAGCTCCAGCGGCCCCCGTTCGACATGCCCGTCGCCGACTCGGAGATCATCTTCGGCGCCTACACCGAGTACACCGGCCTGCGTTTCGCGCTCTTCCTCCTCGCCGAGTACGCCGGGATCGTCGTTCTGTGCGGCCTGACCACCGTCCTCTTCCTGGGCGGCTGGCACGGCCCCTGGGGCGCCGACGGCCTGGGCTGGGTGTGGACCCTGCTGAAGACGGCCGTCCTCGCCTTCATCGTGATCTGGCTGCGCGTGACCTATCCCCGGCTGCGGGAGGACCAGCTGCAGAAGCTCTCCTGGACCCTGCTCGTCCCCCTCGCCCTCGCCCAGATCGCCCTCACCGGCGTCGTCAAGGTGGTGACCCAGTAGCCATGGCCGAGCCCGTCCCGCCC
>NZ_WYCT01000041.1 GCF_011008945.1 Streptomyces harenosi
AGATGTGTATAAGAGCCAGGCCTTGAGGAAGGCGCGCCGCATGGCCTCGGGGGTGCCGTAGCCGCAGGCGCGGGAGATCTCCCCGACCCCGTCGGCGGTGTCCTCCAGCAGGCGGCGGGCGTGTTCCAGCCGGACCCGGTCGACGTACCGGCCGGGTGTCGTGCCGGTCTCCGCGCGGAAGGCGCGAGCGAAGTGGCGGGGCGAGAGGCGGGCGCGGGCGGCGAGGGCCTCGACGGTGAGGTCCGCGCCGGGATGCTCGGTGATCCACTGCTGGACGTCCCGCAGGGGCTCCCGCCGCGCGGTCTGGGCGGCGAGCTGGGCGCTGAACTGGGCCTGGTTGCCGGGCCGTCGCAGGAACACCACCAGATGGCGGGCGACGGCCAGGGCGGTGTCCCGGCCCAGGTCCTCCTCCACCAGGGCGAGGGCGAGGTCGATGCCGGCGGTGACACCGGCCGAGGTGGCGACGTGTCCGTCCCGCACATAGACCGGGTCGGGATCGACCTCGACGGCGGGGTGGTCGCGGGCCAGCTTGGCGCAGTACGCCCAGTGGGTCGTGGCCCGGCGCCCGTCCAGCAGGCCGGCCTCGGCGAGCAGGAGGGCGCCGGTGCACACGGAGACCAGGCGGCCGGCGCCGGGCCCGTGGGCGCGCACCCAGTCGCGCAGGCGGGGGTCGGGACGGCGGGTGCCCTGGCCGCCGGGGACGAGGAGGGTGTGCGGGCGCGGCGTCGCGTCGAGGGGCCCGTCGGGCACGAGGGTGAGACCGCTGGAGCAGCGCACGGGAGCGCCGTCGAGGGAGGCGGTGCGGATGCGGTAGGTCCCCGGGGCGTACGCCTCCGCCCCGGCGAAGACCTCCACGGGGCCGCTCACATCGAGGCTCTGCACCCCGTCGAAGAGGACGACGAGGACGGTGCGCTGCGTCATGCCCTCGATTCTTCGGCCGGCGCGGGACGGCCGCAATGACGAACAACCCACCTTTCCTGCCAGGGCCTCGCACGGGCCCGTCCGGTGGCCTGGAGGGCGTACCAAGCGGTTGGTAATCTGCCCGCCATGACGACTGCCGCCCTGGCGCCGCACGCCGGCCGCCGCTGCCACAACGCGCTCAACACCCTGCACGCGACGCACTACTTCTCGCCCGACCTGGGGCGGGAGCTGGGCGCGGTCGGGATCTCCGACCCCCGGGCCGGCAACTTCGCGGTGCGCGCGGCGGCGCTCGGCCCGGTCGGGGCCGGTGCGGTGACGGCGGCGTTCTACGGCTACAACCACGAGCTCGTGGCCCGGCACGTGCCCGCGGTGTGGCGCAGCGCGGCTCCGGAGCAGGTGCTCGCGGCCCGCCTGCGCGCCGTCGACGCCACCCTGCGCCGCCTGCTGGGCGAGGAGGCCGTGGCCTGCGCGGAGATGGCGGAGGCCGCGCGGCTGGCGCTGCGGGCCGCCGAGGGCTGCGCGCGCCCCGGCCGGCCGCTGTACTCCGCCCACGCCGACCTGCCCGTCCCCGAGGAGCCGCACCTCGCGCTCTGGCACGCCGCGACCCTGCTGCGCGAGCACCGGGGCGACGGGCACCTCGCCGTGCTGATGGCCGCGGAGCTGGACGGCCTGGAGGCGACGGTGACCCACACCGCGACCGGCCAGGGTCTGGCCCCCAAGTGGGTGTTCACCACCCGGGGCTGGACGCCCCAGGACTGGGACGCGGCGGTGGCCCGGCTGCGGGAGCGCGGTCTGCTCGACGGCGCCGGGGAGCTGACCGGGCGCGGGGTGGCGCTGCGGGAGGAGATCGAGCGGGAGACGGACCAGCTCGACGCCGCCCCCTACGCGTTCCTGGGCGCCGAGGGTGTGGCGCGCCTGACCGAGCTCGCGGCCGGGTTCGCGCGCACCGCGGCCGCCGCCGGCGCCTTCCCCGCGGACCTGCGCGGCAAGGGCTGACCCGGCGCGGGGGCGCGACGGGGCGGGAGGTACGGGGCTTGGGGCCGGAGCGGGGGCATGCACGGCCCGCAACGCGGTACCCGTACTGTCATGCCGGCCGGAGCGGCCGGGAGACGAGAGGGAGGTTCCCGTGTTCCGTGCCATCGCAGACGTGCTGCGCCAGATCGGCGGCGCCATCGCCACCGTCGTGACGCTGCCCTTCCGGGCCCTGGCCCGGCTCTTCGGCGGAGCGTCGTCCACCACCCGCAGCCGCCGGGCCTGATTCCGGGACCGGGACCCGCCGGGCGCCGCCCTGATCCCCCGTTGCCGGTGCCGCCTGCCACAATTGCCGCGCAACCTCAGTGAGAAGGCGGTACGGGATCGTGACGACACCCGGGTCCAGCGGGTCCAGCGGATCCAGCGCGGCAGGGACCATCGAAGGCAGGATCGCCGAGGAACTCGGCGTACGGGAGCGGCAGGTGAAGGCCGCCGTGGAGCTGCTCGACGGCGGTTCGACGGTGCCCTTCATCGCCCGCTACCGCAAGGAAGCGACCGAGATGCTCGACGACGCGCAACTGCGCACGATCGAGGAGCGGCTGCGCTACCTGCGGGAGCTGGAGGACCGCCGGACGGCGATCCTGGAGTCGGTGCGCGAGCAGGGCAAGCTCACCGGCGAGCTGGAGGCCGCCATCCGGGGCGCCGAGACCAAGGCGCGCCTGGAGGACATCTACCTGCCCTACAAGCCGAAGCGGCGCACCAAGGCGCAGATCGCACGCGAGGCGGGCCTGGAGCCGCTGGCCGAGGGGCTGCTCGCCGATCCGTCGGCCGAGCCCCTGTCCGCGGCCGCGGCGTTCGTCGACGCCGGCAAGGGCGTGGCCGATCCGCAGGCGGCCCTGGAGGGGGCCCGGGCGATCCTCACCGAGCGGTTCTCCGAGGACGCCGACCTGATCGGCGAGTTGCGCGAGCGGATGTGGGTGCGCGGGCGGCTGAGGGCCAAGGTGCGGGAGGGCAAGGAGGAGGCGGGCGCCAAGTTCGCCGACTACTTCGACTTCTCCGAGTCGTTCACCGCGCTGCCCTCGCACCGGGTGCTGGCCATGCTGCGCGGCGAGAAGGAGGAGGTGCTCGACCTCGTCCTGGAGCCCGAGGACCCGGCCGAGGCCGCCACGGGCCGCTCGTCGTACGAGACGATCATCGCCAGCCGGTTCGGGATCGCCGACCGCGGGCGCCCCGCCGACAAGTGGCTGGCCGACACCGTCCGCTGGGCCTGGCGCACCCGCGTCCTGGTCCACCTCGGCATCGACATCCGGCTGCGGCTGCGCACCGCCGCCGAGGACGAGGCCGTCAAGGTGTTCGCCGCCAATCTGCGTGACCTGCTGCTGGCCGCCCCGGCCGGGACCCGCGCGACGATCGGCCTCGACCCCGGTTTCCGTACGGGTGTGAAGGTCGCCGTGGTCGACGGGACCGGCAAGGTGGTGGCGACGGACGTCATCCACCCGCACGTCCCGGCCAACAAGTGGGACGAGGCGATCGCGAAGCTGGCGCGGCTGGCGAAGGAGCACGCGGTCGAGCTGGTCGCGATCGGCAACGGCACCGCCTCCCGCGAGACGGACAAGCTCGCCGGGGAGCTCATCGCCAGGCACCCGGAGCTGAAGCTGACCAAGGTGATGGTCTCCGAGGCCGGGGCCTCCGTGTACTCCGCCTCCGCCTTCGCCTCGCAGGAGCTGCCGGAGCTGGACGTGTCGCTGCGCGGCGCGGTGTCGATCGCCCGCCGGCTCCAGGACCCGCTGGCGGAGCTGGTGAAGATCGACCCGAAGTCGATCGGGGTCGGCCAGTACCAGCACGATCTGTCCGAGGTGAAGCTGTCGCGGTCGCTGGACGCGGTGGTCGAGGACTGTGTGAACGGCGTGGGTGTCGACGTCAACACCGCCTCCGCCCCGCTGCTGGCGCGGGTCTCCGGCATCAGCGCGGGCCTCGCGGAGAACATCGTGGCGCACCGGGACGCCAACGGGCCCTTCCGTTCCCGCTCGCAGCTCAAGAAGGTGCCCCGGCTGGGCCCGAAGGCGTTCGAGCAGTGCGCGGGCTTCCTGCGCATCCGCGGCGGAGACGATCCGCTGGACGCCTCCAGCGTGCACCCCGAGGCGTACCCGGTGGTGCGGCGCATGGTGAAGACCACCGGGCAGGAGGTCGCCGCGCTCATCGGCAACACGGGCGTGCTGCGGTCGCTGCGCCCGCAGGACTACGTGGACGAGACGTTCGGCCTGCCGACCGTCACCGACATCCTCAAGGAGCTGGAGAAGCCCGGGCGCGACCCGCGGCCCGCGTTCCGGACGGCCACCTTCAGGGACGGCGTGGAGAAGATCTCCGACCTGTCCGCCGGGATGGTCCTGGAGGGCGTCGTGACCAACGTGGCGGCCTTCGGGGCGTTCGTGGACGTCGGCGTGCACCAGGACGGCCTGGTCCACGTCTCGGCGATGTCGAAAACGTTCGTGAAGGACCCGCGGGACGTGGTCAAGCCCGGGGACATCGTGAAGGTGAAGGTCCTCGACGTCGACATCCCGCGCAAGCGGATCTCGCTGACGCTGCGGCTGGACGACGAGGCGGCCCCGCAGGGGCAGCAGCGCGAGCGCGGCGGCCGGCCCCCGCAGCAGCGGCAACGGCAGCAGCGCCAGGGCCAGGGGCGTTCCGGGAACCAGCCCCGGCAGGGCCAGGCGGCGGCCGCCAACAGCGCGATGGCCGACGCACTGCGCAGGGCCGGGCTGGCCTAGGGGCGCGCCCGGCGGCGCGTCGGCCGCCCCTCGCGGCCCTCGCGCCACTCGCGCCTCTCCCGCGCCGCCGACGCGCGCGGCGGCGTCCCCACCGACGTACCGCTCCCCCCCGCCCCGTGCCGCCGGCACGGGGCGGGCCCGTGTCGGGACCCCGCGGACACCCGGCCGCCGGGGCCGCCCCGCCCCCCGCGACCGGTTTCCGGCCGGTGGCCGGGCGGCGGGGCGGGCACCGGCCCGGCATCGATCCCCAGGACGGGCCCGCCGCAGCGCCCGTGCCGTGCCGGGCGAGCGGCCCGGGCAGACCGCCCGGGCGGCCGTGGTCGCCCCCGCACCGGCCGTAGACGCAGGTAACGAGTTGGTTGCCGGGAAGACGCCTCCCCTTGACGCCCCCTTCGACGGGCCGTACGTTCCTTCCAACTGATAGGAAACCTTCCTAACAGTTGCAATCACAACGGTGTGACCGGCGCTCCCCGCTCCCGGACGGACAGGGCCGGAGGCGCCGGCGGGCGAGGAGGCAGGTCCATGGCCGGTACGGCGGGTTTCCCCGGCACCCCGAGCGTGCTGCGCGTCATGAACGACCGCGCCGCGCTCGACCTGCTCGTCGCCCACGGACCGCTCACCCGCACCCGGATCGGTGAGCTGACCGGCCTGTCCAAGCCGACGACCTCGCAGATCCTGGGCCGTCTGGAGGCCGCGGGACTGGTGCGCACCACCGGCAGCCAGACCGGCCGCCCCGGCCCCAACGCGCTCCTGTACGAGATCCGCCCCGACGCCGGCCACGTCGCCGCCCTGTCCGCCGACCCGACCGGCATCACCGCCGTCGTCGCCGACATCACCGGCGCCGAGCGCGGCCGCTGCCGCATCGAGGCCGACGCCGTCGCCGAGGACGTGCGCCACCGCACCGCCCAGCTGGTCGCCGAGGCCACCGGCGGCGCCCTGCGGCAGGCGGGGCTCGGCCCGGACGACCTGACCGCCACCGTCATCGGCACCCCCGGTGCCATCGACCCGCGCACCGGCCGGCTGCGCTACGCCCCGCACCTGCCGGGGTGGCATTCGCGCGCCCTGCGCACCGAGCTGGCACAGGTGCTCGGCACCCCCGTCTCCATCGAGAACGACGTCAACCTCGCCGCGATCGCCGAGCAGCACCAGGGTGCCGCCCAGGACCACGACGACTTCGTCCTCGCCTACGTCGACGAGGGCGTCGGCGCCGCCATCGTGCTCGGCGGCACGCTGCTGCGCGGCGCCACCGGCGGTGCCGGCGAGATCGGCTACATGCCGCTGCCCGGCGCCCCGCTGGCCCGCGGCGGGGCCGACGTCATCGCCCGCGAGGACGCCGGGGGCGGCTTCCAGAGCCTGGTCGCCGCCTCGGCGGTCCGCCGGCTGGCCGGCACCGAGGACCTGGCCGGGGCGCTGGCCGACGCCGCCGTGCTCGACGAGGTGGCCCGGCGCCTGGCCACCGGACTCGCCGCCGTGGTCGCCGTCGTCGACCCCGAACTCGTCGTCCTGTCCGGGCAGGTCGCCCAGGCCGGCGGCGACGCCCTGCGCGCCCGGGTGGAGGAGGAGCTCACCGGGCTCGCCCTGCCCCGGCCGCTGCTGCGCATCAGCGACCTGGAGGGCGACCCCATCCTCACCGGCGCGCTGCGCACCGCCCTCACCCAGGCCCGCGACACCGTGTTCGACACGAGCAACGCCTGACGCCCGAGAACTTTCCTCCCCCCGATCCCCGTACACGTAAAGGACGTTCGCCATGCCGCGATGGCGTATACCCCTGCGCGCGCCCGTGGCGCTCGCCGCGGCCGGACTGCTGCTCGCCGGCTGCGCCAATCCGAGCACCGGCAGCGCCGAGGACGACCCGGCCGCGCCTGTCACCCTGAAGTTCTGGCACGGCTGGTCGGCGCCCGGCGAGGTGAAGGCGATCAACGACTCGATCGCCCGCTTCGAGAAGCTGCACCCGAACATCGAGGTGCGGGCCACCGGGAACGTCAGCGACGCCACCACCAACCAGGCCCTGCGGGCCGGCGGTGACGAGGCACCCGACGTCGTCTCGTCCTTCACCACCCACAACGTCGGCCAGTACTGCGACTCCGGGATGTGGGTCGACCTCGACCCCTTCATGCGCAAGACCGGCCTGGACAAGGAGAAGGTCTTCCCCCGGTCCCTGCTGGACTACACGAGTTACCGGGGCAACCAGTGCGCGCTGCCGCTGCTCGCGGACGCGTTCGGCATGTACTACAACAAGGACGCCTTCGAGGAGGCGGGCATCTCCCGCCCGCCGCGCACCATGTCCGAGTTGACCGCCGCGGCCAGGAAGCTCACCGTCCGCAGCGGGGACTCCTACGAGCGGGTCGGGTTCATGCCCAACTTCCGGCTCTACCAGAACAGCCCCGACCGGCTGTTCGCGCAGTGGGGCCCGGCCTACTTCGACGAGGACGGGCACGCGCGGCTCGCCGAGGAGCCGGCCGCCTACGACTTCTTCGAGACGGTGAAGGAGCTCAGGGACGCCCAGGGCGGGTACGACGCCCTGGAGAGGTTCCGCACCTCGTTCGGCGACGAGATGTCGAACCAGAACGCCTTCCTGACCGGGAAACTGGCGATGCACCTCGACGGCGAGTGGCGCGGGCTGATGCTGGACGAGGCCGGGGCCGGCTTCGACTGGGGCGTCGCCCCGCTGCCCGTCCCCGACGACCAGGCCGAGACGTACGGGCGCGGCTACCTCACCGGCACCGTCGTCGGCATCGCGCACAGCAGCAGGCACCAGAACGCCGCCTGGGAGCTGGTGCGGTTCCTGACCGCGGACACCGACCAGGTCGTCGCCTTCGCCAACGCCATCCACAACGTGCCGTCCACGTACGCGGCCCTGGAGTCGCCGGAGCTGGACGCCGATCCGGCCTTCCGCACCTTCCTGGGCATCGCGCGGAACAAGTACAGCCGGGCACTGCCGCCCTCCACCAACGGCGGCATGTACATCGTGCAGCTGCAGGACTTCGCGTACAGCCAGGAGGCGGGTGAGGTCCCGGATCTGCGCAAGGGCCTGCGCCGCCTCGACGAACTCATCGACGCCGACACCCTGCAGTCGCAGAACTGAGGAGCGCGCATGGCACTCACCCTCTCCAGCCCCGCGCGCCGCAGACTGCGCACGCTGGGCTTCCTCTCCCCCTGGCTGATCGGGTTCAGCGTCTTCTTCGCCTATCCGCTGATCGCCACGGTCTACTTCTCGTTCATGCACTACAACCAGATCAAGGCGCCCACCTTCGTGGGGCTGCGGAACTGGAAGTACGTGTTCCAGGACATGCCGCTGTTCGGGCCCGCGCTGTGGAACACCCTGTGGCTGGTCGTGGTGATGGTGGCCCTGCGCGTGGTCTTCGGACTGTCGCTCGGGCTGCTGGTGACCAAAATCAAATCGGGGGTGGGCTTCTTCCGCACCGCCTTCTACCTGCCGTACCTGGCACCGCCGGTGGCCGCGACGGTCGCCTTCGTCTTCCTGCTGAACCCCGCCGCCGGGCCGGTGAACGAGGTTCTCTCCCACCTCGGCATCACCGGCCCCAACTGGTTCAACGACCCCTCGTGGGCCAAGCCGTCCCTGGTGATGCTCTCGCTGTGGGGCATCGGCGACCTCATGGTCGTCTTCATGGCCGCGCTGCTGGACGTGCCGAAGGAGCAGTACGAGGCGGCGGAGCTCGACGGCGCCGGCGCCTGGGCCCGGTTCCGGTACGTGACCTGGCCGTCCATCACGCCGATCGTGATGTTCGCCGTCGTCACCGGCGTGGTGCAGACCATGCAGTACTACACGCAGGCCCTGGTCGCCGGGAAGATCGCCTCCGGCGTCTCCATCGGCCCCGGCTCGGTCATCCAGCCCGGCTACCCGGACCACTCGACCCTCACGGTCCCCCAGCTCGTCTACTCGATGGGCTTCCAGAACTTCAACACCGGCGCGGCGTGCGTCCTCTCGCTCGTCCTGTTCGCCATCGCCATGGCCGTGACCATGCTGCTCATGCGCAAGCGCTCGGGCCTGCTCGCGGCGGAGGACTGACCGACATGACCTCTACGACACCGATCACGGCCCCCGCCGTCGCCGCCGAGCGCGCGCACGGGAGCGGGAGCGGCCCGGGTAGCGGGCGCGCCCGCCGCAAGCGGGTTCTGCACTGGATCGCCGTGCACAGCGTCGCCGTCGCGGTGGCCCTGCTGTTCGTCCTGCCGTTCGTGTTCGTCTTCCTGACGTCCGTGATGAGCGACGACCAGGCGATGAGCGGCGACCTGTGGCCGCACGCCTGGCACTGGGAGAACTACACGGCCGTCTTCCGCACGGACGGCTTCCTGGACTGGTGGAAGAACTCCCTGATCTACGCGGGCCTGGGCACGCTCTTCACGGTCTGCTCGGCGATCCCCGTCGCCTACGCGCTGGCCAGGTTCCGCTTCCGCGGCCGCCGTACGGCGATGGTCCTCGTGATCTCGACGATGATGCTGCCGCCGCAGGTCATCGTGATCCCGATGTACCTGGTGTGGGCCCAGCAGTTCCATCTGTCCGGCACGCTGTGGCCGCTGATCATCCCGATGGCGTTCGGCGACGCGTACTCGATCTTCCTGCTCCGCCAGTTCCTGCTGACGATCCCGAAGGAGTACATCGAGTCGGCGAAGGTCGACGGCTGCGGCGAACTGCGCACCCTGCTGCGGATCGTGGTGCCGATGGCCAAGCCGGGCATCGCCGCCATCGCGCTGTTCCAGTTCTTCTACTGCTGGAACGACTACTTCGGGCCGCAGATCTACGCGGCCCAGAACCCGGCCTCCTGGACGCTGAGTTACGGTCTGGAATCCTTCAAGTCCGCGCACAGCGTCAACTGGAACCTGACGATGGCCGCGACGCTGCTGGTGATGGCGCCGGTCTGCCTCGTCTTCTTCTTCGCACAGAAAGCCTTCGTCGAAGGCGTCACCCTCACCGGAGTAAAGGGCTGAGAACTGCTATGAAGCTCGCTGTGGTCGGCGGAGGCTCGACCTACACACCCGAACTCGTCGACGGATTCGCGCGGCTGAGGGACACCCTGCCCGTCGAGGAGCTCGTCCTCGTCGACCCGGCCGCCGACCGGCTGGAGCTGGTGGGCGGCCTGGCCCGGCGCATCTTCGCCAAGCAGGGCCATCCGGGCACCGTCCGCACCACGAGCGACGTGGACGCGGGGGTCGCCGACGCGGACGCGGTGCTGCTGCAACTGCGCGTCGGCGGGCAGGCCGCCCGCGCGCAGGACGAGACCTGGCCCCTGGAGTGCGGCTGCGTCGGCCAGGAGACCACGGGCGCCGGCGGCCTCGCCAAGGCCCTGCGCACCGTGCCGGTCGTGCTCGACATCGCCGAGCGGGTGCGCCGCACCAACCCGGACGCCTGGATCATCGACTTCACCAACCCGGTGGGCATCGTGACGCGGGCGCTGCTGGGGGCCGGCCACAAGGCGGTCGGCCTGTGCAACGTCGCCATCGGGTTCCAGCGCAAGTTCGCGAAGCTGCTCGGGGTGGAACCGGCGCGGGTCCACCTCGACCACGTCGGCCTCAACCACCTCACCTGGGAGCGGGGCGTGCGCCTGGGCGGCCCGGAGGGCGAGGACGTGCTGCCGCGCCTGATCGCCGAGCACGGCGACGCGATCGCCAAGGACCTGCACATGCCGCGCGCGATCGTCGACCGCCTCGGCGTCGTCCCCTCGTACTACCTGCGCTACTACTACCAGCACGACGAGGTCGTGCGGGAACTGCGCACCGGGCCGTCCCGGGCCGCCCAGGTCGCGGAGATGGAGCGGGAGCTGCTGGAGATGTACGGCGACCCGGCGCTGGACGAGAAGCCGGAGCTGCTGGCGAAGCGGGGCGGTGCCTTCTACAGCGAGGCGGCCGTCGACCTGGCCGCCTCGCTGCTGGGCGGCGGGGGATCGCCCTACCAGGTGGTGAACACGTACAACAACGGCACGCTGCCCTTCCTCCCCGACGACGCGGTGATCGAGGTGCAGGCGGCCGTGGACGGCGAGGGCGCGCGCCCGCTGCCGGTGCCGCGGCTCGACCCGCTCCAGGCGGGCCTGATCGCCAACGTCACGGCCTACGAGGAGCTGGCCCTCCAGGCCGCCCTGCACGGCGGGCGCGAGCGGGTCTTCACGGCACTGCTCGCCCATCCGCTGGTGGGCCAGTTCGAGTACGCCGAGCGGCTCACGGACCAGTTGATCGCGCACAACCGGGAGCACCTGGCGTGGGCGTGACGGTCCTCGCCATCGACGCGGGCAACAGCAAGACCGACGTCGCGGTGGTGACGGCCGACGGCACCGTCGTCGGCACGGCCCGCGGCGGCGGGTTCCAGCCGCCCAGGGTGGGCGTCGAGGCCGCGGTGGACGTCCTGGCGGACGCCGTCGGCCGCGCGTTCGCGCAGGCGGGCGTCGGCACGGCCGGCCGGGTCTCGGCGTGCCTGGCCAACGCCGACCTGCCGGTGGAGGAGCGGGAGCTGGCGGCGGCGCTGCGCGCCCGCGGGTGGGCCCCGGCGGTCGACGTCCGCAACGACACCTTCGCGGTGCTGCGGGCGGGTCTGCTGGAGGACGCCGAGCCGCGCGGTGTCGCGGTGGTGTGCGGCGCGGGCGTCAACTGCGCCGGCATGCTGCCGGACGGGCGCACCGCCCGCTTCCCCGCCATCGGCAAGATCTCCGGCGACTGGGGCGGCGGCGGGGGGCTGGCCGAGGAGGCCCTGTGGTACGCGGCACGGGCGGAGGACGGCCGCGGCGAGGCGACGGCGCTGATGCGCGCGCTCCCCGCCCATTTCGGCCTGGACTCCATGTACGCCCTGATCGAGGCGCTGCACCTGGGCAGGATTCCGATGGACCGGCGCCATGAGCTGACCCCGGTCCTCTTCGCCACGGCGGCGGACGGCGATCCGGTGGCCCGCGCCCTGGTCGACCGGATGGCCGACGAGGTGGTGGCGATGTCGACGGTGGCGCTGCGCAGGCTGGACCTCCTGGACGACGAGGTGCCGGTCCTGCTGGGCGGCAGCGTCCTGGCGGCCCGCCACCCGCAGCTCGACGACCGGGTGGCCCTGCTGCTGAGGGAACGGGCGCCGAAGGCGACGCCCCGGGTGGTGACGGAGCGGCCGGTCCTGGGAGCGGCCCTGCTGGGCCTGGACGCGATCGGGGCTCCTCCGGAGGCGCACGCGCGGGCGCGCCGCCACTTCGCGGGCTGACGGACGGGCCCGCGGGCGCCGGATGGCGCGGGCTGCCGCCCGACGAGGCCGGCAGCGTCATCGCACCGCGAGCGCGGGAAGCCCCGTGGGGGCAGGGTGACCCGAACGGGTCCCCTGCCCCCACGGGGCTCGGTCGGCCGGGCGGTGGGTCACCGGCGCCCGGCGGGGGCCGGTGCCGCGTGCGGCGCTCCCTGGCTCAGCCGAAGTTCACGTCGCTGCACCACATGTAGGCCTGGTCGAGGTGCGAGGCCTGCCAGATCACGAACAGGATGTGGTGTCCGGTGTAGCCGGAGGTCTGGACGGGGAACGTGATGTTCTGCGCCGGGGCGAAGCGGCCGGTCTGCGTGATGAAGTCGAGGTTGCCCCAGCCCAGGGTCTGGGTCTTGGGGTTGAAGCCCTGCTTGCTCACGTAGACCTTGAAGTAGTCGGCACCGTGGGACGCCTGGTCGTAGAGCTGGACCGTGAAGTTGTTGCTGACGTTGGTCGTCTTCCACTGCCCGGGCTTGTCCAGGCTGGCGTTCCTCGAGAGGTTGTTGCTGCAGAGCGTCCCGTCGGGGGTCCGCGCCTGGAACTGGCCACCGAGACCGTCGCGCAGCGCGCTCATCCAGTTCCACATGGTGTCGGGGTTGGCCTGGAAGGCCTGCCAGCACATGGGGTCCTGGGTCTGCATGGCCGGGTTCGTGTGGTTGCTGCCCCACGTCTTCCAGCACTGGTACGCGCGGGAGGCGGGGTTGACGATGGTGCCGTGAGCCTGGGCGGGGGTCGACCAGGCCAGTGCGCCGGCCACCACGGCGAACAGCATGACGAGCGCCTGGAGAGGCCGGCGGAGGGACGACCGCGACCGCCCGGTCAACGGAGTCTGAGTGGGCATGTGGGGGGAACTCCTTCCAGTTGCAAGGCTGTTATGGGAGCGCTCCCAACGGTAGGACTTCTGAGTGAAATGTCAATGAAACAAGCAGAGTTGATCACAGGAGAGGGCGCGAGCAGGGGTTTCGCCGTGCGCCGGGAGCCGGGCCCCCGGGGACCGGCGGTCCCGGCCGCCGGCCGTGCCGGCCGGCTCCCCTCACCGATCCTCGGGTGAGCCGGCGCACCCTGCCACGGCGAGACCGGGAGCACCCCTGACCGGAAAGGCCCGGCCGTCGCGTCCGGCGGGACAACGGCTTACCATGACGCCCCGTCAGTTCCCTCTCGCACATCCGGACCGCAGGGGGACCGCCTCCACGACCGGGTCCCGTCCGGTTCCCGGCAGCACCACGCCCAGCAGGTCGGTACACCGTCACTCCACCGAGATGAGGTTCCATGAACCG
Organism: Streptomyces harenosi; assembly: GCF_011008945.1. Lineage (GTDB taxonomy): Bacteria > Actinomycetota > Actinomycetes > Streptomycetales > Streptomycetaceae > Streptomyces > Streptomyces harenosi. The sequence goes on from NZ_WYCT01000041.1 coordinate 13,158, forward strand.
CAACCGAGCCGCCGTCAGCGCGATCGCCGTGACCCTGCTCACCGCCGGCCTCGCCGTCGGCCCGGCAGCCGCCGCCACCCCCGCCACCGAGGCGAAGGCCCGCCTCGGAGCCGACTGGGCGACTCAGTCGATCGTCTTCACCGCCGCCGCGGGGCAGGCCAACAACCTCAACATATTCTCGATGTACACCAGCGACGGGATCCGGCGGATCGGCTTCAGCGACGTGGTCCCGCTCGAGCCGGGCGACCACTGTGCGTACTCCAGAGCCGAGGACCCCACCTCCGTCGTCTGCGAACTGCCCGCCGACAGCTCACGGCCCGACAGGATCGACGTCTTCCTCGGCGACGGCAACGACACGATCGCCGCCTTCACCCCCGGGGTCGGCACCGTCAGCGGCGGCCCCGGTGACGACGAACTGCACGCCCACACCGCGCGCACGGTGCTGGGCGGCGCGGGGAACGACATGGTCATGGGACCCGCCGCCCTGTACGGCGGCGACGGCACGGACCACCTGATGGGTGACGGCGGCAACCAGCAGATGTGGGGCGGCCGGGGCGACGACATGATCGAGGGCTACGGCGGTGACGACACCGTGCACGCCGGCCCCGGCGACGACCACGCCATGGGCGGGGACGGCCGCGACATCCTCCTCGGCGGCCCCGGCAACGACACGCTGGACGGCGAAGGCGGCGACGACCTCGTCTGCGGGGGCACCGGAAAGGACGCCCTCGAAGGCGGGCCCGGCCGCGACCTCGTCCTGCCGTGAGCGCGCCTTCGCGCTCGAAGGCCCCGGCCCGCGGCGCGTTCAGCGCCGCGGGCGCCGAGCCACCGCCGCCGGCGACCCGCCACCGGCCCGCGCCGGCCGCGCACGGCGGGTCCCCGCGCGACACGAGGTGACCCGGCGGGACCCGCGCGGTCACGGCACTAGCGCTCCGTGACCTTGCCGCCGGCGACCTCCAGACGGCGGGTCACCCGCACCGCGTCCAGCATCCGCCGGTCGTGGGTGACCAGCAGGAGGGTGCCCTCGTAGGCGTCCAGGGCCGACTCCAGCTGCTCGATCGCCGGAAGGTCGAGGTGGTTGGTCGGCTCGTCCAGCACCAGCAGATTGACGCCCCGGCCCTGGAGCAGGGCGAGGGCCGCGCGGGTGCGCTCCCCCGGGGAGAGACCGGCGGCCGGGCGCAGGATGTGGTCCGTCTTGAGGCCGAACTTGGCCAGCAGCGTGCGGACCTCGACCGGCTCGGTGTCCGGGACCGCGGCGCGGAAGGCGTCCAGCAGCGACTCGGACCCGTGGAACAGGGCGCGCGCCTGGTCCACCTCGCCCAGGAGGACACCCGAGCCGAGCGCGGCGTGCCCGGCGTCCAGGGGGACCCGCCCGAGCAGGGCGCCGAGCAGGGTGGACTTGCCCGCGCCGTTGGCCCCGGTGACGGCCACCCGGTCGGCCCAGTCGATCTGGAGGGACACCGGGCCGAGCGTGAAGCCGGCGCGCCGCACCTCGGCGTCCCGGAGGGTGGCGACCACCGCTCCCGAGCGCGGGGCCGCCGCGATCTCCATCCGCAGCTCCCACTCCTTGCGGGGCTCCTCGACGGCCTCCAGGCGCTCGATCAGCCGCTGGGTCTGGCGGGCCTTGGCGGCCTGCTTCTCACTGGCCTCGCTGCGGAACTTGCGGCCAATCTTGTCGTTGTCGCCCGCCTTGCGCCGGGCGTTCTTGACGCCCTTGTCCATCCAGGCCCGCTGGGTGCGCGCCCGCTCCTCCAGGGCCGCCTTCTTGCCGGCGTACTCCTCGTAGTCCTCACGGGCGTGGCGCCGGGCGGTCTCGCGCTCCTCCAGGTAGCCCTCGTAGCCGCCGCCGTAGAGGTTGATCCGCCCCTGGGCGAGGTCGAGTTCGAGGACCTTGGTGACGGTGCGGGCCAGGAACTCGCGGTCGTGGCTGACGACGACCGTCCCCGCGCGCAGGCCGGACACGAAGCGTTCCAGGCGGTCCAGGCCGTCCAGGTCCAGGTCGTTGGTCGGCTCGTCGAGGAGGAAGACGTCGTAGCGGGAGAGCAGGAGGGAGGCCAGGCCGGCCCGGGCGGCCTGGCCCCCGGAGAGCGAGGTCATCGGCTGGTCCAGGCCGACCGCCAGGCCGAGGGTGCCTGCCACCTCCTCCGCGCGCTCGTCCAGATCGGCGCCGCCGAGCGCCAGCCACCGCTCCAGGCTGGTGGCGTAGGCGTCGTCGGCGCCGGGGGCGCCGTCGACCAGGGCCTGGGTGGCCTGGTCCATCGCGCGCTGGGCGTCGGCGACGCCCGTACGGCGGGCCAGGAAGGCCCGGACCGTCTCGCCCGGGCGCCGCTCCGGCTCCTGGGGCAGGTGACCGACGGTCGCGGCCGGCGGGGACAGCCGGACCTCGCCCCGCTCCGGCGCGGTCAGCCCGGCGAGCATCCGCAGCAGCGTGGACTTGCCGGCGCCGTTGGCGCCGACCAGACCGATCACGTCGCCGGGCGCGACGACGAGGTCGAGACCGGTGAACAGGGTGCGGTCGCCGTGGCCGGCGGCGAGGTCCTTGGCGACGAGGGTGGCAGTCATCAGACCGCCGATCCTAACGGCCGCTCCCCCGCCGTCTCCGCCCGGTTTCCGCCGCCCGGCCGGGACACGGCGGCACCGGGCGGGCCCCCGCCGGGACGGCCGCGGCGGGCCGGACGCTCCCGGACACGGCCCGCGCTGTTCGGCTACCGTCCCCGTGTGGAGAGCGGACGGGGTGACGAGGTCGTCGTGGTCGGCGGCGGGGTGATCGGGCTGACGACGGCCCTCGTCCTCGCCGGACGGGGCCGGCGGGTGCGGGTGTGGACGCGGGATCCGGCGGAGCGGACCACCTCGGCGGTCGCGGGCGCGCTGTGGTGGCCGTACCGGATCGAGCCGGTGGCGCTCGCCCGGGCGTGGGCGCTGCGTTCCCTGGACGTGTACGAGGAGCTGGCGGCGCGCCCCGGGGAGACCGGCGTGCGCATGGCCGAAGGGGTGCTGGGCGAGACGGGGCTGGACGAGGCCGTGGCGTGGACGGCGTCCCGGCTGCCCGGCCTGCGAGCGGCGACCGCCGGGGAATATCACGGGGCGGGGCTGTGGGCACGGCTGCCGCTCCTCGACATGCCGGCGCATCTGGCGTGGCTGCGGGGCCGGCTGGAGGCGGCGGGCGGGGCCGTGGAGGAGCGCGCGGTGGCCGATCTGGCGGAGGTCCCCGCCCGGACCGTGGTCAACTGCACGGGGCTGGGCGCCCGCACGCTCGTACCGGATCCGTCCGTCCGGCCCGTGCGCGGCCAGTTGGTCGTGGTGGAGAACCCCGGCATCCGCACCTGGCTGGTGTCGGCCGGTTCCCCGGAAGGGATGGCGTACTTCTTCCCCCAGCCCGGCGGGCTGGTCCTGGGCGGCACCGCGGAGGAGGACGCCTGGTCGCCGGAGCCGGACCCGGCGACGGCCGAGGCGATCGTCCGCCGGTGCGCGGCGCTGCGGCCCGAGATCGCCGGGGCGCGGGTCCTGGCCCACCGGGTGGGGCTGCGCCCGGCGCGGGACGCGGTGCGCCTGGAGCGCGAGGTGCGGCCGGACGGGCGGGTGGTGGTGCACAACTACGGCCATGGCGGCGCGGGCGTGACGGTGGCCTGGGGGTGTGCGCGGGAGGCGGCCGGGCTGGCGGAGGGCTGAGCACGGCCACCCGGCGGCGCGGCGGGCCGACGACGGGACCCGGCGACGCGGCGGGCCGACGGCGGGGCCCGGCGGCGCGGCGGGCGGACGACGGGGCCCGGCGGCGCGGCGGGCGGACGACGGGACCCGGCGGCGCGGCGGGCCGACGGCGGGGCCCGGCCTCCGCGCGCTCCGGTGAGCCCCGTGCCGCCGCGGTGCACGGGACCACCTGGCCCGTCGGCGGGGCGCCCGCCGCGGCGGTGGTGGTCAGGGCCTGCCGATCGGGTCGCCCTCCACGTCCGTGCCGGGGCCCGGGCCGACGCGGATCTGGAAGTCGCCGTCGTACCGCTTGTGGCCCTCGATCACCGCCAGCTCCACGGCCTCGGAGCCCATCTCGCCGCGGACGATGACCGGATCGCGGCGCAGGTCGCGCAGGAGGGCGGCACACATGAAGATCATCACGATGACGAACGGGGCGGCCGCGAGGATCGTCAGGTTCTGCAGGCCGGTCAGCGCGTCGCCCTGGCCGCTGCCGACCAGGAGCATGACGGCCGCCACGGCGCCTGTGACCACCCCCCAGAAGACCACCACCACACGGCTCGGTTCGAGGGCGCCCCGCTGCGAGAGGGTCCCCATCACGATCGAGGCCGCGTCGGCGCCGGAGACGAAGAAGATGCCGACGAGGACCATCACCAGCAGGCTGGTGACGGTCGCCAGGGGGAACTCCCCCAGAACGGCGAAGAGCCTGCCCTCGGGGGTGGTCTCCGCACCGAGCCGCCCCTGCTCGCTCATCTTCATCGCCGAACCGCCGAAGACCGCGAACCAGACCAGGCTGACGGTGCTGGGGACCAGGATGACGCCGCCGACGAACTGCCGGATCGTGCGTCCCCGGCTGATGCGGGCGATGAACATGCCGACGAACGGCGTCCAGGAGATCCACCAGGCCCAGTAGAAGACGGTCCAGCTGCCGAGCCAGTCGGCGACGCCCTCGCCGCCGCTGGCCTCGGTGCGGCCGGCGAGCTGGGGCAGGTCGCCGAGGTAGGCGAAGACGGAGGTCGGCAGCAGGTCGAGGACGACGACGGTGGGGCCCGCCACGAAGACGAACAGGGCGAGGACCAGTGCCAGCACCATGTTGGTGTTCGACAGCCACTGGATGCCGCGCTCGACACCGGAGACCGCGGACGCGACGAACGCCGCGGTCAGCACGGCGATGACGGCGACCAGCAGCCCGGTGCTCACCTCGTCCATCCAGCCCAGTTCCTCCGCGCCGGAGCCGATCTGGAGCGCGCCGAGGCCGAGGGAGGCCGCGGAGCCGAAGACGGTGGCGACGATGGCGAGCATGTCGATGATCCGGCCGCCGACCCCGCCGGCGTGCTTCTCGCCGATGAGCGGGGTGAAGACGGCGCTGATCGTCTGGCGGCGGCGCCTGCGGAAGGTGCTGTAGGCGATGGCGAGGCCGACCACGGCGTAGATGCCCCAGGGATGAAGCGTCCAGTGGAAGAGGGTGGTGGCCATGGCCGTCTCCATGCGGTCGCCGGAGCCGGCCGGGTCGGTGCCCGGCGGGGCGGTGGCGTAGTGGGCGAGCGGCTCGCTCACGCCGTAGAACATCAGGCCGATGCCCATGCCCGCGCTGAACATCATCGCGACCCAGGACACGGTGCGGAACTCGGGTTCCTCGCCCTCGGCGCCGAGGCGGATCCGGCCGTAGCGGCCGGCCGCGAGCCAGAGGGCGAAGACGACGAAGCCCGAGGCGGTCAGCACGAACGCCCAGCCGCCGTTGTGCATCAGCCCGCCGAGCATGCTGGTGGAGACGTCCGTGAGCGAGTCGGTCGCGACGGCGCCCCAGATCACGAACGCGAGGGTGAGCGCGGCCGTCACCCCGAAGACGACCCGGTCGGTGCGGGGCCGCTCCCGGCCGGGCAGGCCCGCTTCCGACCCCGGAAGCGAGCCTGGCGCATGGCGTCCCCCGCCACGTTCCTCGTCGTGCTCGTCGTGCGTCACAGGCAGCACCCTCTCGGCCGGTAGGTGGCCGGAATTGTTCCCTGGCGCGGCCTGTTCTACCCCGGGTGACGCCGAAGTCATTCCGTCAGCAGCGGGTGACGGGCGCCCCCTGCGTCAGGTGGTAGGCGGCGCGCCCGTCGAGCAGCAGCGGGACGAGGGCGCGCGCGGACTGCCGCAGCGGCACCACGGCACCGTCGCCGTCGCGGTGCGCGCGGACGCCGTGCAGGGCGAGTTCGTCGCCGAACTCCGCGTACTGGGCGGCGTCGAGCCGGTAGGCGCAGGGCGGGTCGGAGAGCACCTCGGACGGCTCGGGCGGGTCGTTGTCGGCGCCGCCCAGGTACACCGGGCCGGTGTCGGCCAGGCCCGCCTTCCGGGCGCTGCCGGTGGCCGCCCCGATCGACCCTCGCCGCTCGTCGGCGTAGGCGAACAGGCCCTTCAGGGCCGCGCGTTGGGACTGCACCCGGCGGCGGTTGTTGCGCGCCGGGTCGGCCCGCTCCTCGTCGGTGAGCGCGTCGACGCGGCTCTCGATGAGCAGCCCGACGGCGTGCTTGAGACCGGACATGTTCCGCAGGATGCGCTCCTGGCCGTCACCGGCGGTCTGCCGGAGGGGGTCGCCGGTGACCGGGTCGGTCCAGATGCCGTAGGTGCCGGTCGAGTAACCGGCCGCCCCGGCGGCGGGGCGCACGTACGCCTCCGACAGGGTCCGGGCCTCGTCGTGGACGGCGTCCCGGGTGTTGAGGTTGCGCGGCCACAGGTCGAACAGGTCCTTGTCGTAGTACGGGGGCGTGGCCCCGTACTCGTGCAGGTCGTAGACGACGTCGGGGCGCCGGTCGCGGACGACGGCGGCCAGGGCGCGGGCCTCGGCGGTCCGCAGGGCGAGGTGGTCGCGGTTGATGTCGACGCCGTCGCTGTTGCCGCGGGTGCCGGCGGCCAGGCCGTCGGGGTTGGCGGTGGGGACGACCAGCACGGTCGTGCGGTCCAGGAAGCGCCGGGTGCGCCGGTCGGTCGCGTACGCCAGGTCGCGGACGGTGGACAGGCACGCCTCGCGGCCCGCGGGTTCGTCGCCGTGCTGGCTGCACACCAGCAGCACCTGGTGCGGGGCGGAGGCGCGGCCGAGGGTGACGAGCCGGATCGGCCGGCCCTGGTCCGTGGTGCCGACGCGCTCCACGAGGACCCGGTGGCTCGCCCGGTCGGCGGCGGCCAGGAGCCGCTGCTCCTCGGGCTGCGTGGTCCAGCGGGCGCCGTCCGACCGCTCGAAGCCGGTGCGGGGCGGGGCGGGCGCGGCGCCGCCCGCGGCCTGAGCGGGTGCCGCGACGAGGGACGCGGCGAGGGTCGCGGTGGTGAGGATCAGGACGCGCAGGCGCTTCACCGGCCTCCCTCCGGGACCCGGGGGGCGGCGGACGGCGCGGTGACGCCGTCGAGGGCGGCGGCTCCCGGCGCGGTGGCCGCGGAGCCGGCGGTGGCGCGGGCGAAGGCGGCGGGTCCGCCGGTGAAGGGGACACGGGCCGAGGTCCGGGCGAGGTCGAGGGTGAGGGTCGGCGTGTCGGCCGGGGGGTCGATGAGGTCCTTGTCCGTGCCCGCCACGATGAGCGCCAGCCGGTGCCCGGCCGGGACGACGTGGTCGGCGGCGGCCAGGTCGAGGGTGATGGTGTAGGGCCTGCCCGGGGTGAGCGGGGCGCCCTTGCCGGGGTCGGCGTGGTTGCCGAGGTCGGCCCAGCCGCGGCTGACGATCGTGTAGTCGACGTCGGCCGTCCTGGCCACCGTCTCCCGGAAGCAGGAGCTGTCGCCCGCCGTGCTCGCGCCCCAGCAGGTGCGGTCGGGGAGGGTGGTGATGCCCTCGCCGGCGTCGGCGTAGTCGCGGATGGTGGCCGGGCCCAGGTCGACGAGGACGGCGGAGAGGTGGGCCGTCGGCGTGCTGGGCGTCACGGTCACGGTGACCGTGGAGGAGCCGGACAGGCGCAGGTCGCGGGTGAGCGGGCCGGTGGTGAATCCGGCCTTGTCCGGTGTCGGGGTGTGGATCCGGGCCGCCCAGTCGGTCTCGCTCAGCTCCCGGTCGTCGGTGAAGGTCTCGGTGCCGTGGCCCTTGCGCAGGCCGAGGGTGCCGACGCCGGGCGCGGTGCCCCGGCCGGGGCGCAGGGTCGTGGCCCGGGTGCCGCGCGGCGGCCAGACCGCGGAGGTGGCCCACTGGCCGGGGCGGCGTTCGATGTCGGCCATGGGCTCGCGGTCGATGCCGTTGTCGTAGCCGAGCAGTTCGTGGTCGAACCAGCGGTGCAGGGTGTCGACCCACTCGGCGCGGCGGAAGTCGAAGGGGTCGACGTGGCCGGTCTGGGAGAGCCAGATCTTGCGCTCGACGCCGTTCTTCGCCAGCGCGTCCCACCACGGCCCGACGTGCTGCATGCGGACGTTGAGGTCCTGCTGGCCGTGGATCAGGAAGACGCTCGCCCTGACCTTGCCCGCGGCCCGCACGTAGTCGCGTTCGGTCCACAGCGGCGTCCAGTCGCCGGTGCGCGGCGCCTGCTCGACGAGCTTGCGCTGCACCGCGCCGCAGGCGGCCCGGGCGTCGGGGCTGTTGACGTGGTTCGCCAGCCGGTCGGGGCCGGTACCGTACAGCGGGGCGCCCTGGCTGAAGTAGTAGTCGTACCAGGAGGAGATGGCGGCGATCGGGACGATGGTCTCCAGGCCCTCGACGCCGGTGGCGGCCACCCCGTTGGCGATGGTGCCGTCCCAGCTCTTGCCGATCATGCCGGTCCGGCCGTTGGTCCAGTCGGCCCGGGCGCGCTCGGTGCCGGTGCGGGTGGTGTACGCCCTGGCGCGGCCGTTGAGCCAGTCGACGACGGCCTTGGCGGACTGGATGTCGGAGCGCCCGCCGACGTCGACACAGCCGTCGGAGCGATTGGTTCCGGCCAGGTCCACGCCGACGAAGGCGTAGCCGCGGGGCACGAAGTAGTTGTCGTAGAAGAGCGGCATCTGCACGACGTCGCCGTCCGCGTCGTACGTCTTCTTCTGGCTGTCGTTGCCGCGCCCGCAGCAGGAGTAGTAGGGGCTGGCGTCCATGATGACGGGGACCTCGCGGCCTTGCTGGGCGGGTTCGCGGGGGCGGACGATGTCGACGGCGACCCGGTCGGTCCTTCCGTCGCCGTCCCCGTCGAGCCCGGTGTCCACCCATACGGCCTCGCGGATGGCGTCGCCGTACGAGTACACGGGTTGGCTCGCGCGCGGGGCGGCCTGTGCCGCGGCGGGCGTGACGAGCGTGGCCAGGAGGGCGGCGGTGGCCGCCGTCGCGAGCGGTCTCCAGATCGTGCAGCGCGTGCGTGTCGGCATGCGCGGACGGTACATCGGTCAACTCCCGCGCAGAAGAGGGCATCCGGACGCCGGACGGTGCGCGGGTCCGCCGGCCGGGCGGGGGCCTGCGTCGGGGCCCGTGGGGCGCCAGGCGACGGAAGGGGTGGCCGGCCCGTGGGGCGACCGGGGGCGTCCACCGGGACGGGGCGCGTGCCCTGGTTCGTGACGGCCGAATGGCGATCGTGTGACAGGGGTGGCCATGGACATACCGGAGCCGGCGGGGGCTCACTAGGCTCCGAACAGACGTCCTAGTTCTACGACTTGGAGTTTTCGTGCACCGCAGAATCATCGTGCCGGGTGCGCTCGCCCTGGCCGCCCTGCTGCCGGCGATCCCGGCGACGGCCGCGAGCTTCACCCCCGGCGCGCCGGGCATCGGCGACCCCTACTACCCGGCTTACGGCAACGGCGGATACGACGTCTCCCACTACGACCTGCGGCTGAAGTACCAGCCGGCCACGGACCGGCTGGAGGGGACGGCGACGATCCTGGCCAGGACCACCCAGGACCTGTCCCGGTTCAACCTGGACTTCCTGCTGGACGTGAGCGAGGTGCGGGTCAACGGCGCCAGGGCGTCGTACGCCACCTCCGGCGAGCACGAACTGGAGATCACCCCGAGGAGCCCGCTGCGCAAGGGGGCGTCCGTCACCGTGGTGGTGCGCTACAGCGGCGTGCCCTCCGAGAAGCGGGCCTACGGCTTCACGAGCTGGCACCGCACCCCGGACGGCGGCGTGGCGGCCAACGAGCCCGAGGCGGCCTGGTGGTGGTTCCCCGGCAACGACCACCCGCTCGACAAGGCCACCTACGACGTGTCCGTCCAGGTGCCGGAGGGCAGCCAGGCCATCTCCAACGGCACGCTCCAGTCCGCCACCACCCGGGCGGGCTGGACACGGTGGAACTGGCGGTCCGACAAGCCGCAGGCCAGCTATCTCGCGACGCTGGCCGTGGGCCGGTTCGACCTCACCACCTCCACCACCGACAGCGGCATCCCGGTCGTCAACGCCTACAGCGAGGACCTCGGCCCGCACGCCGGCGCCGCACGGGCCAGCGTCGAGCGCACCGGGGAGATCGCCGACTGGCTGGCCGGCTACTTCGGGCCGTACCCGTACAACGCGCTGGGCGGTTACGTGCCGAACACCGACACCGGGTACGCGCTGGAGACGCAGACCCGGCCCTTCTACAGCCCGCGGCAGTTCGCGAACGGCTCCAACACCTCCCTGGTGGTACACGAGCTGGCCCACCAGTGGTACGGGAATCTGGTGTCCGTGTCCGGCTGGAAGGAGATCTGGATCAACGAGGGCTTCGCCCGGTACGCGCAGTGGCTGTGGTCCGAGCACGAGGGCGAGGGCACCGCGCAGGAGCTCGCCGACCACGTCTACGCCTCCCGTCCGGCGGACGACCCGTTCTGGACGGTCAGGCCCGGGGACCCGGGGCCGCAGAACCAGTTCGCCACCGCCGTCTACGACCGGGGCGCCCTGGCCCTGCAGGCGCTGCGCAACGAGATCGGGGACGAGGCGTTCTTCGCGATACTCAAGGGCTGGCCCCGGACGTACGCCCACGGCAACGCGACGGTCGCCGACTTCCGCCGGTACGCCGAGGAGGTCTCCGGCAGGCCGCTGGCGGCGCTGTTCGACACCTGGTTGTTCCAGCCGTCGAAGCCGGCCGCGGCGGCGGCACGGGCGGCCTCCCTCGCGCCCGGCGCGGGCACGGCGGTGCCGCCGAAGTCCTGGAAGAAGATCGCGGCGACGAACGACGCGCACGAGCACGGTCACGGGCCGGCGCACGCGCACTGAGCCGGGCCGCCGGGCGCCCGGCCGGTGAGCGGGTCCGGGCCCGCCCGGCATGACGGTGGCGCCACCCGGGACCCCGTGGGGTCCGCAGTGGCGCCATCCGCCGGCGGCGGCCGGGGCCGCTGCTCGCCCGGCCGCTACTTCGCCGGCTCGGCGCGCTCCGCGGCGGCGTTCTCGCCGACGCGGCGGCGGACGCCGAACCAGCCGGCGACCAGCATGACCGCGATCACCGGGATCAGCAGGAGGGTCTTGCGGCCGACCTCCGGGTCGTTCCACATCATGCCGAGGCAGGCCAGCAGGAACACGACGGTGGCGATCTCCGTGACCGGGCTGCCCCACAGGCGGAAGTGGGGGCGGGCCACCAGGCCGGCCTTGGCGCGGCGGACGAAGATCATGTGGCAGATCATGATGATCACCCAGGTGCTGATGATGCCGAGGGAGGCGACGTTCAGCACGATCTCGAACGCCTGGCTGGGCACCAGGTAGTTCAGGCCGACGCCGAGCACGCAGATCCCGCAGGTCAGCAGGATGCCGCCGTAGGGGACCTGGCTGCGGCTCATCACCCGGGTGAACTTGGGCGCGGAGCCGGCCATCGCCATGGAGCGCAGGATGCGCCCGGTGGAGTACAGGCCGGAGTTGAGCGAGGACATCGCGGCCGTCAGCACGACGAGGTTCATCACGTCACCGGCGGCGGGTACGCCGATCTTGGACAGGACGGTGACGAAGGGGCTCTCGCCGGCGGAGTAGACCGAGCCGGGCAGCAGCAGCGCCAGCAGGACGACGGAGCCGACGTAGAACAGGCCGACCCGCCACATGATCGAGTTCACCGCGCGCGGGACGACCTTCTCCGGCTCGGCGGTCTCGCCGGCGGCCACGCCGACCAGCTCCAGGGCGGCGTACGCGAAGATCACGCCCTGCATGACGAGGACGACGGGCATCAGGCCGTGCGGGAAGACACCGCCGTGGTCCGTGATCATGTGCAGGCCGGGCTTCTCCCCGCCGACCTCGTGCTGGGTGGCCAGCAGGAAGATGCCGATCAGCATGAAGCCGACCAGGGTGGCCACCTTGATGATCGCGAACCAGAACTCCATCTCGCCGAAGATCTTCACCGAGATCAGGTTCACGGCGAGGACCACGGCGAGCGCGATCAGGGCGAGCACCCACTGCGGGATGCTCGTGAACATGCTCCAGTAATGCGTGTACAGCGCGATCGCGGTGATGTCGGCGATACCGGTCGTCGACCAGTTCAGGAAGTACATCCAGCCGGCGACGTAGGCGCCCTTCTCGCCGAGGAACTCGCGCGCGTACGACACGAAGGACCCGGACGAGGGCCGGTAGAGGACCAGCTCGCCCAGCGCGCGTACGACGAAGAACGCGAAGACGCCGCAGACGAGGTAGGCCAGGGCCAGGGCCGGGCCCGCGTTGTGCAGGCGGCCACCGGCGCCCAGGAAGAGGCCGGTGCCGATGGCGCCGCCGATGGCGATCATGTTGACGTGGCGGGCCTTGAGGTCCTTGCTGTAGCCGGCGTCGCCCGCGTCCGCGGGCGTCTGGGCTGCCTGGGGGTGGTCGGCAACCTGTGCCGTGTCCACGGCGTCCTTGCTCACGGGTGGTACCACTCTCTGGTGCGCCCGGGCGGGGTGCGCCCGGGACGTCCGTACGTGTCCTGGCCCGCACCACCCATCAACGGGGCACAGACCAAGGCAGCACTTTCCCACACCACCGCGCTCACATGCGGTGACTCACGTCACAGAGCGTAACTTCTCACATGATCCACGGCCGGTCTCCACCGCGGCCACCTCGCCTTCACCGCCCGGTCACGCGGTCCTGCTCCGAGGTTTCACAGCATTGGTGTGACAGCGATACTGCTGAGCATGACGACCGACACCGAGCAGCCGACCCTCACCATCGACGAGCTGGCCGCGCGGGCCGGTGTCACGGTGCGCACGGTCCGCTTCTACGGGACCAGGGGCCTGCTGCCGCCCCCGGCGCTCGGTCCGCGGCGGGTGGGCCGGTACGGCAGGGAGCACCTGGCCCGGCTGGCGCTGATCGAGGAGCTCCAGCACCAGGGCATGACGCTCGCCGCGATCGAACGGCACCTGCGGCGGCTGCCGCCCGGCCTGTCCGCCGAGGACCTCGCCCTCCACCGGGCGGTCGTCGCCTCCTGGGCGCCGGAGACCGTGGAGACGGTCACCGCGGAGGAGCTCGGGCGGCGGGCGGGCCGGCCGCTGGCCGGCGAGGAGGTCGAGCGGCTGGCGGCGATGGGCGTCGTCGAGCGGGACGGGGACGCCTGGCGCGTCGACACCGGGCTGCTCCGGCTCGGCGTCGAGCTGCTCGACGTGCCCCTGTCCCACCGGACCATCCTCGCCGCCCGCACGGCTCTGCTGGAGCACTCCCGCGCCGCCGCGCAGGACCTGTCGCGGCTGCTGCGGGAGGCGGTCGCCGAGCGCGACACGCGGGACGTGAAGTCCCTCTCCGCCCACATGCAGCCGCTGGTCGCCCAGGCCCTGCTGACCACCTTCCAGCGCTCGCTGCGCGAGGAGCTGCGCGAGTGGCTCGGCCCGGACGCCGGGGGCGACGGGGCGCGGGACTGAGCCGGGGCGGCGCGGGCCGGGGGCCGGGGTGTCTCAGCGGCCGTCCGTGAAGGTCTCCCCCTTCTCCGCCTTCTCCACCAGCAGGGCGGGCGGCGTGAAGCGGTCGCCGTAGCGCTCGGCGAGCTCGCGCGCGCGGGCGACGAAGGCCGGCAGGCCCCTGCCCGCCCCGGCGCCGCCGTCGTAGCCGTTGATGTACTGGAGCACGCCTCCGGTCCAGCCGGGGAAGCCGATGCCGAGGATCGAGCCGATGTTGGCGTCGGCGACGGAGGTCAGCACGCCCTCCTCCAGCAGCCGGACGGTGTCCAGCGCCTCGGCGAACAGCATGCGCTCCTGCATGTCCCGGAACGGGATCGCGTGGCCGGGCCGGGTGAAGTGCTCCCGCAGGCCGGGCCACAGCGCGGTGCGCCTGCCGTCCTCGTCGTAGTCGTAGAAGCCGGCGCCGCCGCTGCGGCCGGTGCGGCCGAACTCGTCGACCATGCGGTCGATGACGGCCTCGGCGGGGTGCGGGGTCCAGGTGCCGCCCGCCTCCTCCACCGCGCGCTTCGTCTCGCCGCGGATCTTGCGGGGCAGGGTGAGGGTGAGTTCGTCCACCAGGGCCAGCACCTTGGCCGGGTAGCCCGCCTGGGCGGCGGCCTGCTCCACCGACGCGGGCTCGACGCCCTCGCCGACCATCGCCACACCCTCGTTGATGAAGTGGCCGATGACACGGGAGGTGAAGAAGCCGCGCGAGTCGTTGACGACGATCGGCGTCTTGTTGATCTGCCGGACCAGGTCGAAGGCGCGGGCGAGCGCCTCGTCACCGGTGCGGCGCCCCCTGACGATCTCGACCAGCGGCATCTTGTCGACCGGCGAGAAGAAGTGCAGCCCGATGAAGTCGGCCTGCCGCTCCACGCCCTCGGCGAGCGTGGTGATGGGCAGGGTGGAGGTGTTGGAGCACAGCAGGGCGTCGGGCGCGACGACGTCCTGCACCTCCTGGAACACCTTGTGCTTGAGGGCGGTGTCCTCGAAGACGGCCTCGATGACCGCGTCGCAGCCCGCGAGGTCCCCCGCCTCGGCGGTGGGCGTGATGCGGGCGAGCAGGGCGTCGGCCTTCTCCCGGGTGGTGCGGCCCTTGGCCACGGCCTTGTCGCAGAGCTTCTCCGAGTAGCCCTTGCCCTTGACGGCGGCCTCCAGGGAGACGTCCTTCAGGACCACGTCGATGCCCGCGCGGGCGCACGCGTAGGCGATGCCGGCGCCCATCATCCCGGCGCCGAGGACGGCGGCCCTGCGCACCGGGCGGGGCGGGACGCCCCGGGGCCGGCCGGCGCCGGAGTTGACCGCCTGGAGGTCGAAGAAGAACGCCTGGATCATGTTCTTCGACGTCTGCCCGGCCGCCAGCTCGACGAAGTAGCGGGCCTCGATGACCTGCGCGGTCTCGAAGTCGACCTGCGCGCCCTCGACGGCGGCGGCGAGGATGTTGCGCGGGGCCGGGTAGGGGGCGCCGCCCGTCTGCTTGCGCAGATTGGCCGGGAAGGCGGGCAGGTTCGCCGCGAACTTGGGGTGGGCGGGGGTGCCGCCGGGGATGCGGTAGCCGGGCCGGTCCCAGGGCTGGCGCGACTCGGGGTGGGCGTCGATGAAGGCGCGGGCGCGGGCGAGGAGTTCCTCGCGGGTGCCGGCCACCTCGTCGACGAGGCCGTTGTCCAGCGCGCGGCGCGGGCTGTACTGGGTGCCCTGGAGGAGGACCTTCAGCAGCGCGTCGGTGATGCCGAGCAGGCGGACGGTGCGGACGACGCCGCCGCCGCCCGGGAGCAGGCCGAGGGTGACCTCGGGACAGCCGATCTTGGAGCCGGGGGCGTCCAGGGCGATGCGGTGGTGGCAGGCCAGGGCGATCTCGTAGCCGCCGCCGAGCGCGGCGCCGTTGAGGGCGGCGACGACCGGCTTGCCCAGGGTCTCGATGCGGCGCAGGTTCCGCTTGATGGCCATGCCGCCGTCGAAGAGCTCCTGGGCGGTCTCGGGGGTGACCCGGATCAGGTCGCGCAGGTCGCCGCCGGCGAAGAAGGTCTTCTTGGCGGAGGTGACGATCACGCCGCGGATGGTGTCCTTCTCCGCCTCCAGCCGGTCGGTGATCGCGGCGAGCGATTCCCTGAACGCCTGGTTCATGGTGTTGGCGGACTGGTTCGGGTCGTCGAGGACGAGGGTGACGACGCCGGTGTCGTCCTGTTCCCAGCGGATGGTGGTGCTCTCGGTCGTCATGCCAGGGTCTCCAGTGAAGTCTCGGGGTTCCGCGGGGAGTTCAGACGCGCTCGACGATCGTGGCGATGCCCATGCCGCCGCCCACGCACAGCGTCGCCAGGCCGTAGCGCTTGTCCTGGCGCTCCAGTTCGTCGACGAGGGTGCCGAGGATCATCGCGCCGGTGGCGCCGAGCGGGTGGCCGAGGGCGATCGCGCCGCCGTTGACGTTGACCTTGTCCAGGGACAGCCCCATGTCGCGCGCGTAGCGCAGGACGACCGCGGCGAACGCCTCGTTGATCTCGACGAGGTCGATGTCGTCGATGGTCAGCCCCGCCTTGGCGAGCGCCTTGCGGGTGGCGGGGGCGGGGCCGGTGAGCATGATGGTGGGCTCGGAGCCGGACACGGCGGCCGAGACGATCCGCGCGCGAGGCGTGAGCCCGTAGCGGTCGCCGGTCTCCCTGGAGCCGATGGCGACCAGGGCGGCGCCGTCGACGATGCCGGAGGAGTTGCCCGCGTGGTGGACGTGGTCGATCTTCTCCACCCAGTGGTACTTCTGCAGGGCGACGGCGTCGAAACCGCCCAGTTCGCCGATGTCGGCGAAGGAGGGCTTGAGGCCCGCGAGGGAGTCGGCGGTGGTGCCGGGGCGCATGTGCTCGTCGTGGTCGAGGACGACCAGGCCGTTGCGGTCCCTGACCGGCACGACGGACCGCTCGAAGCGGCCCTCCTTCCAGGCCGTGGCCGCCCGCTCCTGGGACAGGGCCGCGTACTCGTCGACGTCCCGCCGGGAGAAGCCCTCCAGGGTGGCGATGAGGTCGGCGCCGATGCCCTGGGGCACGAAGCCGGTGGCGAGGTTGGTCATCGGGTCGTTGAACCAGGCGCCGCCGTCGGAGGCCATCGGCACCCGGGACATCGACTCCACACCGCCCGCGAGGACGAGGTCCTCCCAGCCCGAGCGCACCTTGGCGGCGGCCAGGTTGACGGCCTCCAGACCGGAGGCACAGAAGCGGTTCTCCTGCACGCCGGCCACGGTGTCCGGCAGCCCGGCGGCGATGGCGGCGATCCGGGCGATGTCGGAACCCTGGTCGCCGACCGGGCCGACCACGCCGAGCACGATGTCGTCGACGGCGGCCGGGTCCAGGCCCGGGAAGCGGGCCCGGATCTCGTGGATGAGCCCGACGACCAGGTCGACGGGCTTGGTGCCGTGCAGGGCACCACCGGCCTTGCCGCGTCCGCGCGGGGTGCGGATCGCCTCGTACACATACGCTTCGGTGGTCACTGGCTGGCCTTTCGCTGTGGTTGCGGGCGGGTCCGGGGCGCGGGGGCCGGGCGCCGCGGGGTCAGGAGGTCAGGAGCCCGGGGACGTCCCAGTCGCGGGCGACGGACTCGGTGTCGGCGCCCGGCAGGGCCGGGCCGCCGCGGACGGCGGTGGGGGTCGCGGAGAAGCGGGGCGCGGGGGACGGCTGGGTGAGGCCGCCGTGGCCGGTGAAGGTGGAGCGGGCGGCGAGGTGCGGGTGGTGCGGGGCCTCGCGCAGCGACAGGACGGGCGCCACGCAGGCGTCGGAGCCTTCGAAGACGGCCGTCCACTCGTCCCTCGTACGGGTGCGGAAGCGGGCGGCGATCGCCTCGCGCAGCTCCTCCCAGCGGGCGGGGTCGTCGCGGTCCGGCGCCCGGCCGGCGATGCCGAGCAGGGCCAGGAACTCGTCGTAGAACCGCCGCTCCAGGGCGCCGACCGCCATGTACCGGCCGTCGGCCGTCTCGTAGGTGCCGTAGAACGGGCAGCCGCCGTCGAGAAGATTGGCGCCGCGGCGGTCCTGCCAGCCGCCGGCGGCGAGCATGCCGTGGATCATCGCGGCGAGGTGGGCGGCGCCGTCGACGATGGCGGCGTCCACCACCTGGCCGGTGCCGGTCGCGCGCGCGTGGTGGAGGGCGGCGAGCAGGCCGACGACGAGGTAGAGCGAACCGCCCGCGTAGTCGCCGAGGAGGTTGGCCGGGACGGCCGGGGGGCGGTCCGGTGCGCCGATCATGCCCAGGGTGCCGGTGAGCGCGAGGTAGGTGATGTCGTGCCCCGCGCGGGGGGCGAGCGGGCCCTGCTGGCCCCAGCCGGTCATCCGGCCGTAGACCAGGCGGGGGTTGCGGGCGTGGCAGGGCCCGGGGCCGACGCCCAGGCGCTCGGCGACACCGGGGCGGAAGCCCTCGATCAGGGCGTCGGCGCGGGCGGCGAGGTCCAGGACGCGGCCGGGGCCGTCCGGGGACTTGAGGTCGACGACCACCGAGCGCTTGTTGCGGTTGGTGACGTCGCGGGCGGGGTCGATCGCCAGTCCGGGGCCGCCCGGGCGGTCGACGCGCACCACGTCGGCGCCGAGGTCGGCGAGGAGCATGGCGGCGAAGGGCCCGGGCCCGATGCCGGCCAGCTCGACCACCCGCACGCCGGTGAGCGGGCCGTCGCCCGGCTTCTCCGCCTCCGTCATCGGGCCCCCAGCTCTGTGACACAACCGATGTAACACCAGTGATGCTAAGAACGCGTCCCGGCCGGCACAAGGGTCTGAACAAGCAAGCGCTTAGCCAGCTCCCTCCGGGAGGCCGCCGGGCTCGCCGTCGAAAGTCCGCACCCCTCACGCTAGCCTCGGCCACCGACAACGGCGCGTGGTGCGGACCGGCGGCGACAGAGAGGTCCAGTGGGTGTCATGAGCAGGCTGAACAGGACGGACCGTCCGTACGACATCGCGCTCTTCGGGGCGACCGGGTTCGTCGGCGAGCTCACCGCGGAGTACCTCGCCGCCCACGCGCCCCAGGGCCTGCGCTGGGCGATCGCGGGACGCGACGAGGACAGGCTCCGGCGGCTGCGCGAGCGGCTGTCCGCCGGGCGGCCGGACGGCGCACCGGTGGGTGTGCTGCGGGCGGACGTCACCGACCCCGTCTCACTGCGGGAACTGGCCCGGCAGGCGCGCGTGGTGGCCACGGCGGTGGGCCCCTACGTGACCTACGGGGAGGAGCTGGTCGCCGCCTGCGCCGACGGCGGCACGGACTACCTCGATCTCACCGGCGAGCCCGAGTTCGTGGACCTGACGTACGTCCGCCACGACGCACGCGCGCGGGAGACCGGTGCCCGGCTGGTGCACGCCTGCGGCTTCGACTCGGTCCCGCACGACCTGGGCGTGTACCTCACGGTGCGCAAGCTGCCCGAGGGCGTGCCGCTGACCGTGGACGGGTTCGTCACCGCGCACGCCGCCTTCTCGGGCGGGACGTTCGCCTCGGCGCTCGGGCAGTTCGCGCGCGGGCGGCAGCTCGCGGCCGCCGCGCGGGACCGCCGGCGGCACGAGCCGCGGCTGGTCGGGCGACGCGTGGTGGCGGCGGCGGGCCCGCCGCGGTTCGCCCCGGAGGTCGGCGCGTGGGCGCTGCCGCTGCCGACCCTCGACCCGCGGATCGTCCGGTCCTCCGCGCGGGCGCTGTCCCGCTACGGCCCCGACTTCCGCTACCGCCACTACGCGGCCGTACGGCACCTGCCCGTCGCGGTGGGCGGGGTGGCGGCGCTCGGCGCGCTGGTGGCGGCGGCCCAGGTGCCGCCCGCGCGGCGCTGGCTGTCGGGCCGGATCAGGCCCGGGGACGGACCCGGCCCGCAGCGGCGGGCGCGCAGCCGGTTCTCGGTCCGTTTCGTCGGCGAGGGCGGCGGGCGGCGCGTGTTCACGGAGGTCGCGGGCGGCGACCCCGGCTACGACGAGACGGCGAAGATGTTCGCCGAGGCGGCGCTCTGCCTGGCCCTCGACGACCTGCCGCCGACGGCGGGCCAGGTCACCCCGGCCGTCGCGATGGGCGACGCGCTGACCGGACGGCTGCGGGCGGCGGGGATCCGCTTCCGGTCGGCGACGGCCTGCTGAGCCGCCGTCCGCCGGCCGCCTCCGCGGGGCTCCGGGAGGCGGGCATCCGCGGCCGCGCGGCCCGGGCCGCGCGGGCACCGTGGCGCGTGCCGCGCTACAGCCACCACCCCGCGACGGTGTAGATCATCGCCCCGGCCCAGGCGATCCCCGCCGTGACGCCGAGGACCAGCCCCGCCGTCACGGCACGCCCGGTGGGGCGGCCGGGGTGGGCGGCGGACTTCGGGGCGCGGTGCGTCGTCATGGGGACGAGCCTGCCGGTCCCGGGGGCGGCTCCGCATCCGTACGGGTACTCAGGGGGCGTACTCAGCCCCGTTCGGCCCAGCCC
>NZ_WYCT01000420.1 GCF_011008945.1 Streptomyces harenosi
AACACAGTGGACGCGAGCAACTGAGGACAAGCCCTCGGCCTATTAGTACCGGTCAACTCCACCAGTCACCTGGCTTCCATATCCGGCCTATCAACCCAGTCGTCTACTGGGAGCCTTACCCCATCAAGTGGGTGGGAGTCCTCATCTCGAAGCAGGCTTCCCGCTTAGATGCTTTCAGCGGTTATCCCTCCCGAACGTAGCCAACCAGCCATGCCCTTGGCAGAACAACTGGCACACCAGAGGTTCGTCCGTCCCGGTCCTCTCGTACTAGGGACAGCCCTTCTCAAGACTCCTACGCGCACAGCGGATAGGGACCGAACTGTCTCACGACGTTCTAAACCCAGCTCGCGTACCGCTTTAATGGGCGAACAGCCCAACCCTTGGGACCGACTCCAGCCCCAGGATGCGACGAGCCGACATCGAGGTGCCAAACCATCCCGTCGATATGGACTCTTGGGGAAGATCAGCCTGTTATCCCCGGGGTACCTTTTATCCGTTGAGCGACGGCGCTTCCACAAGCCACCGCCGGATCACTAGTCCCGACTTTCGTCCCTGCTCGACCCGTCGGTCTCACAGTCAAGCTCCCTTGTGCACTTACACTCAACACCTGATTGCCAACCAGGCTGAGGGAACCTTTGGGCGCCTCCGTTACCCTTTAGGAGGCAACCGCCCCAGTTAAACTACCCATCAGACACTGTCCCTGATCCGGATCACGGACCCAGGTTAGACATCCAGCACGACCAGACTGGTATTTCAACGACGACTCCACCCGAACTGGCGTCCAGGCTTCACAGTCTCCCAGCTATCCTACACAAGCCGAACCGAACACCAATATCAAACTGTAGTAAAGGTCCCGGGGTCTTTCCGTCCTGCTGCGCGAAACGAGCATCTTTACTCGTAGTGCAATTTCACCGGGCCTATGGTTGAGACAGTCGAGAAGTCGTTACGCCATTCGTGCAGGTCGGAACTTACCCGACAAGGAATTTCGCTACCTTAGGATGGTTATAGTTACCACCGCCGTTTACTGGCGCTTAAGTTCTCAGCTTCGCCTGGACGAATCCAAGCTAACCGGTCCCCTTAACGTTCCAGCACCGGGCAGGCGTCAGTCCGTATACATCGCCTTACGGCTTCGCACGGACCTGTGTTTTTAGTAAACAGTCGCTTCTCGCTGGTCTCTGCGGCCACCCCCAGCTCAGACAGCAAGTGCCGTCACCAGGAATGGCCCCCCTTCTCCCGAAGTTACGGGGGCATTTTGCCGAGTTCCTTAACCATAGTTCACCCGAACGCCTCGGTATTCTCTACCTGACCACCTGAGTCGGTTTAGGGTACGGGCCGCCATGAAACTCGCTAGAGGCTTTTCTCGACAGCATAGGATCATCCACTTCACCACAATCGGCTCGGCATCAGGTCTCAGACTCATGGCGTGCGGATTTGCCTACACACCGTCCTACACCCTTACCCCGGGACAACCACCGCCCGGGATGGACTACCTTCCTGCGTCACCCCATCACTCACCTACTACCAGCTCGGGTCACCGGCTCCACCACTCCGAGACACGTCAAAGACGGGCCCCGGCGGCTTCACGGGCTTAGCATCACTGGATTCGATGTTTGACGCTTCACAGCGGGTACCGGAATATCAACCGGTTATCCATCGACTACGCCTGTCGGCCTCGCCTTAGGTCCCGACTTACCCTGGGCAGATCAGCTTGACCCAGGAACCCTTAGTCAATCGGCGCACACGTTTCTCACGTGTGAATCGCTACTCATGCCTGCATTCTCACTCGTCAACCGTCCACAACTACCTTCCGGTGCTGCTTCACCCGGCAGACGACGCTCCCCTACCCATCACAGCCGCCGTTGGGCGTACATGCTGCAATGACACGACTTCGGCGGTACGCTTGAGCCCCGCTACATTGTCGGCGCGGAATCACTAGACCAGTGAGCTATTACGCACTCTTTCAAGGGTGGCTGCTTCTAAGCCAACCTCCTGGTTGTCTCTGCGACTCCACATCCTTTCCCACTTAGCGTACGCTTAGGGGCCTTAGTCGATGCTCTGGGCTGTTTCCCTCTCGACCATGGAGCTTATCCCCCACAGTCTCACTGCCGCGCTCTCACTTACCGGCATTCGGAGTTTGGCTAAGGTCAGTAACCCGGTAGGGCCCATCGCCTATCCAGTGCTCTACCTCCGGCAAGAAACACACGACGCTGCACCTAAATGCATTTCGGGGAGAACCAGCTATCACGGAGTTTGATTGGCCTTTCACCCCTAACCACAGGTCATCCCCCAGGTTTTCAACCCTGGTGGGTTCGGTCCTCCACGAAGTCTTACCTCCGCTTCAACCTGCCCATGGCTAGATCACTCCGCTTCGGGTCTTGAGCGTGCTACTCCACCGCCCTATTCGGACTCGCTTTCGCTACGGCTACCCCACCCGGGTTAACCTCGCAACACACCGCAAACTCGCAGGCTCATTCTTCAAAAGGCACGCAGTCACGAGAACAAGGCAAGCCTCGTTCCGACGCTCCCACGGCTTGTAGGCACACGGTTTCAGGTACTATTTCACTCCCCTCCCGGGGTACTTTTCACCATTCCCTCACGGTACTATCCGCTATCGGTCACCAGGGAATATTTAGGCTTAGCGGGTGGTCCCGCCAGATTCACACGGGATTTCTCGGGCCCCGTGCTACTTGGGTGTCTCTCAAACGAGCCGCTGACATTTCGACTACGGGGGTCTTACCCTCTACGCCGGACCTTTCGCATGTCCTTCGCCTATATCAACGGTTTCTGACTCGTCCCACGGCCGGCAGACCGTGGAAGAGAGATCCCACAACCCCGCATACGCAACCCCTGCCGGGTCTCACACGCATACGGTTTGGCCTCATCCGGTTTCGCTCGCCACTACTCCCGGAATCACGGTTGTTTTCTCTTCCTGCGGGTACTGAGATGTTTCACTTCCCCGCGTTCCCTCCACACTGCCTATGTGTTCAGCAGCGGGTGACAGCCCATGACGACTGCCGGGTTTCCCCATTCGGACACCCCCGGATCAAAGCCTGGTTGACGACTCCCCGGGGCCTATCGTGGCCTCCCACGTCCTTCATCGGTTCCTGGTGCCAAGGCATCCACCGTGCGCCCTTAAAAACTTGGCCACAGATGCTCGCGTCCACTGTGCAGTTCTCAAACAACGACCAGCCACCCGTCACAACCTGCCGAAGCAGACCTTCACCGGGGCCGGCAATCCGAAGACAGACCAAACGGCCGTGCCCTCAGACACCCAACAGCGTGCCCGACACCGTCAGCCGACCAGATCAGCGTTCCACGCTCCGAAGAGCAGTACTAGCGCCTGATCCATCCTGACCATGCCGAGTAGTCAACGTTCCACCCATGAGCAACCAGCATCAGACACTCGCTGATGTACTGGCCTCTGACCTCGCCCCGAAGGACTCGGTAAGAAGTGCTCCTTAGAAAGGAGGTGATCCAGCCGCACCTTCCGGTACGGCTACCTTGTTACGACTTCGTCCCAATCGCCAGTCCCACCTTCGACAGCTCCCTCCCACAAGGGGTTGGGCCACCGGCTTCGGGTGTTACCGACTTTCGTGACGTGACGGGCGGTGTGTACAAGGCCCGGGAACGTATTCACCGCAGCAATGCTGATCTGCGATTACTAGCGACTCCGACTTCATGGGGTCGAGTTGCAGACCCCAATCCGAACTGAGACCGGCTTTTTGAGATTCGCTCCACCTCGCGGTATCGCAGCTCATTGTACCGGCCATTGTAGCACGTGTGCAGCCCAAGACATAAGGGGCATGATGACTTGACGTCGTCCCCACCTTCCTCCGAGTTGACCCCGGCGGTCTCCCGTGAGTCCCCAGCACCACAAGGGCCTGCTGGCAACACGGGACAAGGGTTGCGCTCGTTGCGGGACTTAACCCAACATCTCACGACACGAGCTGACGACAGCCATGCACCACCTGTACACCGACCACAAGGGGGCACCCATCTCTGGATGTTTCCGGTGTATGTCAAGCCTTGGTAAGGTTCTTCGCGTTGCGTCGAATTAAGCCACATGCTCCGCCGCTTGTGCGGGCCCCCGTCAATTCCTTTGAGTTTTAGCCTTGCGGCCGTACTCCCCAGGCGGGGCACTTAATGCGTTAGCTGCGGCACGGACGACGTGGAATGTCGCCCACACCTAGTGCCCACCGTTTACGGCGTGGACTACCAGGGTATCTAATCCTGTTCGCTCCCCACGCTTTCGCTCCTCAGCGTCAGTATCGGCCCAGAGATCCGCCTTCGCCACCGGTGTTCCTCCTGATATCTGCGCATTTCACCGCTACACCAGGAATTCCGATCTCCCCTACCGAACTCTAGCCTGCCCGTATCGACTGCAGACCCGGGGTTAAGCCCCGGGCTTTCACAACCGACGCGACAAGCCGCCTACGAGCTCTTTACGCCCAATAATTCCGGACAACGCTTGCGCCCTACGTATTACCGCGGCTGCTGGCACGTAGTTAGCCGGCGCTTCTTCTGCAGGTACCGTCACTTTCGCTTCTTCCCTGCTGAAAGAGGTTTACAACCCGAAGGCCGTCATCCCTCACGCGGCGTCGCTGCATCAGGCTTTCGCCCATTGTGCAATATTCCCCACTGCTGCCTCCCGTAGGAGTCTGGGCCGTGTCTCAGTCCCAGTGTGGCCGGTCGCCCTCTCAGGCCGGCTACCCGTCGTCGCCTTGGTGAGCCATTACCTCACCAACAAGCTGATAGGCCGCGGGCTCATCCTGCACCGCCGGAGCTTTCCACACTCATCGGATGCCCGAGAGTGTCGTATCCGGTATTAGACCCCGTTTCCAGGGCTTGTCCCAGAGTGCAGGGCAGATTGCCCACGTGTTACTCACCCGTTCGCCACTAATCCCCTCCCGAAGGAGGTTCATCGTTCGACTTGCATGTGTTAAGCACGCCGCCAGCGTTCGTCCTGAGCCAGGATCAAACTCTCCGTGAATGTGTACCGGTAATCCGGTGCAACACCACGAGAGCGGTGCGAGGAGAGGAATAATCCCCTCGCACACAGCGTCCTCGCTGTGTTTTTCAAAGGAACCTCGACCATCGGTGATCCGACGGACGGGGTATCAACATATCTGGCGTTGACTTTTGGCACGCTGTTGAGTTCTCAAGGAACGGACGCTTCCTTCGTACTCACCCTC
>NZ_WYCT01000421.1 GCF_011008945.1 Streptomyces harenosi
TTCGGCGGCAGCGTCAGATGGGTATAAGAGACAGCCCCACCACCCTGCCCACCTACCCCTTCCAACACCACCACTACTGGCTCCAGGCGCCCACTGGCGCCGATGCGGGAGACGTGTCGGCAGCCGGACTCCAGCGGCCCGACCACCCCCTGCTGGGCGCCGTGATGGAACTCGCCGACGGCGACGGGATCGTCCTCACCGGCCGCCTCTCCCTGCACACCCACCCCTGGCTCGCCGACCACAACGTCGGCGGCACCGTCCTCCTCCCCGGCACCGCCCTCCTCGAACTCGCCCTCCAAGCCGGGGCGTACACCGGTTGTCCCCACGTCCAGGAGCTCACCCTCCACGCCCCCCTGGTGATCCCCGAGACGGGACACGTCGTCTTCCAGCTCACGGTCTCGGTTCCGGACGAGGCCGGTCAGCGCCCGTTCACCGTCCACTTCCGTTCCGAGGCCGGCACCGGCGCCGACGAGTCGGTGGACCGGACCTGGACGCGGTGCGCCACCGGTACGCTCTCGGCCGCGGCCGCCCCCGATCACTCCGAAGCCGGCACCTGGCCACCGTCATCCGCCCGGCCGTTGAACCTCGACGGTCTGTACGACCGCATGGCGGAGGCGGGCCTGGGCTACGGTCCGGTGTTCCGGGGGCTCCGTGCGGCTTGGCTCGATGGTGAGGACGTCGTCGCCGAGGTGCGCCTGCCGCAGGAGGCGGCCGCCGACCCATCGGGCTTCGGCGTGCATCCCGCCCTGCTCGATGCCGCTCTGCACGTGACGGCCCTGACCCCACAGGCGGGTACAGCGGACGGAGACACGCAGGAACGGCGTCGGCTGCCGTTCGCGTGGGCCGGCGTCTCCCTGTTCGCCCGGGAGTGCACGGCGCTGCGTGTACGGGTGGCGCCGTGTGCGCCGCAGCAGGGGGACACCGTGGCGATCACGGCCACCGACGAGGACGGTCGTCCGGTGCTGGCGGTGGAATCGCTCACCCTCCGGCCCGTCTCCCCCGAGCAGTTGCGGGCGGCGGCGCCGGCCGCCGGGCGGGATTCGCTGTTCCGCCTGGAGTGGGTACCGGCCGCGGCCCCCGCATCCGTCCAGCCGACCGGGCACTGGGCCGTCATCGGCACCGGTCCGGCGGTGGCCGGCCTGGCCGGTCACGAGAACCTGACGGTGTACGCGGAGGCCGAGGATCTGATCCGGGAACTGGACGGCGGGGCCGCCGCGCCGGCCGTGGTCGTGCTGAGCTCCGTGCCTGGTCCCGGTGAGCCCACCGCAGCCCGTGGGGCGACCGGCCGCGTCCTCTCCGTCCTCCAGTCCTGGCTGGGGGACGAGCGGCTGGCCGACAGCCGGCTTGTGGCCGTCACCTCGGGGGCGGTCGTCGCCGCAGCCGGGGACGACACGGTCGACGTACCGGGTGCCGCCGTGTGGGGCCTGGTGCGTTCCGGGCAGTCCGAGCACCCGGACCGCATCACGCTGCTGGACTGTGCGAGCGGCACCCGGCCCGGGCCGGACCTCGTCGCCGCCGCCCTCGCCTCGGGCGAGCCGCAGCTCGCCGCCCGCGCCGGGGTCCTGTACACACCCCGGCTGGCCAGGCAGCACCGCGATGCCTCGGCCGCTCCGCGGTCGCTGCCGCCCGACGGCACCGTGCTCATCACCGGCGGCACCGGACTGCTCGGCGGGCTCATCGCCCGGCACTTGGTGGAGGCGCACGGGGTCCGCCGCCTCCTCCTGGCCGGCCGCAGGGGTCCGGCGGCCCAGGGGCTGGAGTCGTTGACGTCCGCGTTGCGCGAGCGAGGCGCGACCGTCGAGGTCGCCGCGTGCGACACAGCCGACCGCGCACAGGTGGAGGCACTGCTGGCCGGGGTGCCCGAGGAGCATCCCCTGTCCGCGGTCGTGCACGCCGCGGGTGTGCTCGACGACGGAGTCCTCACGTCCCTGACGCACGAGCGGCTGGACACCGTACTGCGCGCCAAGGCCGATTCGGCGCTGCTGCTGCACGAGCTCACTCAGGACCTCGACCTGTCCGCCTTCGTCCTGTTCTCCTCCGCCGCGGGTGTCCTCGGCTCCCCCGGCCAGGGCAACTACGCCGCCGCCAACGCCGTGCTCGACGCGCTCGCGCACCAGCGCCGTGCCGCCGGTCTGCCCGCTCTGTCACTGGCCTGGGGGCTGTGGGCGGAGGGCAGCGGGATGACCGGGCACCTCGACGCCGACGACCGCTCCCGGATCAGCCGGGCCGGTATGGCGCCGCTCCCGACACCCGACGCCCTGGACCTGTTCGACGCGGCGCTGTCGTCGGACGAACCCTTGCTGGTACCGGCTCGCTTCGATCTGTCCGCCGTACGCACCAGGACCGCGTACGGTCCGCTCCCGCCGTTGCTGCGCGGCCTGGTGCGGACCTCGGGCACGCACCGGCTCCGGGGCGCAGCCGGCGAAGCCCGGGCGGCGGGCGCGGACGAGGCCGGGCGGCTGCGGGAGCGGCTGGCCCGCCAGAGTGACACCGAGCGCCGGAACACCTTGCTGCGGCTCGTGCAGTCGAACGTCGCGGCGGTGCTCGGTCACAGCGGCACGGAGACCGTCGCCGGGACGCGCGCCTTCCGTGAGCTGGGCTTCGACTCGCTCACGGCGGTGGAGCTGCGGAACCGGCTGAAGGTCGCCACGGGGCTGGCGCTGCGGGCGACGGTCGCCTTCGACTTCCCGACTCCGGCGGCCCTGGCCGAGCATCTGGGTGCCCGTCTGCTTCCGCCGGACGGCGCCGTGCCCGAGACGGCGGGCGAGAAGGAGCTGCGCGGGCTCCTGACGTCGATCCCGATCAGCCGGTTGCGGGAGGCGGGCCTGATCGACCGCCTCCTGGCACTCGCCGCTGCGGCGCCCGACTCCGCCGAACC
This sequence comes from Streptomyces harenosi, assembly GCF_011008945.1. Lineage (GTDB taxonomy): Bacteria > Actinomycetota > Actinomycetes > Streptomycetales > Streptomycetaceae > Streptomyces > Streptomyces harenosi. The sequence continues at coordinate 2,879 of NZ_WYCT01000421.1, forward strand.
GACGGCGGAGCAGCCCTCCCGGTCCGTGTCGGTGGAGGAGATCGACGCCATGGACATCGACAGCCTCATCGGCCTGGCCCACGACACCGGCACCGACTCCGGTCAACCCCCCTCCGAGGGCTGACTCCACTTCACGGATTGCGAGAGACGACATGACGCACATCCCACCGCCCGGCCACGACGCCGTGACAGCCGGCCCCGCCCCCGGAGCCGCGGAACAGCGGCGCGGGCGGAAGCGGAAACCAGGACGGGACCCGCGGCCGGAACGTGAACGCGAACAGGCGCAGGAACAGGGGGAAGCACCGGGGCAGGATCAGGGGCAGGGACGCGCGCGGCCCGCGGCCGGTCGTCGGCTCGTGCTGGGCTGGGCGGCGCTCGGCGCGGTGTGCCTGGCCCTGCAGGCGTACGTGCTCGTCCGATGGGCGGCCGACGGCGGGTACCGCCTGGTCGATCTACCCGGTGAGGGTGGCGCGGAGCGAGGGCACCGAAGGGTCCTCGACATCGTGTTCCCCGCGCTGTCGGCGGCGGGTGCGGTGTGGCTGGCGTTGTGGCTGTACCGCAGGTGCCGCGCGGAGCGGAGGGTGTCGTTCGACGCCCTGCTGTTCGCCGGGGTGCTGTTCGCGGGCTGGCTGAGCCCGCTGATGAACTGGTTCCATCCCGTCCTGGTGTCCAACACGCACGTGTGGGGCGCGGTCGGCTCCTGGGGGCCGTACATGCCGGGGTGGCAGGGGTCCGCGCCCGGGATGGAGGCCGAGTTGCCGCTGGTGACGTTCAGCGTGTGCTCGACGGCGCTCGTGGGTGTGCTGGCCTGCTGTCACGTGCTGTCCCGCGTCCGGGACCGGTGGCCCGGGATCCGCCCCTGGCCGCTGGTCGGGGTGGCCGTCGCCACCGCGGTGGCCCTGGACCTGTCGGAGCCGGCGATCTCCTTGATCGGCCTGTCCGTCTGGTCGAAGGCGCTGCCGGAGGTGTCGCTGTGGAGCGGTGCCTGGTACCAGTTCCCCCTGTACCAGCTCCTGACCGCGGCCCTGGCCAGCGGGTTGCTGAGCGCGCTCCGGTTCTTCCGTGACGAGCGGGGCGAGACGCTGGTGGAGCGCGGTGCGTGGCGCCTGCCGGGCCGCGCCCGCCTCTGGGCGCGGTTCCTGGCCGTCGTCGGCGGCGTCCACGTCGTGATGGGCGGTTACACGGCCCTGCATGTGCTGCTCTCGCTGGTCGGCGGTCAGCCGCCCGACGAGCTGCCGGGGTTCTTCCGTCCTCCGGCCGTCTACTGAGGGCGGGCGCCGCGCACGAGGGGAGGGACCGGCGGTGTCGCCGGTCCCTCCCCTTCGTCCGCTCTTGTGTCCGTCGACTCAGGCGCCGGGCCGGTCCGCGGTCAGGACGACGTACCCGATGTCCTCCGTGTACCACTGGCTGCACTTGCCCACGAACGTCTCCAGGTCCTCCGCCGTCATCCCCAGGGCGTCGGCGTACGCGTGGGCGTTCGCGCGTACGTCGTCGCCCATCGCTCTGTACGAGGGGGCGATGACGTGCTCACCGATGTCGGTGAGCTCGGTCAGCCGGAGTCCCGCGTCACTGATCATCCCGGCATAGGCGTTGAGGGGGATCAGCGAGGGGACGGCGAGTTCGCTGGACGACCAGTCCGTCCCCGTCGGCTGGGGTGCGCGCAGTGTGACGTCCATGGCCGCCAGCCGCCCGCCGGGGCGCAGCACACGGGCCATCTCCTGGAACACCCGGCCCGGGTCGGGCATGTGCAGCAGGCACTCCAGCGCCCAGACGGCGTCGAAGGACGCGTCGGGGAAGGGCAGGTCCATGGCGTCGGCGCACTCGAAACGGACCCGGCCCGCGAGGCCGGACCGCTCGGCGAGCGCGGTGGCCAGCTCCACCTGCCGGGGGCTGATGGTGATGCCGACGACGTCCACCGGCTCGCTGTCCGCCAGGCGCAGGGCCGGCCGGCCGGAACCGCAGCCGACGTCCAGCACACGTCCGACCGGGCGGCCGGTGTGTGCCCGAAGCTTGCCGATCATGAGATCGGTGAGCCGGTCGGACGCCTGGCCGAGTGTGCTGCCGTCGTCCGGGTGCGGCCAGTATCCGAGGTGGGTGTTGCCGCCCAGAGCCCGGTTCAACACGCTGGTCATGCGGTCGTAGTAGTCACCGACATCTGCGGGGGTCGGTGGTCCCTGGTGGGGCGCCTTGGTCATGGTTCCGGAAGCTCCTTCGATCTGTCTCTTATACAATCT
>NZ_WYCT01000422.1 GCF_011008945.1 Streptomyces harenosi
CCGACATCTACACTTCTAGCTTCGTCGGCAGCGTCAGATGTGTATAAGAGCCAGACCCCGCGGTCCTGCCGCTGCCGCCCGCCGCCCGCCCCGCCGAGGGGGTACGGCTGCTGCGGGGCGTCCCCTACGCGGTCCGCGACGGCAGCCGCCCCCTGGAGCTCGACCTGTGGCTGCCCGAGGCGCCGGCCGGCGGCCCGCTGCCCGTGCTCGTCTTCGTCCACGGCGGCGCCTGGCGCACCGGGCTGCGCGACGACGCGGGACCGCGCCTGCGCGCCTGGCGGCCGGGGCCCTTCGCCCGCCTGGCCCGGGCCGGGTTCGCCGTCGTCTGCCCCGACTACCGGCTCAGCGGGGAGGCCGTCTTCCCCGCCCCGCTGGACGACCTCACCGGGATGCTGGACTGGCTGCGCGTCCGCGCCGCCGAACTGGGGCTGGCCGCCGACCGCGTGGTCACCTGGGGCGAGTCGGCGGGCGGGCACCTCGCCGCCCTGCTCGCCCTCACCGCGGGCCCGGCGGTCCGCGGCTGCGTCGTCTGGTACGGGCCCGCCGACCTCACCGCAGCGCCACCGCACACCCCGGAGGCGGCGCTGCTCGGGGCCCCGGCCGCGGACGACCCCGAACGGGCCCGCGCCGCCAGCCCCGTCGCCCGCGTCACCGCCGCCGCGCCGCCCTTCCTGATCCTGCACGGCACGCGGGACTCGGTCATACCCGTCACCCAGGGCCGGGCCCTTGCCGCGGCGCTGCGGGCGGCGGGGGCCGAGGCGGAGTTCCGGCCCGTCCCCGGGGCCGACCACCTCTGGACCGGGGCGGCCGAGGAGGACGTGGCGCGCGTCTTCGCCGCGACCCTGGAGTTCGCGCGCACCGCGGTGTCGCCGCGCACCGCGCCGGAGGCCGGCAGCCGGGTGTGCTGACCGGACCGGGCGGTGACACGGCCGGCGGGCGGGCGGCCCCTCACAGATGGCGGCGGCGGGCGGCGGCCTGCTCCTCGTAGCGGGCGCGCGCCGCCGCGGCGGCCTTCCGGCCGGACACCTCGGCGACCGGCACGTCCCACCACGCCTGCGCCCCGACAGCGGCCGGCGCCGGGTCGGTCTCCACGTAGACGCAGGTGGGACGGTCGGCGGCGCGCGCCGCGGCCAGCGCCTCGCGCAGTTCCCGCACGGTCTTGGCGCGCAGCACCTCCAGGCCGAGGCTGGCGGCGTTGGCGGCCAGGTCGACGGGGAGCGGGGCGCCGGTGAAGGTGCCGTCGGCGGCGCGGTGGCGGTAGGCCGTGCCGAACCGCTCCGCGCCGACCGCCTCCGACAGGCCGCCGATGGAGGCGTAGCCGTGGTTCTGGATCAGCACCAGCTTCACCGGCAGCCTCTCCTGCACGGCGGTGACGATCTCCGTCGGCATCATCAGGTAGGTGCCGTCGCCCACCAGCGCCCACACGGGCGTGCCGGGGGCGGCCTGCTGGACGCCGAGCGCGGCCGGGATCTCGTAGCCCATGCAGGAGTAGCCGTACTCCAGGTGGTACTGGCGCCGGGACCGGGTCCGCCACAGTCGGTGCAGGTCGCTGGGGAGCGAACCGGCCGCGTTGATCACCACGTCCTCCTCGCCCACGACCGCGTCCAGCGCGCCCAGCACCTGGGTCTGTGTCGGCACGGCGGTGTCGTCGGCGGCGTGGAAGGAGGCGTCGACCACCCGCTCCCAGCGTTCCTTGCCGGCGCGGTACTCGGCCTCGTAGGACGGGTCCACCCGGTGGCCGGCGAGCGCGCCGGCCAGTGCCGTGAGCCCCGCCCGCGCGTCGCAGACCAGGGTGCGCGCGGCGAGCTTGTGGGCGTCGAAGGCGGTGATGTTGAGGTTGAGGAAGCGGACCTCCGGGTGCTGGAAGAGGGTGCCGGAGGCGGTGGTGAAGTCGGTGAAGCGGGTGCCGACGCCGATCACCAGGTCGGCGGTGCGGGCCAGGTCGTCGCTGACGGCGGTGCCGGTGTGGCCGATGCCGCCGAGGTCGGCGGGGTGGTCGTGGCGCAGCGAGCCCTTGCCGGCCTGGGTGGCGGCGACCGGGATGCCGGTGGCGTCGGCCAGCGCCTCCAGCGCGTCCTCGGCGCGGCTGTGGTGGACGCCGCCGCCCGCGACGATCAGCGGGCGCCGCGCGTTCCGGACCGCCCGCACGGCCGCGGCCAGCTCCGCCGGGTCGGGCGCGGGCCGCCGTACCGGCCAGACGCGCTCGGCGAAGAACCGCTCCGGCCAGTCGTACGCCTCCGTCTGCACGTCCTGGGGGAGCGCGAGGGTGACGGCGCCGGTCTCCACGGGGTCGGCGAGCACCCGCATGGCGTTGAGCGCGGCGGGGATCAGCGCCTCGGGACGGGCGATCCGGTCGAAGAAGCGGGAGACCGGGCGCAGGGTGTCGTTGACCGACACATCCGCCTCGGTCGGGTGCTCGAGCTGCTGGAGCAGCGGATCGCAGGGGCGGGCGGCGAAGGCGTCGCCGGGCAGCAGCAGCACCGGCAGCCGGTTGATGGTGGCGAGGGCCGCGCCGGTGACGAGGTTGGTGGCCCCCGGGCCGATGGACGTCGTCACGGCCTGGGCGGACAGGCGGTCGAGGTGGCGGGCGTGACCGACGGCCGCGTGCACCATCGCCTGCTCGTTGCGGCCCTGGTGGTAGGGCATGGCCTCGCCGTGCTCGACGAGCGCCTGCCCGATCCCGGCCACGTTGCCGTGGCCGAAGATGCCCCAGACGCCGGCGATCAGGCGGTGCCGTTCGCCGTCCCGCTCGGTGTACTGGACGGACAGGAACCGCACCAGGGCCTGTGCGGTGGTCAGTCGGCGGGTGGGAGCGCTCATAGGGGCCTTCCGGGTGCGGTGTAGAGGGGCAGGCGGGGATCGACGGGCTGGTCCGGCCAGGTGGCGCGGATCCAGGCGTGGTCCGGGTGGTCGCGGATCAGCCAGGCGCGCTCGGGGTCCGGGCCCGCCATGACGTTGAGGTAGTACATGTGGTGGCCGGGTACCGCCATGGACGGCCCGTGCCAGCCGTCGGGGATCAGCACGGCGTCCCCGGCGCGCACCTCGGCCAGGACGTCCGTGCCCCGGCCCCGCCCCGACGGCGAGACCCGCTGGTAGCCGAAACCGGGAACCCCGTCGTGGCCGGCGAACTCGAAGTAGTAGATCTCCTCCAGGACGGACTCCTCGCCGGGCCGGTACTCGTCGTGCTTGTGCGGAGGGAAGGACGACCAGTTGCCGCCCGGGGTGATCACCTCCACCGCGATCAGCCGGTCGCAGGCGAAGACGTCCGCCGCGGCGAAGTTGTTGACCTGGCGGGAGCAGGTGCCGGTGCCGCGCAGCTCCACGGGGACCCGGGAGGCCGGGCCGTAGCGGGCGGGCAGGCGGCGGGTGCAGCGGGCGCCGGCGAGCGCGAACCGGCCGCCGCCGGGGGAGCCGACCGTGGCCCGGGCGTCGCGCGGGACGTAGGCGAAGTCGCTGACGGCGCTGAACACGTCGGCGCGGCCGGTGAGTTCGAAGGTCTCCTGGCCGAAGTCGTCGGTGGCGGTGACGGTGCAGCCGCCGCTCAGGGGCAGCACGAGCCACTCGCTCTCGCCGGTGGCGAAGGTGTGGGTGCCGCCGGGCGGCAGGTCCAGGACGCGCAGGCCGCAGTAGCCCCAGCCGGCCGTCCCGGGGCCGATGTCCACGGCGTACGGGCCGGCGGCCGCCCGGCCGGCGGGAAGGTGGTACGGGCTGGTCATCGGTGCCTCCTGGTCACGGCGGGCTGGTCCGTCGCTGCGGGGTGGGGTCACAGCAGGCCGACGGCCGTGTCGACCGCCTCTTCCACCGTGCCCCCGGCCGGGTAGAGCAGCGAGCGGCCGGCGACCAGGCCCCGCACGGTGGGCAGCCGCAGGGCCTTGCGCCAGCGCTCGTAGGCGGCGTCCTGGTCACCGCCCGCGCCGCCGACGTCACCGCCCAGCAGGACGGCGGGCAGCGTGGAGGTCTCCAGGACCTCCGCCATGTCGTCGGGGTCGTCGGTGACGGGCAGTTTCAGCCAGGTGTAGGCGGAGGTACCGCCCAGGCCCGAGGCGATGGCGATGGAGCGGGTGACGGCCTCGGCGGACAGGTCGGTGCGGACCAGGCCCCCGGTCCGGCGGCACAGGAAGGGCTCGACGAACACCGGCAGCCGGCGGGCGGCCATCGCGTCGACGGCACGGGCGGCGGACTCCAGGGTGGCCAGCGAGCCGGGGTCGTCGTAGTCGATGCGCAGCAGCAGCTTGCCCGCGTCGAAGCGGAGCCGGGCGAGGTCCTCGGCGCGGTGGCCGGTGAAGCGGTCGTCCATCTCGAAGGCGGCGCCCGCCAGGCCGCCGCGGTTCATCGAGCCCATGACGACCTTGCCGTCCAGGACGCCGAGCAGCAGCAGGTCCTCCAGGACGTCGGCGGTGGCCAGCACCCCGTCGACACCGGGGCGGGACAGCGCGGTGCACAGGCGCTCCAGCAGATCGGCGCGGTTGGCCATGGCCAGGCGCCGGCCGCCGACGCCCAGGGCGCCGCGCGCGGGATGGTCGGCGGCCACGATCATCAGGCGTCCCCCGTCGCCGATCAGCGGGCGGCGCACCCGGCGCCTGGCCGCCTCGGCGATCGCCTCCGGGTGCCGGGCTCTGACCGTGGTGAGGTCGGGGATGCTGAGGCTCACGACAGGCTCCGTTCGGTGAGGGGCTCATGTCGGCGGCGCGGAGAGCGGCGGGCGGTCCGCACCGGCCGGGGCGGACGGCGGCGCGGGCGGTGCGGCGGGTGGCGGGCGGCAGGCGGCCGGCGGAGGGCCGGGCCGTCAGCGGCGCGGTGCGCGGGCCTGCGCCCCCCAGACCTCCCCCCGCCATGGATACGCGGGAACCGGACGGGGTAGGGATGGACTCCGCCGCGGCCCGGCGCCGAGGGGCCGGCGGGCGGGGCTGACGGGGCCATGCGCGACGCTCCTCACGGGCTGGGCGGGGCCTGCCGTCTCCCAGATGTAGGCGGCACCGGCGACACTGTCAATAGTTTGTACTTACATTCTGACCTTTGAGTGAAACGATGTCTGGACAAAACGTTGACAGGGGGCGCCCCGAGGACTTGTATCCACCCAGCGCGCCGGCCCCTCCCGCGGTCCGCCGCGCCGGGGCCCGCCCGGCGCGGGCACCCGGACCCTGCTCCCGCCGCGGCGGCCCCGGAC
>NZ_WYCT01000423.1 GCF_011008945.1 Streptomyces harenosi
CGGGGAGGGTCGGGGTCATTTCGATTCTCCTGAGAGAGGTCGTGCGGAGTGAGGGGGACGGCAGCTCTGTGGGGGCAGGGAGCGGCGCGGGAGCCGCACGGGCCGGGGCGTGGCGTGCCCGCGGCGGCCCGTGCGGGCCCGGTGGGGGTGGTCGTCGCGGCGGTGGCCTCCGCGAGGGCGGCTCCGGGCCGCCCGGAGGACCGCCGTGCGGCTCGGGCGTCCCTCGCCGTGCGCGGCCGGAACGGCGCGGGGCGGGCACGGCGAGGGGGCCCCGTCCCGGCGGGGTGGCGCGTGGAGCGCCGCGCGGGCCGTCCTGCGGGTGCCTGGGGTCAGCATGCGAACTCCGTTCGGGCGTGGGCCGATGCCTGCGTCAGGCGGCGGGTCGCGTGGACGAGCAGCGCCAGCGCGCCGAGACCGCAGGTCAGCGTGGGGACCGCGGCGGGTCCCCAGGCGGTGACCAGGGCGTCCGTCGGGGCGGCCAGGGCGTCGCAGCCCGGGAGGCGGGCGGCGAAGACGAGGGCGAGGGCGGCCGCCTGGGCCAGGGCGGTGGAGGTGAGGACGAGCGAGGAGGCACGGGGGAAGCCGTGCGCGGCCAGGAGGCGGGCGAGCAGGAGCAGCGCGCCGAGGGCGAGTGCCTGCGGCTGGGCGGCGGGCTCGCCGAGTGCGGCACCGGCCGCCGCCAGCAGCGCGGCCAGCGCCGCCAGGAACAGCGCCACGGTGCCGAGCAGCAGGGGACGTACGGCGCTGGCGAAGTCGTCCAGCCCGCGGCTGGCCGTCAGCCTGCGGCGTGCCGTCGTGGTGAAGAGGTGGGCGGTCCAGGCCGCGGGGGCGCAGGCCAGGGCGAGCGCCAGGAACGGGGCGGTGGTGACCGGCCAGGGGCCGTCGGCGGTGCCGGTGGGCGGGCCGTCGGGTCCGCCGGCGAGTGCGGTGCGGAGCAGTCCCTCGCCGAGGAGTGCGTACCCGGCGAGCCACCAGACCGGAAGGCCGGCGAAGGGCTTCCGGCCGGGCGCGGCGAGCGGCCCGCGCCGGACGGCCGCGCGGGTGGCCAGGATGACGGCGAGGACGCCCGCGACGGCGGCGATCAGGCGCGGCTGGCCGTGGCTGAGGCGCAGGCCGGCCACGGCGGCGGCACCCACGGCGCCGGGCAGCAGGGTCAGGACGACCCAGGCGGTACCCGACCGGGGCGCCGCCGGGACCGCGCGGCGGGGCGGGCGGGGGTCGCCGTCGCGCGGGGTGCGGGCGTACATCTCCTCCGCGAGGGAGAAGACGTCCCGGTGGCGGAAGCGGACGGCTGCGGTCCGGTCGGTGATGCCCTCGGCCTCCAGACCCGCCGCGATCTCCAGCGGGTCCACGGCACGCTCGCACAGCGCCCGGTGACGGTCCATCAGCGCCTTCACCGGGTCCGCGGACGTGCCGCGGGAGGCGGAGGCGGTACGGCCGCCGGCCGGCCGGGCACCCGCGAGCAGGCGGTGGTCCGTACCCGGCCACCGGCGGTCGCCCCAGACCCCGAAGCTCACCGGGGAACCGGGCCCGGACGGAACACCGGGCCGGCCCGGAGACCCGGGACAGTCCGAGGCGCCGGGACCGGACGGAACACCGGGCCGCCCCGGGGACCCGGGACAGTCCGAGGCGCCGAGACCGGACGGAACGCCGGACCGGCCCGGGAACTCGGGCTGATCCGGGGAGCCGACACCGTACGGAGCGCCCGGCCGGTCCGGGAACTGGCGGTGATCCAGGGAACCGGACCCGAACGAGACGCCCGAACGGTCCGAAGACCCAGGACGGTCCGGGGACCCCGGATGGCCCAAGGAGCCGGACCCGAACGAGACGCCCGAACGGTCCGAAGACCCAGGACGGTCCGGGGACCCCGGGCGGTCCGAGGAACCGGACCCGAACGAGACGCCCGAACGGTCCGAAGATCCAGGGCGGTCCGGGGACCCCGGGTGGTCCGAGGAGCCGGGACCGTACGGCACGCCCGGACGGTCCGGGGAGCCGGGGTGGTTCAGTTCGCCGAGGCCGCTCATCTCGCCCCCTCGGTGACGGCCGGGACGGTGGCCGGTGGGCGCGCGGCCCAGCGGGGGCCGCCCCGGGCCGCGGCGGAGGACGTGGTGCCGGACCAGTGGCCCGGGAGGTGGGCCTCGGCGGGAGCGGCGAACGGGAGCGGTCTTCCGGTGTCGTCCAGCAGGACGCGGCGGACCGGGACGCGCGAAGCGATCTCCAGGTAGATGCCGTGGAAGGCCGCGATGTTCTGCTCGACGGTGAACAGTTCCAGGGCGCGGGCGCGCGCCGCGGCGCCCAGGCGTGCGCGGCGCCGGGGGTCGCGCAGGAGCGCAACGCACGCCTCGGCGAGCGCGCGCGGGTCGTCCGGGGGGACGACGAGCCCGGTGCCGCCGATGACCTCCCGGACCGCGCCGACGTCCGTGGACACGGTCGCCCGGCCGCACAGCATGGCCTCGACCAGACCGGACGGGAAGCCCTCGACGGCGCTGGACAGGACGGCCACGGCCCCGCGGGCGTACGCGTCGGCGGACGCCGGGATCTCCGGCCCGCCGGTCCGCTCGAAGGACACCGGAGGGCCACCGGGCGCGTGCGGCCCCCGCGCCGCCTCGGGGAACAGCAGCTCCGCGAGCTCGCGGCAGCGGCGGAGGTAGGTCTCGCCCTCCGGGCCGGCGGGGGTGCCGATGATCCGCAGGCGGGCCTGCGGCTCGTGCGCGCGGACCTCGGCGAAGGCGTGCAGCAGGGTCACCAGGTCCTTGGCGGGCTCGACGGGTCCGGTCCACACCAGGGTGCCCGGGTCCGCCCGCTCGGGGGCCTCCCCCACCTCGGCGAAGGGAGCGGCGTCCATGCCCGGGTAGACCGTACGGAGCCTGGCCCGGTCGGCTCCGCAGCGCTCCTGCCAGCGGCGGACGTGTGCGTTGCCCGGGGTGACGAGGGCGGCCTGCCGGTAGGTCTCGGCGGCCAGCCGGCCGTGGAAGGCGGCGAGCAGGGACCGTACGGCCGGGGAGGACTCCGCGGTGGCCAGGTAGTGCGCGCGCAACCGCACGCCGTACTCGGTCACCAGCAGGGGCACGCCGGAGAAGTACCGGGCGAGCAGGCCGGGGACGGCCGCCGCGCCACCGGAGGCGGCGTGGCACAGGTCGACCGCGCCGAGACCGTCGGGCCCGTACCAGTCGAGCGAGAGGGGGCGCAGGACGCGCCCGAGGTGCGCGGCGACGGTGAGGAGATCGGCCACGCGCGCCTGGCGGGCGAGGCGCGCGGCGCCCGGTGCGCGACAGGCGCGCTCCAAGGCGCGTACGGCGTGTTCGGAGCGGAGCGCTCGGACCAGCCCTCCCTCCTCGCGGGCCAGCTCGGCGAGACCGTAGAGGGCACTGGCGAAACGGTCCGCCTGTGCGGGGGCGGAGGGCTGGAAGGCGCCGGAGGGTTCCCGGGGAGCGTCCGCGCACAGAACGGCCGCGAGTTCGCCGTACCACTCCGCGAAGCGCCGGCGCGCGCGCCGCCCGTGGCTCACCCCGTCGTCCCCGGCGCCCCACGGCGGCGCGGTGCGCACCCGGCCGGCCTGCGGCGGCAGCGGAACCCGGCCCTCGTGGACCCGGCCCTCGTTCTCCGGCCGCTCACCGGCACCGAGCGCGTAGATGTCGAACTCGTGCTGTGCGAGCCCGCGCACGAGCCGATCGCACCAGAGGACGGCGTCACCGCCCACATACGGACAGCCACCCTCCGTAAGCAACCCGATGCGCACGTGTGCACCCCCGATCTCCGTCAAGGGAGCCGCCCTTGGCCCGGCGGCTCGCAGCGGGACGAACGTATGCGGACATGGCGGTGGCGCGACGGACGGTTGTCCGTCGCGCCACCGGAAGGGGTGAACAGTCGTGACTTTCCCGTGCGGAACGCGTTTTGTCGCGCTAAGGGGTCACTAGATCACAGAACGTGACGTTCCGGACCGCGGGCCGGACGCCGTGCGGCGCTCCGCGCCCTCCGAGCCCTGCGCGACAGCTCCCATCGGCTCGCCCGCGCCGGTCCGCTCACCCGCGCCCGCCCGCGCCGACCCGCTCGGCCGCACCGACCCGCTCGGCCGCACCGGTCCGCCCGGCCGCACCGGTTCCTCGCGCGCGTCCGCCGACGGTTCCGTCAACGGCCCGGATAGGGCCAGGCGTTGGGGAGGCAGTGGATGCCTTCGCCGGGGTCGAGGAACTTGGTCTGCTGCTGCATGACCGGGGCGAGCTCGCCGTCCTTGTCGCACGTCACATGCGAGTAGCCGAGACGGTGCCCGACCTCGTGGTTGATCAGCATCTGCCGGTAGGCGTGGATCTCGTCACCGTAGGTCTCCGAGCCCTGCGCCCATCGGTAGGCGTTGATCATCACGCGCTCGGTGGCGGCCGAGTCGCAGGACACGTTGTCGATCGTGGTGTCCAGGCCGGACTTGGCGCACCACTCCGCGGTGGTGCCGGGACTGGCGAGGGTGATCACGAAGTCGGGCCGCCCCGAGTGGATGCGCTCGAACGTGCGGGCGCCGTTGTGCGCCCAGCTCCGGTCGTCGTTGAGCGTCTTCTGCACGGCCTGGGCGAACAGTCCGGCGTCGAGGCCGAGCCCCTTCTCGACGTCCACGCGGTAGGTGAACTTCTGCCCGGTGCCCGGCGCCTTGGCGATGCCCGGCACCGCCTCGAACGTGCCCGGACCGTCCAGCGTGGCGCTGAGCGGGTACTTCTTGCCCATCTTCTGGTCGTACGTCAGGGGCGCCGTCCCGGCGGACATCGCCGGCGTCGGCCGCCCGTCCGCGCGCGAGGCGGAGGCGCGGGCGTCACGCGCCTGGTCACCGGCCGACTGCCCGCGCGCGTCCTGGCCGCCCTGCCCGTCGGCCGCCTGCCCGGCGACGACGACCGCCAGCACGGTGGTGACGGCGGCGGCCGCGATGCCGGTGAAGGTACGCCCCTTGCTCCCCTTGCCGTCCTTGCCGCCCGCGGGCGCGCCGGTCGGCGGCCCGTCGTCCGCGCCGCGCGCGGTGGCGTTGGCGCCGCCGCCCCGGACGGAGTCCCCGCCGGCGGCGGAGGTGTCCGGACCGGCCGCCCGCGCGGGCGGAACGGGGCGGCGGTGGGGAC
>NZ_WYCT01000424.1 GCF_011008945.1 Streptomyces harenosi
CAGCCGGGGTGGCGGGGCGGGTAGACGTGCGCGTGGATCTCCCGTCCGCCGGGACCGGTGAAGGTGCGCACCCGGGGCCGGGGGTAGTAGGCGGGGTCCACGGCGTCGCGGTGGGCGGCGCCGATCACCCGGGCGTGACCGGTCCGCGTGTCCAGTTCGATCACCTCGTAGCCGCTGTGCGGGCTCGCCCCGACGGCCACCACCCGCTCCCCGAGCGCCGCCAGAGCGGGCGCGAACTCGGTCCACGGGCCCGCGGCGTCGGCGATCTCGCCGGTCTCCGGGTCGAGTATGCCCAGGCGGGGGGCGCCGCGGCCGTGCAGGACGGCGACCAGGCCGTTGTCCAGCGGGGCGAACCAGCGCTGGCCCAGCTTCCACAGCGGCCCGCCGAACTCCTCCTCGCGCGGGCAGAGCGGTCGCCCGTCGCGGTGGAGGTTCCACCAGCCGCTGCGGTCGCCGGCGTGGAGCAGCGACCCGTCGGGCGCCCAGTCCGCCTGGGCGATCGACTCCCCGGGGCCGCCGGCCACCGTGCGGGCACCGCGGAAGGTGCCGTCGGGGGCGATGTCGGCGACGACCAGTTCGGTGCCGTCCCACGGCATGCGCGGATGGTCCCAGGCCAGCCAGGCGGCGCGCCGCCCGTCGGGCGAGATCCTCGGCCCGGTGACGAACCGGTGCCGGTCGCCGGTGAGTTCCCGTACCGCGGCGCGGTCCCCGGCGGCCGAGCCGTCCAGCGGCACCGCGGCCAGGACCCGGCGCACGTCGGCGGGCCCGTCCCCGGTGAACTCCTCCAGCACGCACCACACCTCCCCCCGCTCCGGGACGATCCGGGGCTCGGCCCAGCGCAGTCCGCCGCCCACCGCCGAGACGGGGGTCAGGGGGCGCGGCTGCGGGCCGCCCGGCCGCCAGGCGTACAGCCGCTGGTCGGGGAAGTGCGCGAAGACCACGAGCGGCCCGCGGGCGTCGGTGACCGCGGCCCAGGCCCGGCCGCCGTACTCGATGACACGGCTGCGCACGTTCCACGGCGCGGGCAGCACCGTCTCCTGGGTGCCGTCGGCCCGGCGCCGCACCAGGGCGCGCCGCCCGCCCTCGGCGGGGCGCGGCTCGGTCCACCACACCTCCTCACCGGCGAAGTCCACGTCCTCCGGGCGCCCGTCGTGCGCGGCGGCGAGCGCCGCGTCGATGGGCGAGGGCCACGATCCGTACGCCAGGGTCTGCACGCGTGTTCCTCCTCCCCTGGGGTCTTTGCGTCCGGTTCAGGCGGTGCGCAGGAAGCGGTCGAGGACCCGGACGCCGAAGTGGAGCGCCTCGACGGGGACCCGTTCGTCGACCCCGTGGAAGAGCGCCTGGTAGTCGAGGTCCTCCGGCAGTTTCAGCGGCGAGAACCCGTAGCCGGTGATGCCCAGCCGGGAGAACTGCTTGGCGTCCGTGCCGCCCGACATGCAGTACGGCACCACGTGTCCCTCCGGGGCGAACGCCTCCACCGCGGCCCGCATCCGGGCGAACACCGGCGAGTCCACCGGCGCCTGGAGGGCGACCTCGCGGTGGTGGAACTCCCACTCCACGTCCGGGCCGGTGAGCCGGTCCAGCGTGGCGCGGAACTCGTCCTCGGTGCCCGGCAGAAAGCGCCCGTCGACGTACGCGACGGCCTCTCCCGGGATCACGTTCACCTTGTAACCGGCCTGCATCATGGTGGGGTTGGCGCTGTTGCGCACGGTGGCCTCGACCAGCGCCGCGGCCGGCCCCAGCTTGTCCAGCAGCGCGTCCGTTCCCTCGGGGTCCCGGGGGTCCACCGGGCCCACGGTCTCCAGGCCGTACAGGGCGGCGAGCTCGGCGAGGGCGGCGCGCACGGTCGGTGTCAGCCGCAGCGGCCACTGGTGGGCGCCGATCCGGCCGAGCGCCGCCGCCAGCCGGGTCACCGCGTTGTCCCGGTTCACCTTGGAGCCGTGTCCGGCCCGGCCGCGCGCGGTCAGCTTCAGCCAGGCGGTGCCGCGCTCGCCGGCCGCGATCGGGTAGAGCTGCCGCCCGGCGCCGTCGTGGAAGGTGAAGGCGCCGGACTCGCCGACGCCCTCGGTGCACCCCTCGAAGAGCGCGGCGTGCCGGTCGGCGAGGAAGCCGGAGCCGTCCTCGGCGCTGGCCTCCTCGTCCGCGGTGAACGCGATCACCACGTCCCGGCGGGGCCGCACGCCCTGGCGGGCCCAGGCCCGCACCACGGCGAGGATCATCGCGTCCATGTTCTTCATGTCGACCGCGCCGCGTCCCCAGACGACCCCGTCGCGGATCTCCCCGGAGAACGGGTGCACGCTCCAGTCGGCGGCCTCGGCCGGCACCACGTCGAGGTGGCCGTGGAGGAGGAGCGCGTCGGCCGCGGGATCGGTGCCCTCGATCCGGGCGACGACGTTGGTGCGGCCCTCGGTGCGCTCCAGCAGCACGGGTTCGGTCCCCGCCTGGGCGAGCAGCGCGGCGGCGTACTCGGCGGCGGGCCGCTCCCGGCAGTCGCCGCCGCCCCGGTTGGTGGTGTCGATCCGGATCAGGTCGGAGGTGAACGTGACGACCTCGTCGAGGGCCTGTGCGTCGAGCTGGTCAGCCATACTGCTCCTCCACCGCTGCCGAGACGATCGTGGTGACCGCCTTGAAGGTCCGGATCGCCTCGTACATGGTGGCGTGGGTGTAGGCCACCTTCCGTTCTCCGACGCGCTCCACGCCCGGCACGACCGTCGCGGCCAGGGCCAGATGCTCGGCGTCGAACTCCAGCGCGATGGTGTGCGGCCCGCCGCGCACCGGCTCGTGACGCACCGCCAGCGACGCCGCCTCCTTGGCCGCCGCCCGGATCTCGGCGGCGGTCCGCGCGGGCGTCCGGCACACGGCCGCGTACCGCGACACATGGTCCTTGACGGCCACCTTCAGCGCCCCGGGCGCGTAGCCGAGCGCGTCCTCGCAGGCCACGTCGTCCCCGGTGACGAGCACGACCGGCACCCCGTACTCGGCGACGACCTGCGCGTTGAGCAGGCCCTCGCTGGCCCGTACGTCGTTCAGCCACACCCCGGTGACGGAGTTGGCGAGGTAGGTGTGGGCGAGGACGCCCTCCATGCCGGCGCCCGCGTGGTAGCCGACGAAGGCGACGCCGTCCACGTCGCCGTGCTGGACGCCCTCCACCATCGACAGGGACTTGTGCCGCCCGGTGAGCATCTGCGCCCGCTCGTCGAGCCGTTCCAGCAGCAGGTTGCGCATGGTCCAGTGGGCCTCGTTGATGAGCACCTCGTCGGCGCCGCCGTCCAGGAAGCCCAGCACGGCGGCGTTGACGTCGGAGGTGAACATCGACCGGCACCGCTCCCACTGGGGCGTGCCCGGCAGCACGTCGGCCGGCCAGGTCACCCCGGTGGCGCCTTCCATGTCGGCGCTGATGAGGATCTTCACGGGGCGCCACGTTACGCGCCGGGCGGCGCACTGGCCAGGACGCGGAGCGCGGGAGCGGGCGGGGTGCGGCGGGGGCGGCCGGGCCGCGCCGGCGCCGTGTCACCCGCACGGGACCGGCCCGCCCGCCGCGCCGGTCACGCCAGGGCGAGGGAGGCGGCCACCGGTGCCGCGTACAGCAGCGGGATCGGCACATGGGTGAACCAGCGGGCCCGCACCACGGTGACCATGGCCCCGAGGAAGTACAGCACCAGACCGGCCGCGGCGAGGACGCCGACGGCGGGCACCGCGAGGCCCACCAGCAGACCGGCCGCCCCGGCGGCCTTGGCGGTGGCGAGCCAGGGCCACCAGGCGCGGGGGACGCCGTAGTCGGCCAGCGGCTTGGCGATCCACTCCGCACGGAGGAAGGTGGTGAGCGCCGAGACGCCCGCCATGACGGCTCCCAGCACGGTGACGACGAGGTAGGCGGTGGACATGGCGGGGCTCCTCCCAACGGGCCGGACCGGGGCGCGCCCGGCCGGCCTCTCGATTCGCTTCGTCTCACTGACGTCGCGCGCCGCGGGAGTGTGACGGCGTACGACGGTCCCGCTCTGTGACGGTGGTCACCCCCTCCCCGGCCGCTCCTCGTGCCCGAGCTGGAGGTCGCGTTCGGTGCGCCCGCCGCCGGCCACCTGCAGCACGGTGGCGACCGGCGGATATCCCGCCGCGATGACGGTGTACTCGCCGGAGGCCAGGTCGACGAAGCGGAAGGTGCCCTCGGGGCCGGTGGTGAGGGTGTCGACGACGTTGCCGGCCGCGTCGAGCAGGGTCACGCGGGCCTCCTCCACCGGCCGCCCGCCGCCGGCCCGCACGGTGCCGCGCAGTACGGCGCCGCCCGCGAGCTCGATGTCCTGCCGCGTCTCCCGGGCGGCCTGGACGCTGACGGGGAGGGCGGCCGGACGGAAGGCGGGCGCGCTGCCGGCCAGGGTGTACTCGCCGGCCACCAGCTCGCTGATCACATAGCCGCCCTCGTGTCCGCTGCGGGTGCTGGCCACGACCTCGCCGTGCACGTTGGTGAGGGTGACGGTGGCGTCGCGGACGGGGCTGCCGTCGGCGGTGACCACGGTCCCGGTCAGGCGTCCGGCGCCGCCGAGGACGACGTCCAGCTCGACGGGGCGTTCCCCGACGGTCACGGAGACCGCCTGCGGCTGGTGGCCGCCGGCCGCGGCGATCAGGACGTAGGCCCCCGGGCCCGGCGTCCCCAGCGCGTACCGGCCGTCGTTGCCGCTGGCACCCCGGCCGACCTGCTGTCCGGCGGCGTCGATGAGGGTGAGCGCGGCGTGGGGCACGGCGGTCCCGTCGGGGTGCTGCACCGTGCCGCAGACCGGGGTGCCGGCGGTGTGGGGCGAACGGGCCTGCGGGATGGGGCAGCCCGGGTGCGGCCCGGTCTCCGTCTCGTCACCGGGGGTGTGGTGGCCTGCTGTGCTGTTCACCAGGGGGGTCTCCTTGAGGAAGAGGGCGAGGACCAGGCCGAGGACGAGGACCGGCACCAGATAGAGGAAGATGCGGGGCATCGCGTCGGCGTACGCCTGGACATAGGCGTCACGGAGCTGTGGCGGCAGCGCGTGGACGAGCTGCGGGGTGAGGGACTCGGGGGCGGGCAGCCCGGCAC
>NZ_WYCT01000425.1 GCF_011008945.1 Streptomyces harenosi
GTGGGGCGCCGGGCGGGCATAGGGGTAGCCGTGCAACTGCATCACGCCGTGCCCGGTCTCGGCGATCTCGAAGCGGAAGGCGTCGAAGGGGAAGCCGGCGGCCAGCCAGATGTAGCGGCAGCGGTGGCTGGTGATCCGGGGCCGGAACGCGTCGGCGTACGCCTGGCGGGTGGCGCTGTGCACGCCGTCCGCGGCGACGACGAGGTCGTGGGTGCGCGCGAGGCGGCCGGGGGGCGGTGCCGGGGAGCAAAAGCGCAGGCGGACCCCGAGGTCGCGGCAGCGCGCGTGCAGGACGGCCAGGAGCCGGCGGCGGCCGAGGGCGGCGAAGCCGTGGCCGCCGGAGGTGTGCCGGATGCCGCGGTGGACGATGTCGATCGCGTCCCAGCGCACGAGCTCCCGCCGCAGCGCCCGGTGCACCACCGGGTCGGCGTGCTCGATGCCGCCGAGCGTCTCGTCGGAGAGGACGACGCCGAAGCCGAAGGTGTCCTCGGGGGCGTTGCGCTCCCAGACCGTGACCTCCCGGGCGGGGTCGAGGCGCTTGAGCAGGGCGGCGGCGTACAGGCCCCCGGGTCCGCCCCCGATCACGGCCACCCTCATCGCTACCTCCCGCGCCACTTCGGCGGCCGCTTCTCGGTGAAGGCCGCGTGGAACTCGGCGTAGTCCTCGCCGTTCATCAGCAGCGCCTGCGTCGCGGCGTCCAGCTCGACGGAGGCGGCCAGCGGCATGTCCAGTTCGGCGGTGAGCAGTGCCTTGGTCTGGGCATGGGCCAGGGCGGGGCCGTCGGCCAGGCGGCGGGCGAGCGCGTGGGCGGCCTGGTCGGCGCGGCCCTCGTCGGTCAGCTGGCTGATCAGGCCGATCCGCTCGGCCTCGGGCGCGCGCACCTGCTCGCCGAGCATCAGCAGCCGGGTGGCGTGGCCGAACCCGACGACGCGGGGCAGCAGATAGGCGGCGCCCATGTCGCCGCCGGACAGGCCGACCCGGGTGAAGAGGAAGGCGAAGCGGGCGCTGGGGTCGGCCACGCGGAAGTCCGCGGCCAGCGCGAGCACGGCCCCGGCGCCGGCCGCCACGCCGTGCACCGCGGCGATCACCGGGAAGGGGCACTCCCGGATGGCCCGCACCACCTGACCGGTCATCCGGTTGAAGTCGAGCAGGCCGGCGGTGTCCAGGGACAGCGTGGCGCCGATGATCTCCTCGACGTCGCCGCCGGAGCAGAAGCCGCGCCCTTGGCCCGCCAGGACCAGGGCGCGCACGGAGCGGGTCCGGGAGAGCTCGGCGAGCAGGTCGCGCAGATCGGCGTAGGCGCCGAAGGTGAGCGCGTTGAGCTTGTCGGGACGGGCGAGGGTGACGGTGGCGACGCCGTCGGCCAGATCGACGCGCAGGTGCCGCCAGTGCGGGGTGGGGACGGCGGAGCCGGTGAAGGGACTCATGACGGGCGGCCTCCTCGGACGGGCGCGGCCTCACTGAGCGCTGCCCCCAAGCTATCACCGCTCTGTGACTGTCGTCACGAGAGCGCGATAGACCATCGCGAGCGAGCGTGGGCGCGGCCGGATGGCGGTCCCGGTTCCCGGACCGGACGCCGCATCCCGGCGCACGGACGGTGGCACGACAGACACATCGGTCACGTCAGCCACTCCGGTCACATATGTCCGACAGATCCCACCGGTGACTTGGTCCCCTCTGTCACCAAACGTCTACAACGTCACCAGGCGTCGACAAGGAGGTAACAGCGGGACCACCGGGGAGACAGGGACCGTTCACCCGGGTAGGCCGCCCGGTGACCGGGACCGAAGGTCCCGCGCGGTGCCCGTCGAACGGCTCTGCCGGACGGCGCCGTACCATTCATACGGTTGAAAGCAGGACAGCCTGCTCCATGAACGGACCCGCCGTGCACGATCGCTCCCCCGCCCGCCCGTCGCCCGACCACCGCTCCGCATGGAGGCACCGCGTGCCGCCCTGTCCGCCGGCCTCCTGGCGCATCGAGCTGCCGCACACCACCGCGGCCGTGCCGGTGGCCCGTGCGCTGGTCCGCTCGGCCCTGGCCGAGCGGGAGCACACGGCCGACTGCGACACCGCGGAGCTGCTGACGGCCGAGCTGGTCGCCAACGCCGTGGAGCACACCTCCGGCGACGCGCCGATCGAGCTGGTCGTGGAGCTCCTGCCGACCGCCTGCCAGGTCGAGGTGCACGATCCGGACCCGGCCCCGCCGGGCGCCCTGACCCGCCCGGTGGACATCGAGCCCGACCTCTGGCAGGAGGGCGGGCGCGGACTGCTGCTGATCCGCGCCCTGAGCTCCTCCTGCGGGCACCGCCCCACCGCCTCCGGCAAGGCGGTCTGGTTCAGACTGCCTGTGGTACCCGCTCAGCGGCGTCGTCCGGCGTGAGGCCGCCCCGGGCGAGCCGCGAGTTGCGGCGCCCGTAGAGCACGTACACCACGAGCCCCGCCGCCAGGAACACGGCGAACTGGATCCAGGTCGTCGCGCCCGTCTCGTACATCAGGTACAGGCAGAAGCCGACGCCGAGCAGCGGCAGCACCGGGTAGAGCGGCACCCGGAAGGTGCGCTCCAGGTCCGGCTCGCGGCGGCGCAGCGCGATCACCGCGACATTGACGGCCGCCATGGTGGCCAGCGTGCCGATGGTGCACAGGTTGACCACCGCGTCCAGCGAGGCGAAGGCCGCCGGGAGCGCGAAGACGACACCGACGATCAGGGTTCCGGCGACCGGGGTGGCGGTGCGCGGGGAGACCTTCTCGAACACGCGCGGGACGAGCCCGTCGCGGGACATGGACATCAGGATGCGGGTCTGGCCGTACATCACGGCGAGCACCACCGACGCGATGGCGACCACCGCGCCGAAGGCGACGATCGCGCCGCCGGCCGCGGAGCCGGTGACCTCGTCGACGACGTAGCTCAGCGCGGCGGGCCGGCCGCCGACCGCGTCGCCGCCGATGGCGCCGATCGCGGCGAGGGCGACCGCGCAGTACAGCAGGGTGACCAGGCCGATGCAGACCAGGATGGCGACCGGGATGTGGCGGCGGGGGTTCTTCGCCTCCTCGCCGGCCGTGGTGATCGCGTCGAAGCCGATGTAGGAGAAGAAGGCGGCCGTGGTGCCGGCGCCGATGCCGCCGAGGCCGGCCGGGGAGAACGGGGTGAGGTTGCCGTCCTGGAAGGCGGTGAAGCCGATGGCGCAGAAGGCGACGAGGACGGCGAGCTTCAGGACGGCCATGGCGGCCGTGGCCCGGGCGCTCTCGCGCACCCCGCGCACCAGCAGGACGCAGGCCAGGGCGATGACGATCACCGCGGGCAGGTTGATCACGCCGCCGTCGCCGGGTCCCGCGGAGAGCGCGCCGGGCAACTGGAGGCCGATGAGGCTGTCCAGCAGTTCGTTGACGTACTGGCTCCAGCCGACGGCGACCGCGGAGACCGAGACGCCGTACTCCAGGAGCAGGCACCAGCCGACCAGGAAGGCGGTGGTCTCGCCCAGGCCGGCGTAGGCGAAGGAGTACGAGGAGCCGGAGACCGGGATCGCGCCGCCCAGCTCGGCGAAGGCGAACGCGGTGAAGACGCAGGTGATCGCGGCGAGCACGAAGGAGACGACGACGGCCGGGCCGGCCTCGCCGACCGAGTCGGACAGGCCGACGAAGATGCCGGTGCCGACGATGGCTCCGACGCCGAAGCAGATGAGGTGGAACAGGCCCATCGTCCGTTTGAGGCCGTGGCCCGCGCGGTCGGCGCCGGATTCGGCCACCAGGAGGTGGGGCGACTTGATACGGGGCATGCGGGTGGTGCTCGTTTCTGGTGGTGCGGTGCGACGGGTGGGTCGCGGGCGGCGGCCGGACGGGGTGGCTCCGGGCCGCCGGTCAGCTTAAGCCCTGGTCAGGTGGGCCCGGGCCGGGCCCACCCGCTCAGGCGAGGGTGGCGACCAGGACCGCCTTGATGGTGTGCAGCCGGTTCTCCGCCTCGTCGAAGACGACCGAGTGCGCCGACTCGAACACCTCGTCGGTGACCTCCAGGGACTCCAGCCCGTGCGCCTCGAAGACCTCCTGGCCCACCTTGGTGCCCAGGTCGTGGAAGGCGGGCAGGCAGTGCAGGAACTTCACGTCCGGGTTGCCGGTGGCCCGCAGCACGTCCATGGTCACGGCGTACGGGGCCAGGGCGGCGATCCGCTCCGCCCAGACGTCCTTGGGCTCCCCCATGGAGACCCAGACGTCGGTGGCGACGAAGTCGGCGCCCCGGACGCCCTCGGCGACCTCCTCCGTCAGCGTGATCCGCGCGCCGCTGGCGGCGGCCAGCTCGTGCGCCCGGTCGACGACCTCCTGGGCGGGCCAGTAGGACTTCGGGGCGACGATCCGCACGTCCATGCCGAGCAGGGCACCGGTGACCAGGTAGGAGTTGCCCATGTTGAAGCGGGCGTCGCCGAGGTAGGCGAAGGAGATCCGCTCCAGGGACTTGGCGCTGTGCTCGGTCATCGTCAGCACGTCGGCGAGCATCTGGGTGGGGTGCCAGTCGTCGGTGAGGCCGTTGTAGACGGGGACCCCGGCGTAGGCCGCCAGCTCCTCCACCTTCGCCTGGCTGTCCCCGCGGTACTCGATCGCGTCGAACATCCGGCCGAGTACGCGCGCGGTGTCCTTCACCGACTCCTTGTGGCCGATCTGCGAGCCGGAGGGGTCCAGGTACGTGGTCGAGGCACCCTGGTCGGCGGCGGCGACCTCGAAGGCGCAGCGGGTGCGCGTGGAGGTCTTCTCGAAGATCAGGGCGATGTTCTTCCCGGTCAGGCGCCGCTGCTCGGTCCCGGCCTTCTTGGCGGCCTTCAGCTCGGCGGCCAGCTCGACCAGGCCGCGGAACTCCTCCGCGGTGAAGTCGAGCTCCTTGAGGAAGGGGCGGCCGGCGAGGGCGGGCGGGACAGTCGCCATGGGGCGCTCCAGGGAGGGACGGGAACAAGACTCTGGAATTCTATACGACTCTCGGCATTCTTATACGAATGCGCGTGCGGACCGTCCGTTCACACGGCCTCCCGCTCGACCGGGCAGCTCATGCAGCGCGGCCCGCCCCGGCCC
>NZ_WYCT01000426.1 GCF_011008945.1 Streptomyces harenosi
CCGGGGGGGCGTGGGCCGGGGGCGCCGCCCCGTGCGAGACCGGCCGGAGCGCCGCCCGCGAGACCGGACAGGAGCGCCGCGCATCCCCACGCGAGTCCGGGCCGGGGTGGCGCGCACCGCCTGATGCCGGGCCGGAGCGCTCCGGTGCGAGACCGCGCTGGGGCGCTCTGGGTGGTGAGACCGGGCCGGGGCGCTGCCTGGTGGTGGGACCGGGCCGGGCCCGGTCGGCGTCACGCCAGTGCCGTCAGCCCCGGCGCGAAGGTGATCAGTACGGGGAGCAGCGGGACCAGCGCGGCCACCGCCGTCGTCAGGGCCCGGTGGCGGCGGCCGAGGCGGGGCGGGGGCTCCAGGAGCCGGTCCACCCGCTCGCCGAGGAGGCGGTGGCTGGAGGCGCAGGACAGGACGCCCCGGTGCTGGTTGAGCTCGATCAGGGCCAGGGCGGTGGTCAGGTGGCCGCAGCGCCGGGAGGCGGTGTCGTCGGCGGCGAGTTCGACCAGGCGGTGCGTCTGGTCGCAGAAGTGGGCGAAGAGCGGGATGCGGGGGAATCCGGTGGCCAGCGCGGTGGACAGGTGCAGCAGCCAGTCGTGGCGGGCGCGGGCGTGGCCGCGCTCGTGGGTGAGAACGGCGTCGAGCTGGTGGTCGGTGAGGCGTTGCAGGGCACCGGTGGTCACGATGAGCTGGGGAGGGCTGCCGGGCATCCACCAGGCGTCCGGGTACTCGTCCTCCAGCACCAGGAGGGGGCCGCGTGCGCCGGGGAGCCCGGCGGGCAGATCGGGGGCACGTTCGCGCAGGTGGGCCCGGGCCTGGGCGTGGCGGCGGCGGGCCTCGACGAGCTGGCGGGCCAGCATCGCGGTCGTCCAGGCCGCGCCGCAGGCCAGCAGCACCGTGAGGGCGGCGACCCAGGGGGAGCCCGAGGAGAGGTCGTACGCCGCGGTCACCGCGGGCGGCGCCGGGGCGAACAACTGGGCGCGTACGGTGCCGAAGACGGCCGCGGCGGCCAGTGCCAGCGCGGTCAGGCAGCACAGCAGGACGGTCGCGACCAGGCACTGCCACACCCACAGCGCGACCACGGGTTCCCGCTCGGGCCAGGCGGCCCGCGTCAGCGCACGCGGGACCGGTACGGCGGCGGTCAGGGCGACGGCGCTCAGCAGGAGCAGGCAGACGGTCATGCCACAGGCTCCGGATCCTCGGAAGGGGCGGCTTCGGCTCTGGGACGTGCTCGGCGGGCGGACGGTCACGGCGGGAACCGCGACCGCGACGACCGCGACCGGCGTGCCGCCGCGCACACCGCCCGCCGTCAGTATGACGGGGGCGGGCGGCGCGAGTCAGGCGTCGGAGGCCACCAATCCGGGAGGGGGCCCGGACGCGCCGGGTCTCACCCGGCGACGATGCGCCCGGTCACCTCGCCGAGGCCCACGCGGGTCCCGTCCGGCCCGGGCGCCCACGCCGACAGGGTCACCACGTCACCGTCCTCCAGGAACGTGCGCTTGCCGTCGGGGAGTTCCAGAGGGTCACGGCCGTTCCAGGTCAGTTCCAGCAGGGAGCCGCGCTCCCGCTCGGCGGGGCCGCTGACGGTTCCGGAGCCGTAGAGGTCGCCGGTGCGCAGGCGGGCACCGTTGACGGTCATGTGGGCCAGTTGCTGGGCGGCCGTCCAGTACATGGTGGAGAAGGGCGGCTCGGACACGACGTGACCGTTGACGGTGACGGAGATGCGCAGGTCGTAGCCGCCCGGTTCCTCGCCGGTGTCGTCGAGATAGGGCAGCAGCGCGTGCGTCCGCTCCGGCGGTGCCACCCGCGCCTCCTCCAGGGCGTCCAGCGGTGTGATCCAGGCCGACACCGAGGTGGCGAAGGACTTGCCGAGGAAGGGGCCCAGAGGCACGTACTCCCAGGCCTGGATGTCCCGGGCGGACCAGTCGTTCAGCAGGCACAGGCCGAAGACGTGCTCGCGGAAGCCGCCGAGCGGGACCGGACGGCCCGGCTCGGAGGGGACGCCGACCACGAAGCCGACCTCCGCCTCGATGTCCAGGCGCACGGACGGCCCGAAGACGGGGGCGGGGTCGGTGGGCGCCTTGCGCTGGCCCGAGGGCCGTACGACGTCCGTGCCCGAGACGACGACCGTGCCGGAGCGGCCGTGGTAACCGATCGGCAGATGCTTCCAGTTGGGGGTGAGGGAGTCCTCGGCGTCCGGGCGGAAGATCCGGCCGACGTTGCGGGCGTGGTTCTCGGAAGCGTAGAAGTCGACGTAGTCCGCGACCTCGAACGGCAGGTGCAGGGTCACCGAGGACAGCGGGTGGAACAGCGGCTCGACGACCTCACGGTGGGAGGGCACCGTCACCCACGCCGTCAGTGCGCGCCGGACGTCCGACCAGGCGGTGCGGCCCGCCGCCAGCAGCGGGTTGAGGGTCGGTTGGGCCAGCAGAGAGGCGTAGGGCGATCCGAGCGCCCGTGCCGCCGCACCGGCGTCCAGGACATGATCGCCGAGGCGGACGCCCACCGTCCGCCCCTGGGAGCCGGGAAGGGAGAACACGCCGTACGGAAGGTTGTGCGGACCGAAGGGGTCGCCCTCGGGGACATCGAAGGGGGGCATCGGGTGCTGCCTCGCTTTCGTGCTCGCCGTGTGCGCGGGTGCGCGGTGCGCCGTACGCCACGTGATCCGTGGCCGGGCCACACGTTACGTGCGCCACCCCGCTCTTGGGCAGAGCACGCGACCGCGGCGAGGCGCACACGCACGCGTCCGCTGCTCGACCTGACCATCCATCAAGTCCCCCCGCGGCCCCAGGGGACGGCACCGCCGAACCCGCCCAGACCGTGGGTAGCGGAAGATATCACCGCCAATCGGTGCAGAGGTCGCGAAGGGTGCGCAGTCGGAGATGCGTCAGCTTTCGGGCGTCCGGTTCCCCCTCTTCGGGGCTCCGGAGCCCTTTCCGATTGACGGCGGACACGGCCCGTCCGATGGCCGTACGGCCCCCTGTCCGCCGCCCGTGGACGGTCCGGGAGCGGGCGTGGATCGGCCGGTTCGACAGTGAAGCCCCGGGGCGTGTGGTCCGTATTCTCTGATCATGGACCGCTCTGCATATGCACTCATCGCCACTGACCTGGACGGAACGCTGTTGCGCGGCGACGACACCGTCTCCGACCGGTCGCGCGCGGCCCTCGCGCGGGTGGCCGAGGCCGGGGCCCGGCATCTGGTGGTCACGGGACGCCCGGCGCCGAGGGTGCGGTCGCTGCTCGAGGACCTCGGCTGCACCGGGCTGGCGGTGTGCGGGCAGGGCGCGCAGCTTTACGACGCCGGTACCGGCCGCCTGCTGTGGTCGGTCACGCTGGACAGGGAACTGGCCGAGACCGCGCTCGGCAAGATCGAGGCGGAGGTGGGGCAGGTCTACGCCGCCGTCGACCAGGACGGGGTCGACGGGCTCACCCTCATCGAGCCCGGGTACCGGATGCCGCACCCGACCCTGCCCGCGGTGCGGATCGACCGGCGCGACGACCTGTGGTCCGCGCCCATCAGCAAGGTGCTGCTGCGCCACGCCGAGTTGTCCGACGACGAGTTGGCGGCGACCGCCCGCGCGGTGGTCGGCTCGCTG
The DNA here is from genome assembly GCF_011008945.1 of Streptomyces harenosi. GTDB lineage: Bacteria > Actinomycetota > Actinomycetes > Streptomycetales > Streptomycetaceae > Streptomyces > Streptomyces harenosi. The sequence goes on from NZ_WYCT01000426.1 coordinate 3,585, forward strand.
GCGACGGTCACCATGTCGGGGCCCGGCACCGTGGAACTCCAGCCGTGCGGCGTCACCAAGGCGACCGGGCTCGCGCTGGCCGCCGCGCGGCTGGGCCTGAGCCCGTGGCAGACCATCGCCTTCGGGGACATGCCCAACGACATCCCGATGTTCGACTGGGCGGGGCGCGGGGTCGCGATGGCCAACGCCCATCCCGACCTCAAGGCGGTCGCCGACGAGGTCACGACGTCGAACGAGGACGACGGCATCGCCGTCGTCCTCGAACGACTGTTTTCCGCCAGCCCGGTTCGTTAGGGCCGTTCACCGGCCCGGACCGGCCTGCGGACCGGTCACCGGGACGGTCCGACCGTGCGGAGCGGCACCCCGGAGCGGCACCCCGTGCGGAGCGGCACCCCGTGCGGAGTGGTCCCAGAGGGCGCCGGCCGGGCGCGCGGTCCCGTGGGCCGCCCCGCCGGTGGGTCAGTACGGGCCGAAGACGTTGTCGATCGAGCCGTACCGGTGGGCCGCGTAGTTGCAGGCGGCGGTGATGTTCGCGACCGGGTCGTACGGGTCCCACGAGGTCCCGGGCACGTGGTAGGCCTGGAAGGTCGGGTCGATGACCTGGAGCAGGCCCTTGGACGGGGTGCCCGCGGCGGCGTTGGTGTCCCAGTTGTTGATGGCGTACGGGTTGCCGGAGGACTCCCGGATGACGTTGCGGTGGATGCCGTCGTACGTCCCCGGGATCCCGTGCTGGGCCATGATGTCGAGCGACTGCCGGATCCAGCCGTCGAGGTTGTCGGTGTACGCGGCGGCCTGGGTGGTGGCCGTCGTCGCGGCGGCCGGGGTGGCCGCGAAAGCGCCGGTGGCGCCGACGAGCGGCAGGGCGAGTACGGCGGCGCCCGTGCCGGCGAGGGCCAGCTTGCGGGCGAGTCGGGCGGTGGTGGCGTGCCGGCGGTGACCGGTTGCGCGCATGACGATGTCCTCTCCTGCCGCCTGCGAGGTGAGCTGTCGGGTTCGGGCGGGAGGTGCCCGGCCGTGACCCCGATGGGCACGGCTTCACCCCGAGCCGCTCCGGTGTGGTGTCCGGCGCGGCGACTTACCTGGGTCCCCCGCTCCTGCCGTGCGTGAGTTGGTCGGTCGATGTGGGTGCGTCCGGGCGGCGGCAGGATTAGGCGTCCGCCCGACAGGCCGGGAACGTATGCGAGGGAACATGTCCGAAACAAGTGCCGGAATCACCTATCGGGCCTGTTGACCTTGATCCGGGGCGTTTGGGGTGCTTGATCCTTTACCGGGTTCCGGGCTCAACTGGCTTACGGGGCAACGGGAGGGCGGCCAGCGCGCGGAGGTCACGTGCCGCGAGTGGCGCGTGAGCCAACTCACGGGTGACGAGAAGAGTGGCAAATCGGGCAATAATGCCAACTAGCGCTCAAATGCCCATTCCTGGGGAGCCTGGGGGGTGGGACTGAAAGGGGGAGTGGG
>NZ_WYCT01000427.1 GCF_011008945.1 Streptomyces harenosi
GCTCATGACCGGGCGGCGGGGACTCGCGGCCGCCCGCGGCGGGCGGCCCCTCCTCGCGCCCCGGCCCCACCACCGCCTCGACGTGGATCACCGCGTCCGCGGCGACCCCCTTCAGCGCGATGTCACCGCTCAGGCGCCCCTCGGCCGACGGGTCCACGGTGACGTCCAGGCCCTCGGCCGTCTCCTCCACGCGCAGCCAGCCGTGTGTGGTGTGGGCCACGCAGCAGCGCGCCAGGGGCGGGCCGGCCAGGGTCACGGTCCGGTGCTGCGGGGGTGAGCCCCGAGGCACCGGGCCGAAGTCCAGGCGGGCCGGGGAGGGCTGGAGGCGGACCTCGCGCAGGGCGCTGCTCGCCTCGTCCGCGATCTGCCGGATGTCGTTGCGCGCGACCTCCTCCAGCGCCTGGCGTGCCCCTTCGGCGATGGGGAGGGACTCGTTCCGCAGCCGGGAGCGCAGCTCGGCGACGGCGCCCAGCCGGGCGAAGGCGTTCCTGCTGCCGAGCGCGCTCCTGACGGAGGGCGGGAGACCGACGGGAACGATCCTGATCCGGCGGTGCTTGCTGTGCGCCAGATGCAGGTCTCCCTGCATCTCGACGGTCTTGCTCGGCGTCTGGTTCGGGTTCTGCTCGCGTACGTGGTCGAAGACGTAGTCGTACAGGTCGTCCAGGGAGACGTAGCCGTCCAGGTCGAGATCGGCCTCGCCGGTCCGCAGGCCCTCCACCACCGCATGGGTGAACACCGACGGCCGGGGCTGCGCGTTCTCGGCGAGATCGGGGCCCTCGAAGGCGTACTCCATGGAGTTGGACGCCGTGATGACCGCCCAGCCGCGCCCGCTGGGCGGCTTCTCGGCCTGGAAGGTCTCGAGGGCGTTCACGTCCCCGGAGGCGCGCACGGAGGACGACCCCTTGGAGAAGGCACCGCCGTAGCAGCAGTCGAGGAACAGCACGGTGCAGCCGGCCCGCGTGCGCGCCATGCAGCCGCGCACGAACTGGGCGGGGACCGCCGTGGCGTCCAGGAGCCGGGGCTCGGTGTCGCTGGCGGCGAAGTACAGCTCGCCGGACTCGCTCTTGAGCCCGTGGCAGGAGAAGTGCACCACCAGCGTGTCCTCACGCCGGCGGTCGTTGAAGAAGCCCTGGATACGGCGGCGGATGACGTGGGCCGGTTCGTTGCGTACGACCTCGACCTCGAAGTCGCCGATCTCCGGATCGTGCAGGACCTCGGCGAGGGAGGTGGCGTCCTGCGCGGGCGCCCGCAGCTTCTTCAGCCCCTGCTCGTCGTAGCGGTCGTTGGCGATGATCAGCGCATGCCGTGACGAGGTCATGGCGGGGCTCCCGCCGCGGAGTGCCTGCGTACGAACATGTCGAAGGCCTCGGTGACCTGCTCGTCCGTGGCCTCCGAGAGCTCCAGTGTGTCGTCGCCCAGCGTCAGGCGCAGTGACGGGCGCTTGTCCTGGCACCGGCCCAGCCAGGACCGGATGACGGTCACCACCTGGCTGAGGGCGGCGGCCGAGCTGCCCAGTCCCACCAGCAGGGATCCGATCTGGGCTACGTCCACGGCCCGCGCTCCGGGCGGGGCGTCCTCACCGGGGGCGGCCGAGACCTCCTCCACGTCCGTGGCGAGCAGTTCCTCCCGCAGATGGGCGGTGCGCTCCGCCACGCGTTCGGCGTCCGCTCCCTCCTCGGAGAGGAGGATCACCAAGGTGTTGTCGTTCTCCACCGGCTCAGCCCCTTCGATGGTCCCAGGGGCGGCGCGGAGCGGATCGTGGTGGCTCCACGTCGGCTCCTTACAGTTTCCGCCCCCCGGTGGTGGGGTGGCAAATGATCCCGGCCCGGATTCGGCGGAGCGTGCGCAGGGCCGGGACCCGACCGGGCGCCACCCCCGCCCGGTCCCCGGGCGCCCGGCCTGTACCAAGGGCCTCCCGCGCGGGCGTGCCGCACGGGAGGCCGTCCACGGAGGGGGTCAGGAGGCCGTGCAGGACCCGATGACCGGCGGGGTGCTGGTGCCGTTCTTCATCACGGTGAAGCCGAAGCTCGTGGAGGCGCCGGCGGCCAGGTTGCCGTTGCCGTTCGGCTTCATGGTCATCACGTTGCCGCTGCTGTCCCAGCTCGGCGTGCCGTTCCACGTCGTGGAGATCTTCTGCGGCGGGGTGAGGGTGACCGTCACGCTCCACGTGCTGATCGCCTTGCTGCCCGCGGTGATCGTGACCCGGCCGTTGAAGCGGTCGCTCCACTCCTCGGCCTTGGCGTAGGTGGCGGTGCAGGCGGCGCCGCTGCCGCCGCCGTCGCCACCGCCCGAGGAGCCGCCGAGGGCGGAGAGGACCGCCGTGTAGGCGGGCTTCTTGTTGTAGTTGGAGTCGAACAGCAGCGGCGTGCCGCTGGCCCGCCAGGAGTACTTGTCGGTGATGCCCCAGACGGTGATGCCGGTGCAGCGGGTGACGGCCAGGCACGCCTTCACCACGTTGCCGTAGCTGGTGGCCTGGGAGGTGCCGGAGCCCTCGATGTCGAGCTCGGTGATCTGGACCTCGACGCCGAGGTCGGCGAAGCGCTGGAGGTTCGCCTGGTAGTCGGCGGGGACCGGGGAGGCGCTGTTGAAGTGGGACTGGAAGCCCACGCAGTCGATGGGCACGCCGCGGGCCTTGAAGTCCTTGACCATGTTGTAGACGGCATTGCTCTTCGCGTTGATGCCGTCGGTGTTGTAGTCGTTGTAGCAGAGCTTGGCCGCCGGGTCGGCGGCGCGCGCGGTGCGGAAGGCCTCCTCGATGAAGCCGTTGCCGAGCTTGTCCTGGAAGGGTGAGCTGCGCCGCGCGCCGCTGCTGCCGTCCTGGAACGCCTCGTTGACGACGTCCCAGGAATGGATCTTGCCCTTGTAGTGCCCCATCACCTGGTTGATGTGGTTGTTCATCGCCGCCCGGAGGTCCGTGGCGCCCAGGCCGCTCACCCAGCTCGGCAGCTGGGAGTGCCACACCAGGGTGTGGCCGCGGACCTTCATGCCCCGGCTCTGGGCGTGGCTGACGATCCGGTCGGCGGCGCTGAAGTTGAACGAGTTGCGGGTGGCCTCGACGGCGTCCCACTTCATCTCGTTCTCCGGCGTGACCGAGTCGAACTCGGTGTTGAGCGTCGACACGTACGGCGCCTCGCCCAGGTGGCCGGCGGCGACGGCGGTGCCGAAGTAGCGGCCCTTGGCGGCCGCCGCGGAGGCGAGCGTCGTGGCGGCGTCGGCCGTCCCGGCCAGCGCGGTGACCCCGGTCAGGGCGAGCAGACCCGCCAGGCCGGCGCCCAGGGCCCGGCGGGTCCTGGGCGGAGAGGTACGGCGTGAGTTAAGCATGAGCATGTCATCCCCTTCTGAACGGCCGTCGCCCGGCGGCGAGGGCCTGGGAGTGGGAGGGTGGATGAACTTCTGGGACCCCTGCCGATATCGAAAGTTTCGACAAGATTTCCGAGCGGCTGGGCAGAACGTACGGCTCACCGATCGCCGGGTCAACTGGTTGAACAGGAATCGACGGAGGTCGCCGGAAGGGGGATCGCCGGGAGTGCAGCCCTGTTGACGCAGTGAGTACGGGCCCTTACGGTGGCGCAGCGCAACGCGGAGAAGGCTTCGAAACATTCGAACCGCGTTCCGCTCCCATGGCCTACCGCCGCCAGACACCAAGGAGTGTCCGCTCGTGAAGGTGCTGCGCCTCGTCACGGCCGCCGCCGTGACGTCGACCCTCGCCCTGCTCCCTCTCGCCACCGCCGGCCCCGCGGCCGGAGCGGAGGCGTCCGCCGCCGCGCGGGACCGGCCGCTGCGGCAGCTCGCCGCCGACGACCGGCTGCGGGTGGGCACCGCCGTCGACACGACGGCCCTCGCCGAGGACGCCCCCTACCGCCGCCTGGCCGGCTCGGAGTTCTCCTCCGTGACCCCCGAGAACGTCATGAAGTGGGAGGTGATCGAACCGCGGCGGGGCGAGTACGACTACGCCGAGGCCGACCGGCTCGTCCGGTTCGCCGAGCGGCACGGGCAGAAGGTCCGCGGGCATGTGCTCGTCTGGCACAGCCAGCTCCCGTCCTGGCTCACCGAGGGCGACTTCACCAAGGAGGAGCTGCGCGAGATCCTGCGCCGGCACATCACCGACACCGTGCGCCACTTCAAGGGCCGGATCTGGCACTGGGACGTGGTCAACGAGGCGTTCAACGAGGACGGGACGCTGCGCGACAGCATCTGGCTGCGCGAGCTGGGCCCCGGCTACATCGCCGACGCCTTCCGGTGGGCCCACCAGGCCGACCCGCGCGCCAAGCTCTTCTACAACGACTACAACATCGAGTGGGCCGGCCCGAAGAGCGACGCCGTGCTCGAGCTGGTGCGCACCCTGCGCGCCGAGGGCGTGCCCGTCGACGGGGTCGGCTTCCAGGGGCACCTCGGCATCCAGTACGGCCTGCCCGGCGGCGTGGCCGCCAACTTCCAGCGCTTCGACGCGCTCGGGGTGCAGACCGCCGTGACGGAGGCGGACGTCCGCATGGTCATGCCGGCCGACGAGGAGAAGCTGCGCACGCAGGCCGAGGGGTACCGGCTGCTCCTCGACGCATGTCTGCGCGCCCGGCACTGCGTCTCGTTCACCGTGTGGGGCTTCACCGACAAGTACTCCTGGGTGCCCGACACCTTCGAGGGGGAGGGCGCCGCCAACATCCTGGACGAGACCTACCGGCCCAAGCCGGCCTACCGGGCGCTCCAGGCCGCGCTGGCGGGCCGGGCCAGGCCCGCGACGTCCGGCTGAGACACCGCAGGACACCGCCGGGGGGCGGTGCCGGGCACCCGTGTACCTCGCGGGTGCCCGGAGTGCACCGCCCAGGCGGCCCTCGGTACGCCCGCTGCCGGGGCCCGGTCACCGCGCCCCGGCAGGCGCACCACCGCCGCCCGGCCCGGACGTACGGAACAGACGGGCGGCACGCC
>NZ_WYCT01000428.1 GCF_011008945.1 Streptomyces harenosi
AGATGTGTATGAGAGACAGGGCCGGCTCCCGCCCCCGCGGCCCCGGCACCGGCCGCCGCGGTCCGCGCGGGCTCCCTCGCCCCGGCCGGTGAGGGAGCCCGCGTCCCGCCGTCGCCGCCCCGCGCCTGTCCTCACTCTCCCGAGGGATCGTGCCCTGATTGGCGCCCTTCCGGGCGCCCTGCACCTGACATAGTCGCCTCGTCCGGAATCGCGCCGTGTCCTCGACGTAAGCGTTCCGTTACCTAACCGCACCGACCTCAGGGATTCACTCCGCGTTCACTTACGGCCATAGGCGGCTTCACCTGATCTGCCTAATTTCGGCCTCAGCCGATGCGGGCATCCCTTCGAGGCCCGTCCCCCTGCTCCCAGTCTTCGCACGCCGCCACCGGCACGGCGGCTCCTGGAAGGAATTCCCGAAAGTGAAGCTTCAGCGCATGAACCGGCGGGCCCTCGCCCTCGGCGCACTCGCCGTCTCCGGCGCCCTGGCCCTCTCGGCGTGCGGCTCGGACGACACCGGCGGCAACGGCGACGGCGGCGAGGCGACGACCGCCGCCAACTCCTCGATCACCTGCGGCGACGCCAAGGGCCAGCTCCAGGCGTCGGGCTCCTCCGCCCAGAAGAACGCGATCGACGCCTGGGTCAAGCAGTACACCGCGGCCTGCAAGGACGTGCAGATCAACTACAACCCGACCGGTTCGGGCGCCGGCATCACCGCCTTCACCCAGGGCCAGACCGCGTTCGCCGGCTCGGACTCCGCGCTGAAGCCCGACGAGATCGCGACGTCGAAGAAGATCTGCTCCGGCGGCCAGGGCATCGACCTGCCGATGGTCGGCGGCCCGATCGCCGTCGGCTTCAACGTCCCCGGTGTCGACACGCTCGTCCTGGACGCGCCGACCCTCGCCAAGATCTTCGACAGCCAGATCACCAACTGGAACGACGAGGCGATCAAGAAGCTCAACCCGGACGCCAAGCTGCCCGACCTGAAGATCCAGGCGTTCCACCGCTCCGACGAGTCCGGCACCACGGACAACTTCACCAAGTACCTCAAGGCCGCCGCGCCCGGCGACTGGAAGTACGAGCCGGGCAAGTCCTGGGAGGCCAAGGGCGGCCAGTCCGCGCAGGGCTCCTCCGGCCTCGCGCAGCAGGTCAGCCAGACCTCGGGCGCCATCTCGTACTTCGAGCTGTCCTACGCCAAGAACGGCATCAAGACCGTCGACATCAAGACCGAGGCCGCCGAGCCGGTCAAGGCCACCGTCGAGAACGCCACCGCGGCCATCGGCGCCGCCAAGGTCGTCGGCACCGGCAAGGACCTCGCGCTGGAGCTCGACTACACCCCGTCCGCCGCGGGCGCCTACCCGATCGTCCTGGTGACGTACGAGATCGTCTGCGACAAGGGCAACAAGGCCGAGACCCTGCCCGCCACCAAGTCCTTCCTGAACTACATCGCCTCCGAGGACGGACAGGGCCTGCTGGCCAAGGCCGGCTACGCCCCGATGCCCGACGAGATCATCACCAAGGTCCGCGAGACCATCTCGGGCCTGAGCTGACCCGAGTGCGGTCCGGGCCCGGACGGGCCCGGACCGCACCGTCCGGTGCACCGCCGCCAGGAGCCCCCGCCACCCGGGCCGCGCTCCGCCCGAGCCGCCCCGCACGGCGGCTCCGCAGACCGGAGAACCCGATGGACATATCGACACAGAACCCCACAGCCCCTCCCGTACCCCAGCCGACCGGGGCGGAGGACAAGCGCGCCGCGCGCGGCGCCACCCGCCCCGGAGACCGGATCTTCCTCGCGCTCTCCCGCGGCTCCGGCATCTTCGTGCTGGTCATCATGGCCGCCATCGCGGCCTTCCTGACCTACCGTGCCGCCCTCGCCATCAGCGAGGACGAGGCCAACTTCTTCACCACCTTCGAGTGGAACCCCAGTGGCGTGCCGCCGAAGTTCGGCATCGCGGTGCTCGTCTTCGGCACCGTCGTGTCGTCGGTCATCGCCATGGCCATCGCCGTGCCGATCGCGGTGGGCATCGCCCTGTTCATCACCCACTACGCCCCGCGCCGCCTCGGCGGCCTCATCGCGTACGTGATCGACCTGCTCGCCGCCGTGCCGTCCATCGTCTACGGCCTGTGGGGCGCCCTGGTCCTGGTGCCCAACCTGACCGGCCTGTACGGCTGGCTCGACACGTACCTGGGCTGGACCGGCGTCTTCGAGTGGAACGACGGCGCGCCGCGCTCGCTGTTCACCGTCGGCATCCTGCTCGCCATCATGATCCTGCCGATCATCACCAACGTGAGCCGCGAGGTCTTCCGGCAGGTTCCGCGGATGCACGAGGAGGCGGCCCTGGCCCTCGGCGCCACGCGCTGGGAGGTCATCCGGATGTCCGTGCTGCCCTTCGGCCGCTCCGGCGTGATCTCCGCCTCGATGCTCGGCCTCGGCCGCGCGCTCGGCGAGACCATGGCCGTCGCCATGGTCCTCTCCCCGACCCTGGACATCAGCGCCAGCCTGCTCGACCCGGGCGGCGGCACCTTCGCCCAGAACATCGCCAGCAAGTTCAACGAGGCCACCCCCATGGGCCGGGACGCGCTGATCGCCTCCGGTCTGGTGCTCTTCGTCATCACCCTGCTGGTCAACGGCGCGGCCCGCCTGATCATCGCCCGCCGCAAGGAGTACTCGGGGGCCAACGCATGAGCCACGCAACCCTGAACGACAACCCGGCCAAGCGCCCGCCGAGCTCGCTGCGCGGCGCGACCCTGCCCGCGTGGTTCCCGTGGGCGGTCGCCGCCGGCTCCACCGCCCTGGGCCTCGGCATCAGCGCGGTGGCCGGGCTGGAGAGCAGCATCCAGTGGGCGCTGATCGCCGCCGTCCTCTTCGTCCTCGGCTGCTACGCCGTCTCGGCGCGCGTCGAGGGGCGGCGCCAGGCCAAGGACCGGGTGGCGACCAGCCTCGTCTGGGTGGCGTTCCTCCTCGCCATCATCCCGCTGGCCTCCCTGGTCTGGGAGACCGTCAGCCGCGGCGTGAAGGTCCTCGACGGCTACTTCCTCACCCACTCCATGGGCGTGGTCGCCGACACCGAGCCCGGCGGCGGCATCTACCACGCCATCCTCGGCACCCTCCAGCAGGTCGGCCTGGCCACCCTGATCTCCGTGCCGATCGGTGTCCTCACCGCGATCTACCTGGTCGAGTACGGGCGCGGACGGCTCGCCAAGGCCGTCACCTTCTTCATCGACGTCATGACGGGCATCCCGTCGATCGTCGCCGGCCTGTTCATCCTCAGCCTGTGGATCCTGATCCTGGACATGGGCTACTCCGGCTTCGCCGGCTCCCTCGCCCTGTCCATCCTGATGATCCCGGTCGTCGTCCGCTCCACCGAGGAGATGCTCAAGCTCGTCCCGAACGAGCTGCGCGAGGCGTCGCTGGCACTGGGCGTGCCCAAGTGGCGGACCATCCTGAAGGTCGTCCTGCCGACGTCGATCGGCGGCATCACCACCGGTGTGATGCTGGCCATCGCCCGCATCACCGGCGAGACGGCACCCGTGCTGCTGCTGGTCTGGGTCACGAACTTCATCAACGCCAACCCGTTCTCCGACCCGCAGGCGTCGCTGCCGATGTACATCTACCTCCAGTACATCAACAGCGGCGGCCCCGGTCCGGCCTACGACCGCGCCTGGGCGGCGGCCCTGACCCTCATCGCGTTCATCATGATCCTCAACCTGGTGGCCCGCGGCATCGCCCGCTGGAAGGCCCCCAAGACCGGTCGCTGACGCGGCCAGCGGCAACCAGTCAGCGATCCGGACCCGAAAGAAGCAGTGATTCCCATGGCCAAGCGCATCGATGTCAGCGGCCTCAACGCCTACTACGGCTCCTTCCTGGCCATCGAGGACATCTCGATGACCATCGAACCCCGGTCCGTGACGGCCTTCATCGGGCCGTCCGGCTGCGGCAAGTCCACGTTCCTGCGCACGCTCAACCGGATGCACGAGGTCACCCCGGGCGGGCGGGTCGAGGGCAAGGTCATGCTGGACGCCGAGAACCTGTACGGCGCCGGCATCGACCCGGTGGCCGTGCGGCGCGAGGTCGGCATGGTCTTCCAGCGCCCGAACCCCTTCCCGACGATGTCGGTGTACGACAACGTGGCGGCCGGCCTGCGGCTGAACGGCAAGTACCGCAAGTCCGAGCTGGACGACGTCGTCGAGAAGTCCCTGCGGGGCGCCAACCTGTGGAACGAGGTGAAGGACCGCCTCAACAAGCCCGGGTCGGGCCTGTCCGGCGGTCAGCAGCAGCGTCTGTGCATCGCCCGCGCCATCGCCGTCGAGCCGAAGGTCCTGCTGATGGACGAGCCCTGCTCGGCCCTGGACCCGATCTCGACCCTCGCCATCGAGGACCTGATCGGCGAGCTGAAGGAACGGTTCACGATCGTCATCGTGACGCACAACATGCAGCAGGCGGCGCGGGTCTCGGACCGCACGGCCTTCTTCAACCTGGCCGCGGTCGGCCAGCCGGGCAAGCTGATCGAGATCGACGACACCGAGCGGATCTTCTCCAACCCGTCGGTGCAGGCCACGGAGGACTACATCTCCGGCCGCTTCGGCTAGGCCGCCGCCGCTCTCCGACCCCTCGCGGTGCTGCATGGCGGTGCCACCGCGAGGCAGAAGGGCCCGCCTCTGGCTCCCGGGGGCGGGCCCCGCCGTTTCCCTCCTCCCCGGGCTTCTCCCTGCCGCTCGGCGACCCGGCCCGCCCGTCCGCGGGCAGTCACGCCGCCGGGCGGCACGGGCGGCACGGGTGGGCGCGGGCGGCCCCCCGCCGGCGCCGGCCGCGCTTCCTGTCTCTTATACACCTCTGACGCTGCCGACGAAGCT
>NZ_WYCT01000429.1 GCF_011008945.1 Streptomyces harenosi
GCCGTGCCCCGCCCCGGGGCGGACGCCCCGTCCGCCGCGCTGGACATCGCGGTCATCGGCCTGTCCGGGCGCTATCCGCAATCCCCCGATCTGCGCGCCTACTGGCACAACCTCAGGGACGGACGCGACTGCGTCGTGGAGATCCCCGAGGACCGCTGGGACTGGCGGGCCCACTACTCGCCGGACCGCGACGCGCCCGGCCGGCACTACAGCAGATGGGGCGGCTTCATCGACGACGTCGACCGCTTCGACCCGCTGTTCTTCAACATCTCGCCGCGCGAGGCCGCCCATCTGGACCCCCAGGAGCGCCTGTTCCTCGAACACGCCTGGACGGCCATGGAGGACGCGGGCTACACCCGGGAGCGGCTGCGGCGCACGGACGGCGAGGCGGGCCCCGGCGCGGTGGGCGTGTACGCGGGCGTGATGTGGGGGCAGTACCAACTGCTCTTCCCGGGCGGGGACCCGCACACCGTGCCGGGCAACCCCCATGCGCTGGGCAGCAGTTACAGCAGCATCGCCAACCGTGTCTCCTTCGTGCTGAACCTGAACGGGCCCAGCATGGCCGTGGACACCATGTGCTCCAGCTCGCTCACCGCCGTGGAGCTGGCCTGCCGCGACCTTAGCCGGGGCCGGATCGGGCTGGCGTTCGCGGGCGGGGTGAACGTGACCGTGCACCCCAACAAGTACCTGGCCCTCAGCGCGGGGCAGTTCATCTCGGGCAAGGGGCACTGCGAGAGCTTCGGCATCGGAGGGGACGGCTACATCCCCGGCGAGGGCGTCGGCGTCGCCCTGCTGAAGCCGCTGCGCGACGCCGAGCGCGACGGCGACCACATCTACGGGGTGATCAAGGGCAGCGCCCTGTCCCACGGCGGGCGCACCAACGGCTACACGGTCCCCAGCCCGCGGGCCCAGCAGGCCGCGATCGTGAGCGCGCTGCGCGAATCCGGGGCCGACCCGAGGACCATCAGCTACGTCGAGGCGCACGGCACCGGGACCCGGCTCGGCGACCCCATCGAGATCACCGGGCTGAGCGAGGCGTTCAGGGCCGCCACGCCCGACGGCGGCGCGGACGGCGGCGACCGCCCGTACTGCCTGCTGGGCTCGGTGAAGTCCAACATCGGGCACTGCGAGAGCGCCGCCGGGATCGCCGGCCTGACCAAGGTCCTGCTCCAGATGAAGCACGGCCGGATCGCCCCCTCGCTGCACTCCGCGACGCTCAACCCGAACATCGACTTCGCCGCCACGCCGTTCGTCGTCAACCAGGAACTGCGCGACTGGGAACGGCCCGTCGTCGACGGACGCGCCCATCCCCGGATCGCCGGGGTGTCGTCCTTCGGCGCGGGAGGCTCCAACGCCCACCTGGTGGTGGCCGAGCACGTCGACCGGCGCCCGGTGCCGGCGGACGACGCACCCGGCCCGCTGGTCTTCCCGCTGTCCGCGAAGACGGCCGACCGCCTCCAGGCGTACGCCGGAGAACTGCTGCGTTTCGCACGCGAACAGGAGCACGAGGAGGTCACCGGCGGGGGGCGGGCCACCGCCGCGGACCTGGCCTACACCCTGCAGACGGGCCGCGAGGCCATGGAGGAGCGCCTCGCCGTCGTCGCGGACTCCTTCGCCGCACTCGCCGGGACGCTGGAGCGGTACCTCGACGGCCGCGAGCCGGTGGACGGGCTGTACCGCGGCACCGCCAGGCGCGGCCGGGGCACGGTGACGGCCCCGCCGCGGACCCGGGAGACCGGCGCCGGGGCGGGGGAGGATCACGGTCCGGCCGCGCTCGCCGCACGCTGGGCGGGCGGTGAGCCGGTCGACTGGGAGACGCTGTACGTCCCCGGGGCGCCCGCACCGCGCCGGATCAGCGCGCCGACCTATCCCTTCGCCCGCGAACGCCACTGGGCCCCGGCGACGGCCGCACCGGCGCCCGGCGCCCGGGCCGCCACGACACCGGTCACGGAGACGCCGGTCACGGACGCGCCGCTCACGGTCACGCCGGTCACGCACACGCCGGCCGGGGTGCCTCAGCTCACCGGGCCCGGGGCGCACGGTGCTCCCGGACGGTCGCGTACGGCGCTGTTCCTGACGAAGCGGTGGCGGGAGGAGCCGCAGGCCGCCGGGCGGACGCCGCACACCTCGGTCCTGGTCCTGCACGACCGTACGACGGCGGGGCTCGCCGCCGCCCTCGCCGGGCGGCTCGACGACGCCGTCCCGCTCGACGTGGCCGCCGATGACGCCGAGGCGGTCGTCGCCCGCCGCATCGGGGCCTGCACCGCCTGGATCGACCTCACGGGCATCGCCGGTGACACTCCCGACGGCCCGGCCCGGGAACACGGCGGCGCCTGCGGCCGCGCCGTGACCCTGCTGCAGAGCGCGCTGGAGGCCAAGGCGGCGCGCGGCATCCGGCTGCTGTACGTGACACGCGGTCTGGAATCGCCCGGGGCCCCCTGGGAGGCCGCCGGGCGCGGCGGGAGCCTCGCCGGGGCCGCGCGCGCGGCGCTCCACCGGTTGCTCGGGCACGAGTACCGGGGCCTCACCTCCTGCCACCTCGACCTGGATCCCGGGGTGCGCGGCGACGCCGAGCAGGCGTCGGTCATCCTCGGCGAGCTGACGGACGGCGCCCGCGACCCGGAGGTCTGCCACCGCGGCGGGGTCCGTCTCGTCCCCGTCCTGGCCGAGGCTGCGCCGCCCGCGGCACGGGCCCCGCGCCCGGCCTTCGGCCCCGGCGAGGTACTCCTGGTGACCGGCGGCACCCGCGGCCTGGGGCTGCTGTGCGCCCGGCATCTGGTCGAGCACTACGGCGTGCGGCATCTGGTCCTGACGGGCCGCGAACCGCTGCCGCCGCGCGGGCGGTGGGCCGACCCGGACCTCCCGCCCGCCGTGCGCGAGAAGATCGGCGCCGTCCTGGAACTGGAGGCGCGGGGCGTCGAGGTCCGCGTCCTCGCACTGCCGCTGGACCGCGCCGGAGAGGTCGCCGCCGCCCTCGCGAGGACGGAGTCGACGCTGGGACCGATCACCGGGGTCATCCACGCCGCGGGTCTGGTCGACACCCGCAACCCCGCCTTCGTCCGCAAACCCGCCGCCGACATCGCCCGCGTGGTCTCACCGAAGACCGACGGCACCGCGCACCTGCTGGCGGCGCTCGACGGGCGGTCACCGCGGTTCGTCCTGCTGTTCTCCTCGGTCTCCGCGGTGATACCCGCGCTGGGCGCCGGGCAGAGCGACTACGCGATGGGCAACGCCTTCCTCGACTACGCCGCCCAGGCACACGCCGCCGACCTGCCCGTCACGAGCATCCAGTGGCCGAGCTGGCGGGAGACCGGCTTCGGCGAGGTCACCGCCCGCGCGTACACCGACACCGGGCTGCTCAGCATCACCGACGCCGAGGGGCTGGCCTTTCTGGACGACATCCTCACCGCGCCGCGCGGTCCCGTCGTCATGCCGGTCCGCGTCGACGCCGGCCGCTTCGACCCGGGTGCGCTGCTCGGCTCCCCCCGGCCGGCCCCCGCGGCGCGGCCCGCGTCCGGCCAGCCCCCCGCGGCCTCGGCGGTCGCCGCGCCGGCGCCCGTCGCGTCCGCGCCCGCCGCGGGCTTGGCGGCGGTGCGGGAGCGGCTGGTCGGCTTCCTCCGCCGCACGTTCGAGGACCAGCTCGGGCTGGAACGGGGCCGGCTCGACGAGGACGTCTCGTACGCCGACTACGGAGCGGACTCCATCCTGCTCGCCCAGGTCTTCCAGCGGATCCGGCAGCGTCTGGACCTCGAGCTCGACCCGTCGGCCCTGCTGGACCACCCGACCCTCGGTGAACTCGCGGCCTGGCTGCTGAGCGCCCACCCCGCGGAGGTCGCCGCCCGCTTCGGCCCCGGGCCGCAGCCGGCCGGCGAGCCCGCCGGCGCGTCCGCGAGCCCCGCGGCCCCGGAACGGACCGCCCGGCCGGGCGAACCGGACGGACCAGACGGACCAGGCGAGCCTGGTGAACTGGACGGGCCGGACGGGCCGGGCGAACCGGAGGGACCGGAGGAGCTCGACGGACCGGATGCACCGGATGAACCGGGCGGGCCGGAGGGGGCGTACGGGCGGGCCGCCCGGACACCCGCCGACGGCCCGCGCCACCGGGACACGGCGGTTGCCGTCATCGGCATGGCCGCCCGGCTGCCCGGGGCACCGGACATCGACGCCTACTGGGAACTGCTCTCCCACGGCCGGTCCGCCATCCGCGCGGTCCCGGCCGACCGCTGGGGCGGGGAGACGGACGCCCGCGCCGGGATCGTCGACGACGTGTACGGCTTCGACACCGGGTACTTCATGCTCCACGCCGAGGACGCGCGCGCCATGGACCCGCAGGCCCTGGTGCTCCTGGAGGAGTGCCTCAAGGCCGTCCACCACGCCGGTTACCGGCCCGCGGAACTGGACGGCACCCGCACCGGTGTCTTCGTGGGCGCCCGCAGCCGCGGCCGGACCGACGACACCGCCGTGGACGAGGCCCGCAACCCGGTCATGGCGGTCGGACAGAACTACCTGGCGGCCAACGTCTCGCAGTTCTTCGACTGGCACGGGCCCGCCCTGGTGGTCGACACGGCGTGCTCCTCCTCCCTGGTGGCGATGCGGGCGGCCGCCGACGCGCTCGTGGCCGGGTCGGCCGACCTGGCACTGGTCGCGGGCGTCAGCCTGCTCACGGACGACTCCGCCCACGTGCTGTTCCGCCGCCGCGGCCTGCTCCGCGAGGACGGGACGTTCCACCTCTTCGACCGCCGCGCCGGCGGGGTCGTCCTGGGGGAGGGCGCGGGCGTCGTCGTGCTCAAGCCGCTGGACCGGGCCGAGCGGGACGGCGACACGGTGTACGCGGTGATCGAGGGCATCGCCCTCAACAACGACGGCCGCACCGCCGGGCCCGCCACCCCCCTGTCCCTTATACACCTC
>NZ_WYCT01000042.1 GCF_011008945.1 Streptomyces harenosi
GGCCCCGCCCCCGCCCGCGGCCCTGCACCACCAGCACCACCAGCCCGGCGGCCAGCCAGATCGCACCCACCACCTGGGCCGTCCCGGACGCCTCCACGATCACGGCCACGGTGATCACCGCGCCCACCACGGGCAGCAGCACATGCCGCCACCAGCTCACCGCCGCGCCCCGGCGCCGCACCGCGAACCAGCCCACCACGCTCGCGTGCAGCAGCGTGAACGCGGTCAGCGCGCCGATGTCCACCACCGACACCAGATGGTCCATGCCGTCGTCGCGCCGCGCCGCCCACACCGCCGCCACCAGGGTGACCACGGCCGCGCACAGCAGCGCCACCCGCGGCACCCCGGAGGAGGTCCGCGCCAGCGCCCGCGGCAGCCGGCCCTCGCGCCCCATGGCGAACAGCAGCCGACCGGCCGCCGCCTGCCCGGCCAGCGCCGCGAACGCGGCACCGATCGCCTTGCTCACCGCCACCAGATCCTGCAGCCACGTCCCCACCGACGCCTCGACGGCGTCGTAGAACGCCGACCCCTGCCGCTCCGGCTCCGCCGCCAGCCGCGCCGACGGCACCGGCTCCAGCAGCGCCACCAGATACGTCTGCGCCACGAACAGCAGCCCCGCCAGCGCCAGGCAGAACAGCAGCGCCCGCGCCACCCGGTGCGACCCGCCGGTGGCCTCCTCCGCGAACGTCGCGATCGCGTCGAAGCCCAGGTACGACAGGACCGCCACCGACACCGCGCCGATCACCGCCGACAGCGCGAACGCCCCCTGCGAGCCGTCCCCGGTCAGCGGCGACAGCCAGCCCCGCTCGGCGCCGTCGCGGACGAGCACCACCAGCGCCGCGACGACGAACACCAGCAGGACGGCGATCTCCATGGCGAGCACCAGGAAGCCCACGCGGGCGGCCGCCCGCACGCCCCACAGGTTCAGCAGGGTCGTGAGCACCACCGCCAGCGCCGTCCACACCCACCGCGACACCCCCGGGACCAGCTCGTTCATCGCGATCCCGGAGAAGAGGTAGGCGACGGCGGGGATCAGGACGTAGTCCAGCGCGGCCATCCAGCCGGCGATGAAACCGGCCCCCCGGCCCAGCCCCGCGCGCGCGTAGGCGAAGACCGAGCCCGCCTGCGGGACCACCCGCACCATCTGGGCGTAGCTGAACGCGGTGAACGCCATCGCGACGGTCGCGACGACGTAGACCAGCGCCACCGCGCCGTGCGACTTGGCGTCCAGCGTGCCGAAGACACCGACCGGGGCCATCGGCGCGATGAACAGCAGCCCGTAGACGACCAGGTCCCGGAAGCCGAGGCTGCGCCGCAGGTCCTGCCCGTCACCGCCGTCCCGGTCCGCCGTGCCGGTCCCCGGCGTCCCCGACCTCTCGGCCATCAGTGCCTCCGCAGTGCCTCGTCCGTGGTGCCTCGTCCGTCGCCGCTGTCCCGCCGATCGCCCCGGCCGCTTCCGCCCCACGGCCAGTCTCCCCGGCGACGCGACGGCCACGCGATCTCTGACCCCCCGAACGCGGCCTTACGATGGTTCCCATGACCGCTTCGCCTGGCCGCCGTGTCCTGCTCGCCGCCCCCCGGGGCTACTGCGCGGGTGTGGACCGCGCCGTGATCGCCGTCGAGAAGGCCCTGGAGCAGTACGGGGCCCCGATCTACGTCCGGCACGAGATCGTCCACAACAAGTACGTCGTGCAGACGCTGGAGAAGAAGGGCGCCGTCTTCGTCGAGCGGACCGAAGAGATCCCCCCGGGGAACATCGTGATGTTCTCCGCCCACGGCGTGGCCCCCGTCGTCCACGAGGAGGCCGAGCGCGGCCGGCTGGCCACCATCGACGCGACCTGCCCCCTGGTCACCAAGGTCCACAAGGAGGCCGTCCGCTTCGCCAAGGAGGACTACGACATCCTCCTGATCGGCCACGAGGGGCACGAGGAGGTCATCGGCACCTCCGGCGAGGCCCCCGACCACATCCAGCTCGTCGACGGCCCCGGCGACGTCGACAAGGTCGAGGTCCGCGACCCCTCCAAGGTGGTCTGGCTCTCGCAGACGACGCTCTCCGTCGACGAGACCATGGAGACCGTCGACGCGCTGAAGGAGAAGTTCCCCCAGCTCGTCTCCCCGCCCAGCGACGACATCTGCTACGCCACGCAGAACCGCCAGCTCGCGGTGAAGCAGATGGGCGCCGAGGCCGATCTGGTGATCGTCGTCGGCTCCCGCAACTCCTCCAACTCCAAGCGCCTCGTCGAGGTCGCCAAGCAGGCCGGCGCCCGCGCCGCCTACCTGGTGGACTTCGCCGACGAGATCGACGAGACCTGGCTGGAGGGCGTGGCCACCGTCGGCGTCACCTCCGGCGCCTCGGTCCCGGAGGTCCTGGTCGAGCAGGTGCTGGAATGGCTCGCCCGGCGCGGTTTCGAGGACGTGGAGATCGTCAAGGCCGCCGAGGAGTCCATCGTCTTCTCGCTGCCCAAGGAGCTCCGCCGCGACCTGCGCGACGAGGCGGCGGCACTGGTGGCCGAGCGGGGCGGCGCCGGCGCGTCCGGCGCCGAGTGACCGCCGCCGCGCTCCGCCCTCCCCGGCCGGGCGTGTCCGGCGGGGAGTGACCGTCAGTCGTCCGTCGTAACGTGGAGCCATGCAGATCTTCGGCGTGGACATCGGCGGTTCCGGCATCAAGGGCGCTCCCGTGGACCTCGACAGGGGGGACCTGGCACAGGAGCGCTGCAAGGTGCTCACCCCGCACCCGGCGACGCCCGACCGGGTGGCCGACGGCGTGAAGCAGGTCGTCGACCACTTCGGCTGGACGGGGCCGGTGGGGCTGACCTTCCCGGGGGTGGTGACCGGCGGCGCCACCGTCCGCACGGCGGCCAACGTCGACAGCGCCTGGATCGACACCGACGCCCGCGCCCTGTTCGCCGACCGGCTCGGCGGCCTCCCGGTGACGGTGGTCAACGACGCGGACGCGGCGGGCGTCGCCGAGATGCACTTCGGTGCCGGACGCGGCCGCCGCGGCACCGTCGTCGTGCTCACCTTCGGCACCGGCATCGGCAGCGCCGTCTTCACCGACGGCGTCCTCGTGCCCAACACCGAGCTGGGCCACCTGGAGCTCGACGGCCACGACGCGGAGAAGCGCGCCTCCAGCAAGGTCAAGGAGGACCAGGACCTGTCCTGGGAGCAGTGGGCCCACCGCGTCGGCCGGTACCTCGCCCACGTCGAGATGCTCTTCTCGCCCGGGCTGTTCATCATCGGCGGCGGCGTCAGCCGCAAGTCCCGCAAGTTCCTGCACTGCATCGAGGGCGTCAAGGCGGAGATCGTCCCCGCGCAGCTCCAGAACAACGCGGGCATCGTCGGGGCGGCGATGCGGGCGGCCGGGGCGGGGGAGACGACGGCGGCCGGCTGAGATCGGCCGGCGGCCGGCGGGTGCCGGGTGCCGGACGGCGCTCACCTCGGCGGGCGGCTCCGGGCGGCGCGGCGCCGGATCAGGCGGGCCCTGCGGGCCAGCACGACGAGCGCGGTCAGCAGCGTCCCCAGGTACAGCCACCCCGCCTCCGTCGCCAGCGCGGTCACCAGGCCGGCCAGCCGTCCGCTCGCCCCCTCCCCGGCCTCGGCCACGGCGGTCAGCCCCAGGGCGAACGCGATCGGCACCACGATGGGCGCGGTCAGCACGTCCCCCGGGCGCACCCACAGCCCGGTCAGCGCGCACACCGGTAGGAACAGCACGCCGTACACCGTCAGGGACGCCCCGAACAGCATCCGGTCGAGCCACCCGAGCGCGCCCATCACGGCCAGGCAGAACACCACGGTGCCCAGCCCGGTCAGCCGCGGTCCGGGCATCCGCCGCAGGGCACCCACGGCGCGTACGGCACGGGCGGCGAGCGGCGGACCTCCGCGCGGCGCCGGGCGGCCGGGCCGCGCGGGTCTCCGGGCGGTCCGGGGAACGCCGGGCCGCCCGGAAGCCGGCGCGGCCCGGCCCGCACCGCCGCGCGGTGCCTGCCGGACCGGCCGGCCCCGCGCGCCGGCCTGGCCTGGACCCGCGTTCTGCCGGACCAGACCGCCCTCCGCCGTCCGTCCGCCCGGGCGCGCGGCAGGCCCGTTCCCGGCGCGGCGCCCGGCGGCCGGGTCCGGCGCCGGCGCGGCCCTCGCCGGTCCGTCCGCGGCGTCACCGGCCGGGCTCCGGCCCGGCTGCGGGGGCAGGGGCGGCCCGCCCGGTCGCGGGCCGTGATGCGGGGATCGCGTCCTGTGTTGCTCCACTGGACCAACTTAGGTCGGTTTATGTGCTGAATCAGCCCTCAGACACGCCGTGGGGCCCGGCTTGGCCAAGCGTTGGACATCGGACCGGGGCCGGGGCGGGGCACGCCGTAGACTGGTGGATCGGCCCGCGCGTCGTCCCTGCCAGCCACGAGGGACCCGGGCCCAGGAAGTCCAGTCCCCAGTCCCAGTCCTTTCATCCTCACGTACGGGAAGTCGCAACGTGTCGCTCACGATCGGAATCGTCGGTCTGCCCAATGTCGGCAAGTCGACCCTGTTCAACGCCCTGACCAAGAACGACGTGCTGGCGGCCAACTACCCGTTCGCCACGATCGAGCCCAACGTCGGCGTCGTGGGCGTGCCGGACGCACGGCTGGCGAAGCTGGCCGAGATCTTCTCGTCGGAGCGGATCATCCCGGCCACCGTCGACTTCGTCGACATCGCCGGCATCGTGCGCGGCGCCAGCGAGGGTGAGGGCCTGGGCAACAAGTTCCTCGCCAACATCCGCGAGTCCGACGCGATCTGCCAGGTCATCCGCGCCTTCAAGGACGAGAACGTCGTCCACGTCGACGGCAAGGTCTCGCCCAAGGACGACATCGAGACCATCAACACCGAGCTGATCCTGGCCGACCTCCAGACGATCGAGAAGGTCCTCCCCCGGCTCCAGAAGGAGTCCCGGATCAAGAAGGACGTCCAGCCCAAGGTGAAGGCCGTCGAGGAGGCCAAGGAGATCCTGGAGAAGGGCGACACGCTCTTCGCCCACGGCATCGTCCAGGGCAGCGAGCGCGCCGAGCTCCTCCACGACCTGCACCTGCTCACCACCAAGCCCTTCCTCTACGTCTTCAACGTCGACGAGGACGAGCTGGTCGACGAGGACTTCAAGAACGAGCAGCGCGCCCTGGTCGCCCCCGCCGAGGCGATCTTCCTCAATGCCAAGCTGGAGGCCGACCTCGCCGAGCTCGACGAGGCGGACGCCATGGAGCTGCTGGAGTCGGTCGGCGCGACCGAGCCCGGCCTCGCCACCCTGGCCCGCGTCGGCTTCGCCACCCTGGGCCTGCAGACCTACCTCACCGCCGGCCCCAAGGAATCCCGCGCCTGGACCATCAAGAAGGGCGCCACCGCCCCCGAGGCCGCCGGCGTCATCCACACCGACTTCCAGAAGGGCTTCATCAAGGCCGAGGTCATCTCCTTCGACGACCTGGTCGAGACCGGCTCGGTCGCCGAGGCCCGCGCCAAGGGCAAGGCCCGCATGGAGGGCAAGGACTACGTGATGCAGGACGGGGACGTGGTGGAGTTCCGCTTCAACGTCTGATACGTCCGGCGAAAGGCCGTCTGACCTGCGGTGGAGCGGGTAGGGCGGCCTTTGCGGTCCGCACAGAGTCCGCAGCGTGCTGACTTCGGTCAGCGCGCGGGGGAGCGGCTACGCCACTTCGTCGACCGGTGGCTGGGCATCGGCGGACTGGTCCGCGTACGCCTTGTCGACGGCGGCCCGGGTCCGCTCCTCGGAGTCGGGCCACAGGTGGGTGTAGATGTTCAGCGTCATGGCCGCGTTGGTGTGGCCGAGGTGCTCGGAGACCGTCTTCAGGACTCGCCGTCTTGATCAGCAGGCTGGCTAGTGGTGCCGGAGCGCATGAGGTCCGGTGGCCTTCGCTATGTCGGCCTTCGCACAGGCGGGCCGCCAGGACCCGTCCATGAAGTGCGTGTAGACCACGGGCCCGCCTTGCGGTGCCGTGAAGATCCAGCCCTCGGCCCCGTCGGCGGGGAAGTCCCGCAGGTGGGCCTTCATCGCATCCGCCGCCATGCGGGGGAGCGGGACCGTGCGGTGCGAGCGAGCGGTCTTGGGCGGGCAGACGTACACGCCGTGCTTGGCGGTCTGCTGGATCTGCTGCTCGACCGAGACGGTCGCGTGCAGCAGGTCCACGTGCAAGAGCTGGAGACCGAAGAGCTCGCCGGGGCGCGAGGCGCCGTGAACGCCTCCCCGACCAGAAGGTGGCCGACCACCACCGATATGTGGCGGACCCCGCCGACCCATGGCGCCACACCACCACCGCCATGCACGCGGCACGCACCGTCCTCGACTCCGGTGACGATGCCGCCGCCCAGGGCCACCTGGCCGCCCTCGGCGACGCCCTGTACAACATCGCCAGCGCCACGACCGGCCGACACCGGGCAGAACTACGAGCGGCGGCGATGGCGTTCAACCGCGCCCGCCGCTCCGCCACCCGCGCCGACCACCAGGCCGCCACCGCCCTGCGCAAGGCCGCCAAGGAACTCGCCTACGCCTCCAGCGAGCCGGGCGGACTCGCCATCGCCCTGCTCTTCGCCACCGTGCACCTGGCCCGCGCCGCCGCCAAGTGGCACGCGCAGCGCGGCCATGAACAACAGGCCGCTGCGGCCGAGGAAGCCCTCCGCCACCTCCAGGCGGGCTACCAGCAGGCCGCCACACCCGTCCTGGCGGACTTGGCCCGCCGCGCACCGCGAGCCGCAACCGCCCGCCGCTTCGAGCAGGACGTTCGCGCGGCCCTCCCCGACCACGCCGACCGGATCCTCGCCGACCCCGCTTGGACCGCCCTGACCACAACCCTCGCCCACGCCGAAACCGCCGGCCACAACCCCCGACGCCTCCTGGCCGAAGTGGGCACCCAGCGTGAACTCGACAGCGCCGTGCACCCTGCCGAGGTCCTCAACTGGCGCATCACGGCTCAGCCGAACCGGAGGACGCAAGCGGCTCGCATGCGAAGCGCCACCAGCGGCACCTCGGCCATGTCCGCCACGCCACACCCTCCGGCTACACCAGTGGCCATGAGGCCCGAAGAACGCAGTCGACACCGCTGACCCCGACCAGCGCAGAGCTGCTCACGTTGATTCCCCACTCGGCAGGTGGTCTACGTCCCCGATATCGCTCGAGTGGACGAGATGTCGCTCCGGTCGGCCTCGCACTCAGGTGAGGCCGACCGGCGAACAACGCTTCACGAGCAGTTCCACTCCTCGCTGGGCAGTGCGTGCCACAGGTCGAGCCAGTCGTGGAGCAGGAAGAGGGGGCGGGTCAGGACGATGTCGCCGGCCCGCTGGGAGCGGATCGCCAGGCCGAGGTCGGCGAAGACCGGATCGCCGGCGACGCTGTACGCCAGGCTGCCGGGCCGTGTTGTGCGGTGGACGAGCCAGTCCTCCACGTGGGAAGGCGCGCAGCCGGTCAGCGGGGCTGCGTCCAGTCTCACCTGGGGGCCGGTGAGGGCGTCTGCGGCGACGCATCCCAGGCGGCCGTCGTGAAAGAGGGCCCTGATCCCGCTCTCAGTGAAGTCGGCGTAGTTGAGCTGCTGGTCTTCGCCGTGGTGGGAGTAGGACGAGACGGCCGGTCCTTCGCCGAGGACGCGGGTGATCTCCTCCAAGGTCATCCCGAAGTGCAGGGGGCCGACTCCTACGTACGGCGTGAACATCCACTCGGCGCGCTCCTCCTCCCGGGCGATCCGCCACGGGCCGCGGTACCCCGCCTTGCTTCCAGCGGCGGCCACGGGCGGCTCGGGTGCTGGCTCGTGCAGGGCAGCCGGCATGGGAGCGGTCCGGTCCTCACGCTGGCGGCCGAGTCGTTCCGGTGCCGCGGTGTCCTCAGGTTGCTCTTCCAGCCAGCGGATCGCCTGCTCCTGCTCCTGGCCGCCGAACGGATCCTCCGCCAGCGCGCCTGCCCGGTCCAGGGCCGCGCGGTGCTCCTTCTCCGCAGTGACGAGACCATTGACATCCTCACCCCAGGCAGCCAGCCGTTCCCGGGCGATCCACCGGTAGTACGAGTCCGCGCTCACGGCAAGGACCTCGCGAACGGCGGGCGCGTACCGGCGTACGGACGAGGTGAGGGCGGGGTCGGCCAGGAGCAGGGCGGTGGCCGCGAGCGCGGCCTCCTTCACCAGTGGATCGTCGGCGTCGCAGAAGTCCGCGATGCGGTCGTGGAGTATTGGCCTTGCCGCACGGGCGGCGGCCAGATTCTGCGCCGTGCCGACGCCGTCCTCGATGTCCAGGCGGGCGATGTCGGCGAACGAAGCCAGCCAGTTCAGCAGTTCGGCGCGAAGCGACCGCCGACCGGCCCTGCGCTCCCACCGGTCTTCGGCGAGGGTGCGTGGATCGTCGAGAAGACCGGCCAGGACCAAGGCTGCCGGAGCGGTCGCCGGAAACACCTGCTCCTGATTGAGGAGCAGCCGATACAGATCGCCTACCGCCCGTACCCGGCGGGCCGGGTCGGCGGCGAGCACAGCGCCGAGGACGTCCGGTGTGTCAGGCACACCGTGCTGGCCCGTACAGACGTGCGGCAGCTCTTCCCAGGCGGTGCCGGCGAGCTCTGCCTGTGCTCTGGGTGGCAGGGAGCCGGCGGGAGTACCAGAAAGGTCTGGGGTCATCTCGTTGATCACGACCGCAGTGTTCCAGCCGACTCCGACATCAGCGCCGCCGATACGTGCCGCAGACCGCAGACGGCTCACGCTCGAGCAACACTCTGATGCCCTCGCTGCTCGTGGCAGCGAGGGCATCAGGGCGTCAGGCGGCGCGGGCTGTGGGTAACTGCGAGACCCACGTCGTGAGCCCGGTCAGGTGCTCGGGCTGCAGCCCGTGGTGTGGGTCGGGCTGAATGAGGAGGGTCGACGTTCCCTTCGCAGTGCGCTCCGCCGCCCATTCATGGTCGAGGCCGGTGAAGTCGTCGTCGATCCAGACGGCGGGGGCGTCGCCCAGCCAGGCGTCGACGTGGTCGCGCTTCCACAGGTAGCCGTTGGGGTGGCTAGTGGTGATCTGCGGACGCGGGAGATCGACGTACGACAGGGTTGGAAGGCCGAGGAGCGGGCCGATGAGGGTGGTGGCGTCCTGGCGCCAGCTGGTGCACCAGAGCGGGGTGACCAGGCCGGTGCGGATCACGTCCATGAGCATGGGGCCGTGGGCAGGGTCGAGCCAGACGGTGACCGGGTTGTCGGCGCTCCGGCCGGTGGGGACGACGTCGTGGCGGGCGTGGGTGGCCGGGGTCGAGCCGTCCGCGTTGGGGAAGGGTATGAGGACGCCGTCGATGTCGAGGAGCAGGTAAGGCGGGCGCATCGATTCCTCCGGGGGAAGCCGGGGCGGATGGCTGGTCAGAGCTTGCGGGCGCGGATCAGCAGGGTGGTGGGCCAGTGGCCCATGCGGGGGTCGTTGAACTCCTGGGCCGAAGTGAGCCAGAAGCCCGCTCGGCTGAGGTGCCTCTCCCAACGGTCGGTATCGAACTCCCATCGGGCGATGGGGAGCCGAGTGCGGTCGGGCAAGGTGACGAAGTCGCGGCGGGGCCGGTCGTCGCCGGAGGGGCTTCGACCGCCGCGCTGCGGGTGCGGGACAGAGAAGGCCAGCACTCGCCCGGGCGTGAGGCGTTGGGCGATGGCCGGGAGCAGGAGCTCGGGGGCGACGAGACCGATGGCTCCGAAGACGGAGTAGATCGCGTCGAACTGCTCGTCAGAGACGTGCAGGCAGTGCAGGGCGTGGCCAGCAACGAAGGTGAGGTTGTTCAGCCGTCCGTAGTGGGAGCGGGCGCGGCGGACCTGGAGGCCGACCAGGTCGACGCCGGTGACGTGCGCGCCGTGGCGGGTGGCGAGGTGGGCGGCGTTGTGGCCGGGGCCGCAGCCGAGTTCCAGGAGTCGCTTGCCGCGCAGGTCGGGGCCGAGGACCTCGGCTCCGGGGCCTTGGCCGGGTCTCGTGGTCCATTCCATCCGGGCGGGTACGGAAAGAGGTTCGGCGAGTCCGGCGGCGGTGCGTTGGAGGGCGTGGGCGTGCCAGGGGGATGCCTGGGCGAGCACGTCAGATCTCCAGGAGGTGGAGGACGTCGGTGAGGTGGCGGCGGACGGCCTTGATGTAGGCGGGGTCGGTGGCCGGGTCGTTGATCCAGCGGATGGACTGCTCCATGAACCACTCGACGGCCCACATGCGGTGCCAGCCCAGGGCCCAGTTCTCGGCGGTGAGCCCGCCGCGCGGGGCGAGGGCGTCGGGGGTGCCGCCGGCGGTGACGTACTGCTCCAGGAAGACGCGCAGGCGGACGGGGTGCGGGGGCTCGATGGTGCCGTGCCAGCTGGCGAGGTCGAGCAGGCCGGGGCCGGTGAAGGCGCGGGCGAAGTCGAGCAGCCGCCAGCCGCGCTCGCCGATGTGGAGGCTGGTGGGGTGGAACTCGGAGTGCACCCAGCCGAACGGTTCCAGCGTCGCTCCGGCGGAGCGGGCTTCGGCGGCCTTGGCGATACGGTCGAGCGCTTCCTCGACGTCGTCGGCGTCCTGCCACCGGTCGGCCTTGCGCAGCCGTTCGAGGTGCTCCAGCGCCCTGGCCGGGAGCGTCCGCAGCCGGTCCTGGTCGAGGACGGGCAAGGGTGGAGCCGTACGGGTTCCGTGCAGGATCACGGCCGCGGCGACGCCGTCGAGGTCGTCGGCCTCGCGGACGGACGGTCCGAGGTCCTCCATGAGCATGCCGAGCCATCCGTCCAGGACGGCGGAGGCGTGGACCTGGGGGACGGGTACGCCGAGGGTGTGGGCCAGGCGGAGGGCCTGGTCCTCGCTGTCGAAGGGCTTCTTGGCGTACTTGAAGACGGCCGTGGAGCCGTCGGGGAAGGTGACGCGCTCGACGCCGGACATGGACCACACGCGTACCTCCTCCCGTACGGCGGTGGTCCGGCCGGTCGCGGTGAGCAGGTTGTCGAGGAGTTCCGCGCTGGGGTTCGTGGTCACGTGAGGGCTCCGGGGAGGGGTGGTGGCGTCCGGGGCGGGCGAGAGATGCCGGCCCGCCCCGGAGCCTGATCGGGTGGGGTTACGCGGCGGGGTTCACGCGGTGGGCGTAGACCTGCTCGATCCAGCCCGCCTTGAAGGCCGCGAGGTCGTCGCGGAAGTTCGCCATCGAGGCACCGTAGGGCGCGATCACGCCGCCGGACTGGTCCGGCACGGACTGGCAGCCGTGCACGAGCCGGCCGCCGAGCGCGGCGTGGGCCTTGATGGACTCGATCCGGCGGTGCTCGTTGAACCAGCCGCCGTGGTAGACCTCGTCGAGCATCCCGCCCATCTCGTCGTCCAGGTCGAAGACGACGGAGGTGGCGGCGGGGAAGAACCAGCACGGGCCGACGTTGGAGATGTGCCCGTCCAGCTCGACCTTGTTGAGCGCCATGAGCGTGGCGGCCTCGCGGAGCATCCGCAGGTGGTCGGCGGTGATCTGCGGCAGGCCGAGGCCGGCCAGGTGCTCCTCGCGGAAGAGGTACGCGTACACCTCGTACGCGGTGGCCAGGACGCGGGCGGCGTCGGAGGTGGACTCGCTGTGCTGCTTGATGAAGTCGAGCGCGAGCTGCTCGACCGCGCTCTCGGTCGTCTCGTCCACGTTCAGGAGCTGGGACTTGATCAGCTCCCAGTCGGCGACGAGCCAGGTGTTCGACTCGAAGCGGAAGAAGTACTCGGCCGGGTCGATGGTGATGCGCCGGCCGTCGACGTGGATGCCGGGCAGGCGGTTCCAGCGCGGGTCGAACGCCTCGGGCAGCTCGACCGTGATGGTCGTGGTGTCGATGGTGGTCACCGTGTTCTCCGTCTCTGATCGGCCAGGTTCGGGCACAGGAATGCCCGAGCCCGGTGTGGGCGTACGGAACTTCGGGGTGCCGCCCGGACCAAGGGGGAGCCTGGATCACGGTTGCGCCGTTCCGGGCGGCTGCTGATAAGTGAACCGGTGGTCACGCTCAGTGGGTACGGTGGAAGCCAGTTGAAGCGGTATACGAGGTTTACAGCTCCAGGGCGGAGGCGATCGTGGCGGCGCCGAGAGAACCCAACTCCCGTCTGCGCGAAGTCATCGCGGCGGTCGACTGCACCTACGAGGCCCTCGCCAGAGACGTGCGGCGCATCGCCGCCGAGAACGGCGAGATCCTCCAGACCAACAAGTCGGCCATCTCGCACTGGGTGAACGGCACCCGCGCCCCGTCCGGCCGGGTAGGTCAGTACCTGGCCGAGGCGCTGTCCCGCCGAGCGGGGCGCACGGTCACCCAGACCGAGATCGGCCTCCAGGCCGGTGGTGACGAAGAGCCGGCGGAATCCGACCCCGTCCTCGCGGTCACCGACCTGGGCCGCGCCGACGTCGAACGCCGCCGCTTCCTCGCCATCGCGGCCTTCACCACCGCCGGCGTCGCCATGCCGCTCGGATACGACCACGAAGCCACCACCCGCATGCTCCGCGCCCGCACCGGCACGTCCCTGGTCGGCACGGAGGACGTGGACGTCGTACGGCAGATCACGGCTGCCTTCAGCGCGGCCGACGAGCGCCTCGGCGGCGGGCATGGACTGACCACCGTCACCGCGTACCTCGCCGACACCGCCGCCCCCATGCTGCGCGGACGCTTCCCCAGCGAAGCCTTACGCCGGGCCGCCTTCGGTGCCGTCGCCGAACTCGCCTACCTCGCAGGGTGGAAGCACCACGACCTCGGCCAGGAAGGCGCCGCCCAGCGCTACTACCAGGTCGGCTACAAGCTCGCCTGCGAAGCCGACCCCCACGGCCACGCCGCCTGGATGATGCGCGCCCTCGCCCACCAGGCCCTGAGCCTCAAGCAACCGTCCCACTGCGTCGACCTCGTCGAAGGCGCCCTCCGCACAGGTCTCGGCCACATCGACGGTCAGACCGAGGCCCTCCTCTACATCACCCACGCTCGCGCTTACGCCGCCACCGACGAGAACTCCCTGGCCGCACGTGCCCTACTCGCTGCCGAAGACGCCCTCCTCCGCGACGACGGCCCACAGCCCAGCTACTCCCGCGTGAGCGGCCCCGCCGCCGGCACCGTGGCCAGCCACACCGCCCGCACCCTGACCGACCTCGCCGACCACATCGGCACCGAACAGCAGCACCGAGACGCCCTCACCCGCTGGGACCCTGCGAAGTACAAGCGCGTCCATGCCCTCACCCACGCAGACCTCGGCGACAGCCTCGCCGCCCAGGCCCGCGCCGACGAAGCCGTCGCCGCTTGGACCCAGGCCCTGGTCCTCATGGAGGGCATGACCTCCGACCGGACCCGGAAGGCGATCACCTCAATCCGCTCCACGCTCGCGGTCTACCAGCGCCGCCGCGTTCCGGGTGCCGCAGATCTCGCCCGCTGTGCTCGCGAGGCCCTCGCCTAACATGCCCAACAACCCGCCCGACGAAGGGAACACCGTGACCCAGCAGACCGACGGCCAGCCCAAGGCCCTCAAGCCGGCGCTCGGATCGATGACCCTGCTGGTCGCGGCCGTCATCGTCCACGACAAGGCCACCAACCGCGTCGTCCTCCTCCAGCGCAGCGAGAACGCGAAGTTCGCCCAGGGCATGTGGGACCTCCCCGTCGGCAAGAGTGAGCCGGGCGAACCCATCACCGAGACTGCCGTCCGCGAGCTCTACGAGGAGACCGGCCTCACGGTGAAGCCTGAGTCCCTCAAGGTCGCCCACATCATCCACGGCGCCTGGGGCGTCGAAGCTCCCAACGGCTTCCTCACCGTCGTCTTCGCCGCCCACGAATGGACCGGCGAACCCGAAAACCGCGAACCCCGCAAGCACTCCCAGGTCCGCTGGGTCGACACCAACGCCATCCCCGACGATTTCGTAGACACCACAGCCATTGCCCTCCGGCATTTCTTGGCAGGCGGCACACAAGTTTCTCTTGATGGTTGGAGCTGAGCGCGCCAACCATCAAGAGGGCTGCCCGCACTCATTCCGCATACCGTGTTCGGTGAGTAACGATGTCGGGCCGGGCCGATGAGATGCGGACTATTCGAGTTCCGCAATATGATGCGCCTGAGAGCTCAGGTGCGGGTGCCGTGACAGTAGGTCCTTTGCCAGTGTTAGGTCTTCCTGTGCTTGCTGAGTACGCCCGGCCCGACGGCAGTTGATGACTCGAGTCTTGAGGGCCATGAGTAGAGTCTCGCTCGGGATGTCTCGTGCAGACTCAACATTGATGATCTCCGTGAACTTGGCGATTGCCTCATCGGTCTCCCCGGCCCGACTCAGTGCAACGCCAAGCTGATGGAGTAGCACCATGTCATTGGGAGCGAACTCCACGGCCCGCCGCAATGCGTTGACGCGACCGAATTTGTCCCGCTGTGCATCGCACACCCTCGCCTTGGTGCTGTATGCGAGACTGCCGGTGAGTCGATTCGCGCGAGTGCATGCGACATCTGCAAACTTCATCGCCTGCCCAATTCTTTTCCGTGCGAGCTCATAGCTAGCACTCATCGCAAACACGTAAGCGCTCGTCGGAGCGGTATCGCGCGCTTGCTTGAAGAGAGCGTCGGCCGCTTCCATATTCCCGGAGAATGTTTCGGATTCACCTCTTCGGCAGAGGATTGCTCCACGCTTTTCGTTGTCTGCTTCGATTCCGAATCGCTCGAATATTCCGACGAATCTGTCAACTTCCCATGACTTCAGCTCCATTTGTTGCGTATATTGCTGGACGCGCCGTCTGGCACTGGTCTCCAGGTCGCCGAAACGCGCTAGTTGGTTCGCCGCGAAGGAGAGGGTGATGGGAAGGCCGGTGTAAGTTGCTTGACCGTCGGCAGGATGAACCTGGCGGCTTATCAGCGTAGCCTCTTCGAGTTCGCGTAGGGCCGAGTCCAATCGCTCGCGAGAAATCTCCGAAGCCAGAGAAAGGAGTTGGTCTCCAGGCGGGGCATCGAAGATAGACATTACGCTTAGCACGCGCTTCGCATCGGAGGAAAGCACGTCCCAGATGTTACGGAAGCTGAATTCTAGAACAGGGGAGTCTTCACCCTTAACCGCACCTAGGGCATCGTTTAGGTTCCCGCAAAGCTTGTACCTGCCGAGGGCCCACTGGATGGCGAGCGGTAGCCCCCCGCATGCCTTATTGATTTCGTCGATTCGTCGTTCGGTGAGTGACAGGTCAATTCGAAATTCTCCCGACTTAACTGCCACGAAGTCGCGAGTTTCCTCATGGTTCAGTTCGGGTACCGTGACGGGATATTCCCATCCACCAGTTTTGCGGCGACTGGTAATGATGACCTTGGCTTGTGAAGCTGGTGGAAGATTCTGAATGAAGGAGATGATCCGCCCGTCGTCGACGGTCTCGAGGTTATCTAGGACGATGAGTGTCGGCCAAACGGACAGCCACTCCAGAACTAGCAGCTTCTTTTCATCAAGGTCCGAGGGGGGCTCCTCTCCGAATAGTAGTAGGATCTGATCAAGGAGACCTTCGAGGGAGTAAAGCGTTCGGGTCTGGGATCGGGAGATGCCGCCGGAAGTCAGCGCCGTTTCCTTGGCTGTTAGCTGGAGGATCGCGTCGAAATCCCTTTGGTCGTAGAAATGGTAAGCGGCCCAGGTTGCGAGAGCGGACTTTCCAACACCGCCAGGACCGTGAACGTTGATAATCCAGATTCGTGGATCTTTCGTTACGGCCGTGATCAGCTGGTCCCTCAACTGTTCGCGTCCGACAAAGAATTGGTAGTCTTTCTCCAGCAGGCGATAGGTTCCTGTATCTACAGCAAAGGGGGTCTTGGGCTGGTCGCGTTCGAGACTGTCCTGGTCTGCCCTCTCCTCGAGGTCGTCGAGAAGTCCCTCTAGCTCCTCTGCACTGTCAAGGCGTACGGTTGAGTCGCCCCGACGGAAGTAGATCTCGCCGCGACGTAGTCCGTATGACTCTTTCGGCTGGAAGTCATGCTTGACAAGGGAAGGTGTCCGTCGCTTCCTTCTCTTTGTCGCCGCACGGACAAGAATAACGGCGAACCATCGAGGTTCTCCCGTGTACCGGAGTTGGTGCTGGACAATGTCCACTGAGATGTCAAGTCCAGTCGCGCGGCGAATCTTGTCGCGGAGGATTTTTGCATCGTACGGCAGTTCGGAGGTAAGGCCTACGGGTACCCATGTCTTATCTTGGACACCAATTACCAGGTAGCCACCTCCTGTGTTCTTCATTGCGAGCGCGTCTTTAGCGAAGGCGGAAATGTCGTAGTCCGACTCAAGTCGGAAGAGCTGCTTAAAATCGAGCCACTCGCACTCGCCGCGGCAGTCGACTAGGTATTTGAGCGCATCAAGGCTCAGATCTCCGTCTCGAACCATCCGTTCGATCGTGGCGAGGTTCATTCTTGGCTACTCGCTCTCTGGCCAACGGCCGGACGTCGCAGGACCAGCATCGTATCGGCACAGAGTGCCCGAAGTGCATTGTCTTGACGCCAAGTTGACCGCGCCATGTCCCTGTGCCTGAACGAAAGTGACCAGACGACAGTTGTGCTGCGAGGCTTTGCATCCCTCCCCATGGCCTCCAACGGATGCTCAGTACGGGACCAGTTGTTGGCGAACTCGCACTGGAGGTCTGTCGAGCGGCGCCGCTCGACGGGGGTGTATGCGGGGTGGCCGTGCAGGTGGGCCAGGGCATTGGCCCACTGGTCCCAAAGACCGTCAGGCTGGGTGAAGCGGTCCGCATGGTGGGTGCCGAAGCGGGCCAGGGCGAAGCAGTAGGCGCTGCCGGAGAAGCAGACCTCGCTGGCCAGGAGCAGGTCGCCGATGCGTTCGCGGAACCGTTCGCGGCGGTCGACGCCGATCAGCCATGCGGCGGTGAGGCGCGAGCGCCACTCGTAGCCGAGGAGGGCTTCCAACTCGGCATCGGTGATCGTGGCCGCGTCGTCGATGAGGTGATGGGCGAAACGTTCGCCGTGAGGCCACTCGGGCCGCAGGAATCGACCACTTTTCAGGACGAGGTAGCGCGCGTGGCCCGAGTCCTTCCTTGCCGCGTAGCGCTCGATCACGTAGCCGTAGCCGACCTCGTCGGGGTGCTGGAACGGCATCGGTCACCTCTCCGGGTACAGATCGGTACGGTCGATCCAGGTGGAGGCGACGAAGATGTCGTCGCCGACGGGGGCTTCGGAGGCTTCCAGCAGGGACCAGGTGCGGGACTCCTCGACCAGGTGCTCCCAGGGCGCGGTCCAGTCGAGTTCCCAGTCCAGGCCGGTGCCGGAGACGCCGTACGTGCGGCCGGCGTCCACTCGCCAGAACTGGGAGTAGAGGATCACCTGGGCGTGGTCGGCCAGGTCGTTGATGATCTCGGTGAAGTGGGCCGAGGGCCAGCCGGGGGCGTCGTCCGCCGCGGTGTCTCGCAGGCGCGCGGTGAGCGGCGGGACGACGGGGGTGCGGGCGCCGAGTTCGGTCAGCGCCCAGCGGATGCCGACAGACTCGGCCCAGTCCGGTGGGGTCGCCCGTTCCAGGCAGGCGCGGTAGGCGCGGCGCAGGGGCGCGATGGCGCCGTCGATCTCCAGGCTCGCCAGGGCCATGGCTGCCCATTCGCGGACGGTTGGGTTGTCGCTGTCCAGTAGGCCGATGAGAGCGGGGCCGCAGCGGGGATCGCCCACCTCCTCGAAAACCTCGATGGCGGTCAGCTGACCGAAGCCGCCGAGGGAAGGCAGGCCGTTGATGACGGCGGGTATGGCGTCGGCGCCGATCCGGATCAGCTCCGCGCGGGCGTTGTAGGACTCGTCGGCCTTGCCGTCGAGCTGCTGGACGAGTGTCTCGATGTGGGAGGTCATGACGCGGAGTGGTCCCGGCGCCAGAAAGTGGGCAGCCACCAGCAGAGCACCGAGTGGTCGTCGGGCCATGGGGCGCGGTCCTCGGCCGCCCAGTCCTCGAAGGAGTCCCGTGTCAGATCGATGGGGCGCCAGGCGGGGTCGAGCGGCTCGTCCTCGGCCGGAGGGCGAACGTACCGCGAGCCGTGCTCGTCGCAGGCGCCGAAGTCCTGGTAGTTGCGCTGGGCCTCGATCAGGGAGACCTTGTTGGCCCCGCCGGCCATGGTCGGCCAGCGGAACTGGACCCCGTCGTCCTCCCAAAAGCAGACGGGGCAGATCTCGTACGAGCCGGGCATCTCGCCCAGCACGCGGTGCCCGCAGCATGGGCAGGGGTAACGGTCGCTCACTCGGGCAGTCTCCTTGCCGGTCCTGCCGGTGCGCCATGGATTTCTCGGCCTCCGCCCGCCCGGCCGGTCCGCAGCCAGTCCGCAGGACACCCGTAAACGGCCGTCGGGAGCCAACGTATGCCAACGAGGAAACCCCAGGTCAGGCACATGCAGGGGGCTCCGCCGCAGGTCAGGATCAGCCCGCAGACATTCCGCTTCGACGTGTGATTGCGGCGTTACACACAGTCGGGCCCTTCGTTGTGTTCGCGGAGGTCAGGGGGACCGGCCGTCAGGGAGCCGGTCCCCCTGCTGCTTCCCGTGCTGGGACGGTGCCGGGAATCCTGCTCCTCGGACCTCTGTCTTGGCATCGCCGTTTCTCGTGACTGTGCGCAAGGGGGCTCGGGGCGGGCGGACGCTCTCCTGCCGCGGTGTGCGGCGAAGGGGAGCCTCGGAGCGCCGACCGTCCACCGGATCACATCCTGTTCTCGTCGTCCTCGTCCCACGGGCCGGTTTCGGCGGGCCGGTGCGGGGTGTGCGACGGGTCCCAGAAGTGGGGAGGCAGAGTGTCCTCCTCGCTCGTCTCCCACCGACCCCGACCCCGACCCCGGTCCTCGGCGTCTGCGCTGCCCCCTGCCGTCCTCGGTGTGAACGTGCTCGTACCAGCGGCGACGTCCGGGGCGGTGAACGGCGTCCCTCGAAGGCCGGTGAGCTGGGCGGCGTATCACTGTGCGTGACTACCGTCGCCGTGCGTAACCACCGGAGGTGAGCCAGAGTCGGTCCTGCGGCTGGACTGCTAGACGGTGCGGATGACGGGGGCGGGTTTGATGTCCTGGGTGTCGACGAGGGTGCGGATGTCGTTCGGGTCCGAGGTCCAGATGATGGCGCCGAGGCTGGCTGCCATGGTCACGACGGCGGCGTCGACGATGTCGGAGGTGCCGGCCTTGCCGCAGAGGATGCCTGCGGCTTTGGCGGTTTCGATGCCGACGGGTACGACGTGGCACCCGGCGAGGAACTTGCCGAGTCTGACCTGGCGGCGGGAGTCCCGCCATGCCTGGCTGACGACGATGGAGGGGATGTGGATGTCCCGGCCGTCTTCGAGGGCCAGGCTGTGACGGGCCCACATGCGTCGGTCGTCGTTGTCGATGGCGATGAGGACTCCGGCGTCGTACAGGTAGGGGATGTTCACGCGGCCGAGGCTCCCGAACCATTGAGGTATTCGGCGTCGGCGGCCGCAAGGTCCGCGCGGGCGGCGGCGAGCTCTTCGGGAGTGAAGGCGCCGTGTTCTGCCTGCCACTCCTGGATGACGGCGCGGCCGGCCCGCAGGCGCAGTTCGCGTTCGGCTGCTCCGGCGACGAGGCGGGAGAGTGGGATGCCTTCTTCCTCGGCGGCTCCGGCCAGGGCTTCGACCAGAGATTCGTCGAGAGTGATAGTCACCTTCTTGGTAGCCATACATGGACCATAGCGCGGTATGGCCTTCGATGTTGGTAAACGGATCACATGCCGACAAGCGCCGGGGGCGCGAGCGCATCCAGCGAGGAGCGTCTCGCCGACCCGATGGCCCGCGGGACCGTGGGGAGCTCGGTTCCGCATTCGCCGGAGAGCGGGGTTCGCCGCGCCCTTACCCATCCGCGAGGTGGCGGTGCACGGTTTCCGAACACGGGTCGGGCGGAGGACCGCGGGGGCTGCAGGTGGCGAGCGTCTTTCAGGAGTGCAAGAGGGACGTCCGGGACCGAAACTGCCCTTGTGATCGCCCGCGGTGTCGGCATGGTGGACGGTGCGCTCCCGGGAGCCGGGCGGCAGGCGCGGGCGGCAGCGGGAGAGGTCGTTTCCTCGTCGGGCGGGCTTGGATGGTGCGGACGCCTTCGCCGACAAGGTCGAGAACGACAAGAAGCCCAGCATCCACGGCCGTACCTGCCGCCGCCTCGGCGATCTGCACGGGCTGGGCGTCGGAGACGACCGGTGCCCAGACGGTGCGGATCACAGGGCCTGGTGCGATGTCCTGGCCGGCGACGGGGCTGCGGATGTCGTGCGGGTCCGAGGTTCGAATGATGGCGCCGAGGCGGGATGTCATGGTCACGACGACGGCATCGACGATGTCGGAGGTGCCGGGCTTGCCGCAAGGACGCCTGCGGTTCCGGTTCCTCGCCGGATGCCACGTCGTACCCCTCGGTACGGCGTGCCGACGGGGCGCGGCCCGGGCACGCGTGGGGCGTGACCGGGCCGCGGGGCGGGGCCCGTGATGGCCCTGGTGTCAGGCGGCGAGGGTCTGGTGGAGGGCGTCCAGGCCGTCGCGGTAGATGCCGGTGAACAGGTCGACGACCTCGTCCTCGGTGGCGCCGTCCGGGTGGAAGCGGCCGGACCACTGGACCTCGGCGGCGTTCTCCTGGCCGGGGACGGCGTGGACCCGGATGGTGGAGACGTAGCCGTTGACGGGGAAGGGGGCCTGGAGGATGGCGTAGCTGTAGCGACGTTCGCTCTCGTTGAAGTCCACGAGGCGTTCGATGATGACCTCGCCCTCGGGGTTCTTCAGCCGGCGTACCCGGCCCCCTTCGAGCGCGGTGCTCTCGGGGATGTAGGGGAGCCAGTCGGGCAGGGCGCCGAAGCCGCCGATGAGGCTCCAGACCTTCTCGGGCGAGGCGGGCACGGTGCGGCTGACGGAGGTCGAAGCCATGGTCTTGCTCCTGGGTCTTGCTGTGGGGGGGAGGGTGTGCGGTGCTGGGGGTGTGCCGGGATCAGGCGCCGTCGGGCAGCGGGGCGGCCGGGCTGACCAGGCCGGCGGCGCGCAGGTCGTGCCAGAACGCGGCCGGGATGGTCTCGTTCAGGGCGGAGAGGTCCTCGGCGATACGGCTCGGCCGGGTGGCGCCCGGGATGACCGCGGCGGTCACCGGGTGGGCGAGGGAGAACTGCAGGGCCGCGGCCTTGATGCTGATGCCGTGCTTCTCGGCGAGGGCCTTGAGCCTGCCGACGCGCTCGACGATCTCCGGCGGGGCCTGCTGGTACTCGAAGTGGCTGCCTCCGGCGAGGATGCCGGAGCTGTAGGGACCGCCGACGACCATCTCGACGCCCTGTTCCTGGGCCATGGGCAGCAGCCGCTGCAGTGCGTGCTCGTGGTCGAGGAGGGTGTAGCGGCCGGCGAGGAGGAAGCCGTCGGGGCGGGGCTCGTCCAGGGCGAGGGTCAGCTCGATGGGCTCGGTCTTGTTGACGCCCAGGCCCCACGCCTTGATGACGCCCTCGTCGCGCAGGCGGGACAGGACGCGGAAGGCACCGGTGCGGGCCTCCTCGAACTTCTGGATCCAGGCGTCGCCGTGGAAGTCCTGGGCGATGTCGTGCACCCAGACGATGTCGAGCCGGTCGACACCGAGGCGCCTGAGGCTGCCCTCGATGGCGCGTTCGGTGGCCTCGGCGGTCCACTCGTGAAGGATCTTGTTGGGGTTGCCGTGCTCGAAGAGCCCGCCCTTCTCGCCGAAGTCGGGGACGTCGGTCTCGATCTCGTCGAGGACGACCCGGCCGACCTTGGTGGACAGCACGTAGGCGTCACGGGGCTTGGTGGACAGGATCTGGCCCAGACGCTCCTCGGCGAGGCCGGCGCCGTAGAAGGGGGCGGTGTCGTAGTAGCGGATGCCCTGGTCCCAGGCGGCCTCGACGGTGGCGCGGGCCTCGTCGTCGGGGATCGCGCGGAACATGTTGCCCAGCGGGGCGGTACCGAAGCCGAGGCGGCCGGGAAGGAGGTTCTTCAGTGACATGGTGGTGCCTTTTCGGTCGATTCTCGTCGTCGGGGGGTACCCCGACGCGGGCCGGACGGGGCGCCGTCGGCGGTGGACAGGCGCCTCGGTGGGCTCCGGCTCCGCCGGCAGGGCCGCGGCGCTCGGTGCACGGCCGCGCCCCGCGAAGCCGGACGCGCGTCCCAAATAATTGCAGACGCGCTTTGTTGTGGACGACGATAGTTGCAGACGCGGGGTAATGCAAGTACATGACCGTCCCCCGCCGGGTTGCCGGTCAGGGGACGGTCATGGGGGAGAAGGCCGCGGTCACCGGAGTCCTGCTGGTCGCACCGGGCTGCGAGTGAGGAGATGCCGTGCGTGCCGCCGGCCGGGCGCGGCCGGTGGAATCGGACCTCGCCGTCCTCCCCCCCTCAGGCCGGGGGAAGCCCTTCGGCTGGAGGAGGGCGGGAGCGAAGCACCCACCATGGCACCGGCGCTCGGCCCCCACGGGCCGACCGGTTCCTCGCCGCCCGAGGCGGCCGGTCGGTTTCTCACCGTCCGGCGCGGCCGACCGGTTCTTCACCGCCCGGCGCGGCTAGCCGGTTCCTCGCCGCCCGGCGCGGCCGACTGGCTCCTCACCTCCCGGCGCGGCCGGCCGGCCCCTCGCTGCCCGGGGCCGGTTCCTCGCCGCCCGGCGCGTGCCGCGTCGAGCCCGTCCCTGGGCTGCCGGGCCGTGCCCGGCGGTCCGGCACCGAGACGGTACGGACGTCACCCGCCGGGACCGGTGGCCCCTGGCCTTCCCGTCCGCGTGGCACAGTTGTCCCTGCGTGGAGTACTGAGCCGAGTGGAGAACAGGGAAACGGACCGATGAAGTCACCTGCTTTCGACGGGGCCCCGCGGCCGCCCGCCAGGTCGGGCGTTCTGGCGTGGTTCGTCTTCCAGTGGTTGCTGATCCCCATCGAGCTGGTGGTCAGGCTCGTCTGGAACGCCGCCATGTTCTTCGGGGACGGCGTGAACGGTGCCGACATGAGGGATCCGCTGGCCCGTTTCCTGACGCCCGCGCGGCTGTCCCTGGCGCTGAGCCGCGACGCCAGTCGCTGGGAGGGGCACGCGGACCGGCTTTTCGCCCGGCTGGCCGGGGAGTTGAGAAGCGGGAAGCTCGCCTGGGGCACGTCCGTGAGGTTTCCGCAGGAGTACGTCTCCCGCACCTCCGGTGGAGCGGAGAGCCGGGTCAAGGCCCTGGCGGTGGACTTCCGTGAGTACCGGGGCGCGCACTACCCGGCGGTCCAGGCCGCCGTGGCCCGCCACGGGCTGCAGGCCAAGCCCTGTGTCGACGGCGACCCCTCGCAGGGGCTGTGGGTCTATCTCGCCGACGACCCCGGCGTCCCGGTCACCGACCGTCCCGCCGCGTAGGGCGCGACGGTCACCGACCACCCCGCCGCGTAGGTCGCGCGCGACGCGGCCCGCGGCCGGTGGCCGCGGAGCCGGTCCGCCCCGGTCACGAGCGGGAACGGTGCCCGGACCGAAGCGGACCGGGAGGGGCCGGAGGGCCCGGCCGCGGCCGGCGAGCCGCGGCCGGCGAGCCGAGGCCGTGGACGATCCGCCCCCCCGGGGCAGGGCGATCCGTTCAGCCGAAGACCGAGCGGGTCTCCTGCTCGATGGTCATGCGCCGGCCCTGCCCGTCCGCGGTGCCCTCGCCGTCCCCGGGCGCGGAGCCCGGGTCCTCGTCGGTGTCCCTGCTGAAACGCACCGTGTCTCCCAGGCGCGACATCAGGCCCACGTACACGGGGAGTTCGGCGAGACTGGGCGTGCTCAAGGTGACGACCAGGAGCTTCCCGCCGAACGGCGAGGGAACGTACAGCTCGACGTGGGCGAAGGCGATGGGGTTCGTCACCTCGCCGCCGCCGAACTCGGTGGCGTGGAAGGACACGGTGGCCGGGCCGCAGGCGAGGTCCACGCGGTGGACGTCGCGGTGCTCCTCCAGGGAGAGCGCCTCGTGCAGCGAGGCGGCGACGACATCGGGCCGGTCCGCCTCGATGTCCTCCAGCCGCACCAGCAGGTTGGCGATGCTCACCTCCCCGGCCTCGGTCTCGAACAGGCCGACCGCCGCGTGCAGGGTCCCGTCCTCCTCCAGGGCCTCGGCCATGGTGCGGTAGACGGCCGCGGTCGTCTCCCGCTGGAAGTCGGTGCCTCCTGGCCAGATCTTCGCGGCCAGCTCCTCGAGTGCCGCCTCGAAAGCGTCGGGCGGCAGCAGCAGCGGGATCTCGTGGAAGTCCTCCGGTGATTCGAACTCGATGAGAACTTCCTGAGCCGGCCGGGGTGCTGTCGTCATCAATGCCTCGATCCTCTTGGTTCCCGCATCCCTCAGAGCTTCCCGGCCGCGGGGGTGTCGGAGCCCGTGAAGGCGTTGTACACGCCGAGGGCGATACCGGGTGCCTGACCGGCGATCTGGGTGCCGCGGGACCACCAGGACATCGGGTCGAGCGTGCCGTCGGCGCGGATGGCGCCCTGCAGGGAGTTCCTGACGCTCTGCGGGGCCCACTCGACGACCTTGCTGAGACCGCGCTCCTTCAGCGAGGCGCCCATGGTGTCCAGCACGTGGTTGTCCCACGCCATCTTCATGCGGTTGCCGAAGCCGGACGTGGTGAACTTCATGCTTCCCTCGGCGTACTCCCGCCCCAGGCCGAACAGGGACTTCCCCTGGAGCCTGGCGGCGTCGTACCCCGCCTCGGTCAGCGCCTCGATCTTCCTGACCCGGTCGATCATCTGGACGCCGTTCTTGGCCGTCTTCATGGCGACCTTGACGCCCGCCGTCGCGGTCGTGGCCAGCTTTCCGAGCGGTACGACGCCCAGCGCGTCGCCCACGAGATCCATCGCGCTCACATCGGCCCCGCCGAGCTTGGCGGCCCCGTGGGTGGCCAGGGCGCCCAGCGACAGGGCACCGCCGGCCAGGGCGAAGGCGCCCGAGAGCGGGGGGCACCAGAGGGTGAGCAGCGAGAGCACGCCCATGGCGGTCGAGGCGATGCTCAGCCAGTCGCCGATCTTCTTCAGCAGGTCGGCGTGTTTGGTGCACCAGTTCTGGATGCTGTGCCCGAGACGGGTGAAGGCATCGGCCAGCCCCTCCCAGATCCCCGGGTTGGGCGCGCCGTCCGTGGCCTTGCGGATCGTGCCGGCGACCTTGCGGGCCTCCGACTGGTGCTCCTCCAGGAGTTCCTTCGCGCGCTTGACGATCGCCTCGAACTCGTCGATGGCGCCCTCGAGCTTGTTCTTCGCCGAGTCGACGGTCTCGCCGGCCTTCTTCAGCCGGGCGTTGGCCGCGTCGATCCTGGCCTGGGCCTCCTGGAGCGCGGCCTGGTCGGTGTAGTACGTCCCGGAGAGGCGGAACGCCGGGTCCGCCGCCGCCTGGTTGTAGGCGTTGACGGCGCTGTCGTACTCGCTGCGGAAGGTCTTCTCGCGCTGCTTGACCGAGGCCGCCTGGGTCTCGTACTCCCGCGCCTTGGACTGGTAGCCGGCGAGCATGCCGTGCCACGACTTGAGCTGGGACGAGGCCGAGCGGATGGCGTCCCGGCTGTCGCCCACGTACCTGGGCAGGTCACCGACCTTGTCGGCGAACGCCTTGGCGGCCTCGCCCTCCCAGGCCCGGCCGCCGCCCTCGCCGCGCAGCGAGCTCAGGATCCGGTGGGCGTTGTCCAGGCCGGTCAGCGCGCTGTTGAGCTTGGTGACCAGGTCGTCGACGCTCTCGACCTTGCCGGGCGCCGGGTTGAAGCCGATCGCGGGGAACTCCTGGGGGCCGCTCATCGGGCACCCGCCGGGGACGGGGAGGGGCCGGGAGCCGGCGTGGGCTTCCTGTTCTCCGCCTGCGTGAAGGCGTCGCGGATCGCCTGCTCGGTCTGTTCGTAGTTGTTCTTCGTCTGCTTGAGCCGCTCCTCGATGGCCTGGGTGCCGTCCGCGATCTTCTTGATCGCGTTGTCCCAGGAGTCGTGGAACTCGTCGCAGGCGTTGTCCAGTTCCTCGCTGCCGGTGCTCTTCGGGCCCACGTCCTTCAGGGCGTTGAGGGCCTTGCGCATGTTGTCCTGACTGTTGTGCAGCTCTTTGATGAGCCGGTCGAGATCGTTGACCTCGACCTTGAAGTGATCACCCACGTGGTCCCCCGCGTGTCTGCTGACAGTTCGAAATGCAAAGGGTGCAGTTCTGTTCGGTGATGCGATCTTAGACACGGCCGCGGCGTGTGCGGCCGCCCCCTCGGAGGGCCGGGGCACCGCCGTTCCCGGCTCCCGGTCCGGGGCGGCCGCAGCGACGGCCGGTGTCCGTGACCGGGGAGGGCGGACGGCCTCGCCCGGGCCCCGCCGGGCGCAGCGGCGCCGGGCCGCGGGACGCCGCCCCACGCCGGGTGTCCCGCCGGTGCGGACCCTCGGTGAGGGAGGTCATGGCTCGACGGTAGCGATTCGGAGGGGAGCGGTCCATGTGTCGGCGGACGCCGCCCGCGTCCCGGCCGCCACCACGTCCCGGGCCGCCCGCGCGTAGTCCCGCACCAGCGCCCGCTCCCCGTCCTCGCGCCGCCAGGCCAGCGCGTACCGGCTGGGGGACAGCCCGCGCACCGGGCGGGTGACGACGCCGCCCAGGGTGATCAGCGGCGCGTTCCCCGTCGCGACCAGGCAGACGCCCAGCCCCGCCACCAGGGCCTCGTACGTCTCCTCCGTGCCCGAGATCTCCGCGCCCACGCGGGGCGTGCGCCCGGCGCGTTCGGCGGTCGCGAGCCAGAAGTCGCGCAGCACGCCCGCACTCGGCGGCAGGGCGAGGAACGGCTCGTCCGCCAGCTCGGCGAAGTCGATCTCGGCGCGGGCCGCGAGGGGGTGGGTGACGGGCAGGGCGACCAGCCGGGGTTCCTCCGCCACCACCGTCCAGGCGTAGCGGTGGGCCTCGGGCAGCGGCAGCCATACGAAGGCGAGGTCCGCTCCACCGTCGGCCAGGCCCGCCGTCGGGTCCTCCCAGCCCACCTGACGCAGCCGGACGGTGGCGTGCGGATGTGCGGTCGTGAAGCGGGAGCGGATCGCCGGGAGCAGGCCGCCGCGGCCGGGGCTGGTGCTCATGCCGACCACCAGGGTGCCGCGCCGCGCCGCCCGGGCCGCCGCCA
Organism: Streptomyces harenosi; assembly: GCF_011008945.1. Classification (GTDB taxonomy): domain Bacteria; phylum Actinomycetota; class Actinomycetes; order Streptomycetales; family Streptomycetaceae; genus Streptomyces; species Streptomyces harenosi. The sequence continues at coordinate 26,937 of NZ_WYCT01000042.1, forward strand.
CCACCGCTGCCCCTTCCGCCCAGGCGTCCACCACCCGGCGGGCGTGCGGCAGCAGGGCGCTGCCCGCCTCGGTCAGAAGGACGCCCCGCCGGTCGCGCCGGAACAGCTCGATGCCCAACTGCCGTTCCAGCGCCCGGATCTGCTTGCTCAGCGCGGGCTGGGAAACGTACAGCCGTTCGGCCGCGCGCGTGAAGTGCAACTCCTCGGCGACGGTCAGGAAGTAGCGCAGGTCCCGCAGGTGCACATCGCTCGTCATGACCATCGGTTATCACCCGGGATCTTGGACGTCCAGCCACCGCACGCAGCAGCATGGCCGGTGACGCGGCGGACCAACCGCCCTGCATACGAGGGGACATGGGGACCGGCATGAACAAGGTGTGGCTGGTGACGGGGGCGGGCAGCGGGTTCGGGCGGGCGATCGCCGAGGCGGCCCTGGCCGACGGGGACGTGGTGGTGGGCGCGGTGCGGCGGCCCGAGGTGCTGGACGACCTGGTGGCCGCCCATCCCGACCAGATGGAGGCGCTGCGCCTGGACGTGGCCGACACGGCCGCCGCCGAGGCCGCGGTAGGCGATGTGGTGGCCCGCCACGGACGGATCGACGTCCTGGTGAACAACGCGGGGCGCACCCATGTCGGCGCTTTCGAGGAGACCACGGAGGAGGAGCTGCGCGCCCTGTTCGACGTGCACGTGTTCGGTCCCGCCGCGCTCGTGCGCGCCGCGCTGCCGCACCTGCGCGCACGGCGCTCCGGCGCGATCGTACAGATGAGCAGCATGGGTGGGCGGATGTCCTTCGCGGGCTTCTCGGCGTACAGCGGTACGAAGTTCGCCCTGGAGGGCATGTCCGAGGGGCTCGCGGACGAGGTCCGGGAGTTCGGGATCAAGGTGCTGATCGTGGAGCCGGGGGCCTTCCGCACCGGTCTGTTCGGCTCCGGCCGGGCCGGGCTCAGCGCGGACAGCGGCGTCTACTCCAAGGTGAGCGAGACCCGGAACTTCGTGACCGGTGGTGACGGAAGTCAGCCGGGCGACCCCGCCAAGGCCGCCGCCCTCATCCTCGCCGCACTGGAGGACGAGAACACCCCGCTGCGCCTGCCGCTGGGCGATGACGGGGTCGGTGCGGTCCTCGGCCACCTCGACCAGGTCAGGCAGGACATCGCCCCGTGGGAGAAGCGGGCGCGCGCCACCGGCTTCGACGACTGACCCGTCCACCGGACCGCCCCGGCCACCGGGCCCGCACATCTGTGCGGGCCCATGCACATCCGTAGGTGAAAGCCCGGCGGAACTCTTGTGCAATTCCTCTGCAGGCCCCAATCTTTCGGCTGACGCACAACGCACGAACGCCGTGCCGGAATTGTCATGACCACGCCTTGCGACGGTTCCGGGGCGGCTCGATGGGCGTGCACCCAACCCCACCACGCACCACCGACTGAGGAGGACCCCTCACATGACCGTGATGCGTCACACCCGCCGAAGACTGGCCGCGCTCGGCGCCGCGACCACCGCCGCACTCGCCGCGAGCCTCCTGTCCGCCCTGCCCGCGGGCGCCGCCCCGGCCGCCGCGGAGGGCGTCATCCAGTACGAGGACGCCGCGAACGCCGTCGCCGGCAGCTACATCGTCACCCTCAGGAGCGAGAAGGCCGCCTCCGCCGCGGGCCGGGCCGTGGCGAAGAAGTACGGCGCGGACATCGAGCGCACGTACACCAAGGCCCTCAACGGCTACGCGATCGAGGCGTCCGAGACCGAGGCGAAGCGCCTGGCCGCCGACCCGGCCGTCGCCTCCGTCGTCCAGGACCGCACCTTCACCATCGCCGCCACCCAGCCGAGCCCGCCGTCCTGGGGCCTGGACCGGATCGACCAGCGCAACCTGCCGCTGAACAGCTCGTACACCTATCCGGACTCGGCCGGGCAGGGGGTGACGGCCTACGTCATCGACACCGGCGTCCGCATCACCCACACCGACTTCGGCGGCCGGGCCTCCTACGGCTACGACGCCGTCGACAACGACAACACCGCCCAGGACGGCAACGGCCACGGCACCCATGTCGCCGGCACGGTCGCGGGCACCGCGTACGGCGTCGCCAAGAAGGCCAGGGTCGTCGGCGTGCGGGTGCTGAACAACTCCGGTTCCGGCACCACCGCCCAGGTCGTCGCCGGCATCGACTGGGTGGCCCGCAACGCGGTCAAGCCGGCCGTCGCCAACATGTCCCTGGGCGGCGGCGCCGACACCGCCCTCGACACCGCCGTCCGCAACGCCGTCGCCTCCGGCGTCACCTTCGTCGTCGCGGCCGGCAACGAGTCCACCAACGCCTCCACCCGGTCGCCCGCCCGCGTCACCGAGGCGATCACCGTCGGCGCCACCACCTCCAGCGACGCGCGCGCCAGCTACTCCAACTACGGCACGGTCCTGGACCTGTTCGCGCCGGGCTCGTCCATCACCTCCGCGTGGCACACCGGCGACTCGGCCACCAACACCATCTCCGGTACGTCCATGGCGAGCCCGCACGTCGCCGGTGCCGCCGCCCTCCACCTGGCCGACAACCCCACGGCCACCCCCGCCCAGGTCTCCTCCGCGCTGACGTCCGCCGCCACCACCGGCGTCGTCACCAACCCGGGCACCGGCTCACCCAACCGGCTGCTGTACGTCGGCAGCGGTACGACCACCCCGCCCGGGCCGCGCTTCGAGAACACCGGCGACTACGCGATCGGCGACAACGCCACCGTCGAGTCCCCGGTGACCGTCTCCGGCGTCACGGGCAACGCCCCCTCGGCGCTGGCCGTCGAGGTGCACATCGCGCACACCTACATCGGCGACCTCCAGGTCCAGTTGATCGCCCCCGACGGCACGGCGTACACGCTGAAGTCGTACGGCACCGGCGGCAGCGCGGACAACATCGACACCACGTACACCGTCGACGCCTCCGCCGAGGCCGCCGGCGGCACGTGGAAGCTGAGGGTCGGTGACAACGCGGCCCAGGACACCGGCCGCATCGACGCCTGGGCGCTTCAGTTCTGACGCCCGGCCGGCCACACACCTCGTCCCCGCGGCACAACTTCCGGCCACCGCCCGGAGCGCCGCGGGGACGAGTCGTGCCCGGCGTGGGACACCGGGGTCCCGCGCGGGTGCGAGGAGCGCGGGCGGCGGTGGGCGACGGGGAGAGGGCGAACGGGAGAACGGCCGGCGGCGGCCGGGGGGAGGTCTGACGTCCCCGCGGGCCCCGCGCTTACGATGCCCCAGTCGTACAGCCGTACGGCAGTCCGCCGCGTCGCCGTCCCGTCGCCGCCTCCCGGCGCCCGCACCGCCGCCTGAAGCAGGAGCCCGGTACCCGTGTCCATACCTCCGCCCCCCGGGCCCCCGCAGCCCCACGGGCCCTACGGGCCGTACCCGCAGGGCCCGTACCCCGCGCAGCCGCAGCCGGCCTGGGGTCCCGCGCCCGGACCGTACGGCGCTCCGTCGACCGTCAACGGGGTCGCGATCGCCGCGTTCGTCCTCGGCCTGCTCTGTTTCCTGCCGGCCCTCGGACTGGTCCTCGGCCTGGTGGCGCTGGGTCAGATCAGGCGGCGGGGCCAGCGCGGCAAAGGCTTCGCCGTGGCCGGGTGCGTGCTGTCCGCGGCCGGACTGGCCCTGTGGACGGTGTCGCTGGCCACCGGGGCCGTGACCGCGTTCTGGGACGGCGTCCGCGATGCCGCGCGCGGGGAGGGCACCGCCTACTCGCTGGCCGAGGGGGAGTGCTTCGACGCCCCCGGCGGTTCCCTGGAGGGCTTCGCCTTCGACGTCGACGAGGTGCCCTGCGCGGGTCCCCACCACGGCGAGGTCTTCGCCGCCTTCGACCTGCCGTCCGGTTCCTACCCCGGCGAGGACACGGTCGCCCGCACCGCCGAGGACCGGTGCCACACGCTGCGGGACGGCTACGCGATGGACGCCTGGGCCGTGCCCGGGGACGTCGACGTGTACTACTTCGCGCCGACCCGGCAGAGCTGGCGCACCGGCGACCGGGAGGTCGCCTGCCTCTTCGGCAGCACCCGCGCGGGGGGCGTCCTCACGGGGTCCCTGCGCACCGACGAGACGACCCTGGACGGCCACCAGCTCGCGTACCTGAAGGCCGAGCGCGTCCTCGACCGGGCCCTGGAGCTCGAACCCGGCACCGAGTACGTCGAGGACGACCTGCCCGGGCACCGGGAGTGGGCCGGGCGGATGGCCGAGGCCCTGGCCGAGCGGACCGGGGCGCTGCGCGGGCACTCCTGGCCCGCCGGCGCCCGCCGGCCGGTCGCCGAGCTGGCCGGGGAACTGGAGACCGCGCGCGAGGAGTGGGAGCGGGCGGCCGAGGCCCCCGACGCCGACACCTTCTACGGGCACTACGCGCAGGGTTACGACCTCATCGACCCCGAGCGCGCGGTCGGCGCCCGCGAGGCCCTCGGACTGGCCACCACCCCGCCGTCGTACGAGGAGGACGGCGCGGGCGGCCCGGAAGGCGGCGGCTCGGACGGCGGTGGAGGCGTGGAGGAGGCCGGCGGTATGCAGGTGTGATCGCCGTCACCGGGGGGAGAAAACGCCTGCACACGGCCGTTCCGCCGGGCCCGTCATCACTTCGAGTGATTCTTTGGCCCTTGCTTGCCTGGCGCGACCCGGGGTTGCCACGCTGTAGCTGTCTGTACAGCTGATGGGAGCGGCCAGTGACATTCGGTGAGCAGCCGGCGTACCTGCGCGTCGCGGGTGATCTCCGCAGGAAGATCGTCGACGGCCTCCTCCCGCCGCACACCCGGCTCCCCTCCCAGGCCCGGATCCGCCAGGAGTACGGCGTCTCCGACACCGTCGCCCTGGAGGCGCGCAAGGTGCTCATGGCCGAGGGGCTGGTCGAGGGCCGCTCCGGCTCGGGGACCTATGTGCGCGAGCGGCCCGTGCCCCGGCGCATCGCCCGCTCCGGGTACCGTCCGGCCGACGGCTCCACGCCCTTCCGCCAGGAGCAGGCCGACGCCGGGGTGCGGGGCACCTGGGAGTCGAGCAGCGAGCAGGCCGAGGCGTGCCCCGCCGTCGCCGAGCGGCTGGCCATCGAGCCCGGCGACCGTGTGATGCGCACCCGGTACCTCTTCCGCGAGGGCGGCGAGGCGATGATGCTCTCCACCTCCTGGGAGCCGCTCGCCCTGACCGGGCGCACGCCCGTGATGCTCCCCGAGGAAGGGCCGCTCGGCGGGATGGGCGTGGTCGAGCGCATGGCCGCCATCGACGTCGTCGTGGACAACGTCACCGAGGAGGTCGGCGCCCGTCCCGGCCTCGCCGAGGAACTGCTCGCCCTGGGCGGTGTCCCGGGCCATGTCGTGCTGGTCGTCCAGCGCACCTTCTACGCCTCGGGCCGCCCGGTGGAGACGGCCGACGTGGTGATCCCCGCGGACCGCTACCGGGTGGCGTACCACCTGCCGGTGAAGTAGGGCGGACCGCCTCTCCTGGAAGGGCCGCCTCTCCCCGGGGAGCCGCCACTCCCCGAGAGCCGCCTCCCCCGAGCTGTCTCTTATACCCATCTGACGC